>NZ_CP023407.1:3705000-4013750 GCF_003665435.1 Streptomyces fungicidicus
GGCGGAACCCCGGTTCCGTGACCGCCGCCGTGCGGCGCCGCCGCATCGTACGCAGCTGCCACACCCGTTCGGCGGCCTTCCGCTCGACTCGCGGCCCCACCCGCCGGACGAAAGAACGCATGGTCACGTTTCCGAGCTCCTCTTCATGGACCCCAACACCCCTGCGATCAGCCAGACATGCGCACGCAACGGAAGGTTGTAGAGGAATTCCCGAAGAATTAACGGACCATATTTTTCGATCTTGATTACTTGATCTTGAGTTTTTGATTTCGATCTTGAAAGCCGGTGGAATCAGCGGGTGATCCGCACCTGCCGGACCTCGCTCACCTGGTCCACCTCGGAGACCCGGATCGTGAGTTTCATCGTCCAGGAGCCCTCGAGGGGCAGGTTGAGGTCGTTGGTGGCCCAGTAACCGCCGCGGTCGGTCGCCTTCGCGTCGATGGGGCCGATGTCCTTCGCCTCGAGGGTGAAGGAGATACGGAGCTCCGGTACGAAGGTCAGGCCGCCGTCGGCGCCGAAGACCACCGCCTGGAGGCCGTTCTCACCCACCCGGCCCGGGTCCATCGTGATCTGCACCGTGCCCCGGTCGCCGGGCGTGCCCACGTCGTAGGGGACCGTGAACGCCGACGCACCGGGCAGGCCCGCCACCTGCGGCTCGGGCGCCCTGGCCGCCTCGGCCTCCGCACGGGCCGGGAGGGTGCCGGTCAGCACCGTGGTGACCAGCAGGACGACCACCGCCACGACGACCTCGGCCAGTACGGAACGGCGCAGGGCACGGCGGCGGAGGGCGTCCGGACCGTCCGGCGGCGGGGCGGCCCATCTCGGCGGCGCCGGCGGGGTCCCGGGCGCGCCCACCGGTTCCGGTACCCGCGCCTCGGCCACCGCCGTCGCGGGTCGCGCGAGAAGGGCCGTCCAGCGGCGGGACAGCGCCGCCGCCGCCAGCAGGAAGACGGTGACGGCGAGCTTCACGGTCAGGGTGCGTCCGTACGACGTCTCGGTGAGGGCCGACCAGGAGCCGAGGCCGCGCCACGACTGGTAGACGCCGGTCACGACCAGGACGGTCACCGAGGCGAAGGCCAGCCGGGAGAAGCGGGCGACCGTGGCGGCCGGCGGCGGGGTCCCGGCGCGGTACAGGGTCAGGAGCAGGGCCGTCAGACCGCCGAGCCAGCACGCCGTCGCCAGCAGGTGGAGCACGGACGACGCCATCGCCACCGGGACCTGGATGCCGGCGGAGGCGTGCTCGGCCGCCGCCCAGGTCAGCGCCAGGGCGAGGGCGAGTGCCGCGCCGGCGGCCAGGCGGACCCGGGGGGCGGCGCGCCGGACGGGCGGTGCCAGCAGGGCCGCCGCCGCGAGCAGCAGCAGGGCCAGACGGGTCAGCAGGGCCAGTCCGGGGCGGCCGGTGAGGGCGTCGGCGAACGCCGGGAGGTCGAGGGCGGTCGCGGGCGAGGCGCCCTTCTCGTACGGGGCGCGCAGGACGAGGAGGCCGGTCGTCGCCGTCAGCAGCGTCCACCAGCCGGTGAGCAGCGGCAGCCGCAGCGGGGCCGGGTCCGGCGGCCGGCACAGCGCCGCGAACGCCGCCGTGCCGATGAGCAGCGCGGCGGCGATGTACGCGAGATAGCGGCCGGTGTCGTAGAGGCTCTTGGTGACCGGGTGTTCGGCGTGGTCCGCGGGCGCGGCCGGCGGTGTCGGCGAGGGCTTGCCGACGGAGAAGGTGAAGGCGCCGGAGACCGGGTGGCTGTCGGCGGAGACCACCCGCCACGCCACCGTGTAGGTGCCGTCGGCGAGGCCGCCGGGCAGCTCGGTGCGGGCGGTGTCGGAGCCGCCGTCCGCGTGCCGCGGCTCGCCCAGGTGGACCCGGCGGTTGTCGGGGCCGTAGACGCGGAAGGAGTCGTCGAGCAGCCCTACGGACTCCGTGAACGTCAGGGTGAGGTGCCGGGGCGCGGACTTGACGACGCTTCCGTCCTCGGGGTCGCTGCCGCGGAGGGCGGCGTGGGCGCTCGCCGGGGCCGCGCCGCCGAAGAGGAGCAGGACCAGCACGGCGCCCAGCAGCGCCAGCCCTTGAAGTCGCCGGGTGCGGCGGCCGCCCCGGGCCCCGTCCCCCGCGCCGTCGCCCGTCGCCCCGCTCCCGCGTCCCCGCACGTCGTCCCCGCCTTCCGGCAATCCGGCCCTACGGGAGGGGTACGGACGCGGGGCGCGGTGTGCTCACCGGTTCACCAGGTGGGCCGGGCCGAGGCCCCTCCGTCCACCACGAGGTCGTGGCCCGTCACCCAGGACGCCAGCCGGGAGGCCAGGAACACGCAGGCGTCGCCGACGTCCTCCGGGCGGCCGAGCCGGCCCACGGCGGACGCCCGCCGCCAGCGGCGTACGCCCTCCGGCCAGGCCTCGGCCAGGCCCTCCCGCTCGACGAGGCCGGGCGAGACGGAGTTGACCCGCACGCCCCACGGGCCGTACTCCTGCGCCGCCGAGCGGGCGTGGGTCACCACCGCCGCCTTGGAGGCGCAGTAGTGGGCGTGGGCCGGGGCCGGGTGGCGGGCCTCGACCGAGGCGATGTGGGTGACGGTGCCGCCGCCGTCCTGGCCGCGCATCAGCAGTGCCGCCGCCTGGGTGCAGGCGAAGACGCCGGTGAGGTTGGTGTCCACGACCCGGCGCCACTCGGCCGCGGTCATCCCGGCGAGTTCCTGGACCGGCTGGACGCCCGCGTTGTTGACGAGCGCGGTCAGCCGGCCGCCACCCCACTCGGCCGCCTCGGCGACCAGGCGGTGGCAGTCGTCCTCGTCGGTGAGGTCGGCCCGCAGGACGACGGCCGCGCCGCCCGCCCGCCGGATGCGCCCGGCGGTCTCCCGCGCGGACGCCGTCGACGTACGGCAGTGCAGCGCGACGGCCGCGCCCTCCTCGGCGAACCGCCGCGCGATGCCCCGGCCGATGCCGCCGCCCGCGCCGGTGACCAGGGCGACCTGGCCGTGCAGCAGGCCCGGCCCGCTCATGGGCGGGACAGTTCCGCGATGAGCGCCGCCCGTTCGGGGTGACGTGCGGTCAGTTCCGCCCGGTCGCCGTGCTCGTAGTCCTCGTAGGTGAAGCCGGGGGCCATGGTGCAGCCGAAGAACGACCAGGCGCCGCCGGCCGCCACCCGGGCGCCCATCCAGGTGCCGGCGGGCACCGTGAGCTGGAGGTGCTGGCCGCCGAGGACGTCCGGGCCGAGCACCGGCTCGCGGGCGGTGCCGTCGGGGGCGAGGAGGAGCAGCCGGAGCGGGTCGCCGAGGTAGAAGTGCCAGATCTCGTCGGCGGGCAGCCGGTGCAGGGCGGAGAAGTCGCCGGGGGCGTCGGTGAGCAGCGCGACGATGGCGGTGCCCTCGGGGCGACCGTCGGGGCGTGCGGGACCGGACCAGGTCTGCCGGAACCGGCCGCCCTCGCGGGGGATCGGCTCCAGTCCGTAGTGGGCGACGAGATCGTCGGGGGTCACCCGCCGAAGGCTACCTCCCGGGTGAGGAAGAGGAGCCGCGCCTTCTTCTCGGGCAGGTACACGTCGGGGAGGTCGATCTCCGGCAGTACCACCTCGGGGCCCGCGGTGAAGCCCTGCCGGAGGAAGCGGGCGACGGCCTTCTCGTTGGCCACGTCCGGGTCGGCCACCACGCGGGTGCGGCCCAGTCCGCGCAGGACGAACCCGGCGACGGCGTCCATCAGGGCGGCGGTCCAGCCGGAGCGCGGGCCCCCGGCGCCGGCCGGGGCGAGCAGCAGGTGGATGCCGATGTCGCCGGGCGCCACGGGGTAGCAGTCGCCGACCCGGTCGGCCTCCGGTTCGTACGTCTGGAGCAGCGCGGCGGGCGCGCCGTCCTTGAGGAGGAGGTACGCGTGGTGGGTGCCGAGGGTGTCCATGTGGGCGTAGATCTCGGCGACCTGCCGGCCGGTGAGGCCGTTCATGCCCCAGAAGACTGCGCGTTCCTCACTCACCCAGCGGTGCAGCAGGGGCGCGTCGGCGGCGGGGTCCAGCGGCAGTACGCGTACGGTGCCGAAGCCGTCGTTCCGCTCCTCGTGGACGGACGGGCGGGAGGCGTACGGGTCAGACATCGGTCTCCTTCGTCAGCTGCGCCCAGTCGGTGACGACCGGGACCAGGTCCCCGGCCAGCCACAGGGGCTGCTGGTCGCGGTGATGGGGTGAACCGGGCACTCCGGAGGCGCCCAGCGGCACCACCCAGCGGCTGTCCTCGCGCCGGGCCAGGTCCCAGACGTACCGGGCCGCCGGGCCGCGCGCGGCGAGGTCGGTGAGGCCGGGCACGGGGGAGGTGCACAGCACGCAGTCGTGGTCGCCGGACAGGCCGGGCTCGTCGTACGGCGTCGTCGGCGGCAGCGCCCGCCAGGGGGCCAGGCGGTGGGTGTCGCCCCAGGTGCCGGCGGGCGGCCGGGCGGCCACCTCCTCCAGCGCCTCGCGGACCACCTCCCGGCGGTCGATGCCGAACAGTTCCTCGGCGGACAGCAGGTGCTCGAGCGCGTGGCCGACGCGCGGCACCAGCGCGAGCCAGGGGCGGAAGATCTCCGGGTACGGGGGCGGCACGGCCGCCCCGGCGAAGGCGGGGTGCGCGGCGAGCCGGCGCACGACGGCACCGCGCACCGCCGCGAAGTGCGCCGCGTCGGCGCTCCCGGCATCCATCCGCCGGTCCCACCCCACCAACCGCTCCCGCAGAGCAGCGGCGGCCTCACTGAGCGCGGGCCCGCTCGGCACCGGCCCGTCGGCCCCGGCCGTGGAGCCCGCCGAAGGCGAACCCTCCGGTACGACACCGGAACAGTCGGCCGGTTGGCCGCCGGCCGCGGCAGCGGGCTCCGCCGCGGCGTCGCGCGTCGCGCCGGGGCCGTTCGGCGCCGGGACATCGGGGTCGGCCGTGGGGCCTGCGAGGGGCAAACCCTCGGGCACGACACCCGACCCGCCGGCCGGGTCGCTCGATCCCGCACCGCCGACTGCGGCGGTGGAGCCTGCCGAGGACGAGCCCTCGGGCACGACACCGGGCGCCCGGCCGCCGACACGGTCGCTCGAGACCGCACCGCCGACTGCGGCAGCAGGCTCCGCCACCGCGTCGCGCGTGGCGCCGGGGCGCGGAGCCGGGGTGCCCGGGTTGCCTGGGGTGGTCGGCGGGACGCCGAGGGTGGTCAGGTGGGTGAGGAGGGGGGTGGCGGAGGCCAGGTGGGTGTCCATGTGGATGGCGGGCATGTCGGCGGCGGACCAGCGCTGCCGCCGCGACAGGAGTTCCGTGATGCGGTCGGCCCGGTGCGGCGGGGCGAACTCGACGCCCAGCGGGCTCGCCGGGCCGCGCTGGTTCGCCATCACGGCGACGCCGTCGGCCAGGCCGGCGCGGGGCGGCTCGTGCCAGCCCCGCCACTCGTACCCGGGCTCCCACGCCGGCACCAGACGGGTCCCGTTGGCCGCGGAACGGACCGGGACCCGGCCGGCCACCCGGTGCAGGGTGCCGCCCTCGGTGTCCGCGGCCATGATCACGTTGACCGGCTCGGCCCACCGGTCGACGGCCCGGTCCACGTCGGCCACCCGGCGGGCCCGCAGCAGCGGCAGCAGCGCGCCGAAGCCGAGGTCGCCGGTGACCCGGGGCGGGTACCGGAGGACGACGGCCGACGGCGGCTCGCCGGGCTCGGGCACGCCGTCGTCGAGGCCCTCGGGGCCGCCGATGACGACGGGGCCCCGGTCGGTCTCGACGACCTCGACCTCGACCGGCTCCTCGCCCGCCACCTCGATGGTCTCGGTGTGCCGGGCGGCCCGCCGCCACGTCCCGTCAGGACCGAGCGCCTCCACCCCGGCGCCGGTCCGCCGCAGCCGCTCGCGGTAGAGATCCTGGTAGTCGGCCATGGCGTTGGTGATGGCCCAGGCGACCGAGCCCGTGTGGCCGAAGTGGGCGATGCCGGGGACGCCCGGCACGGCGAGGCCGACCACGTCGAACTCCGGGCAGGACAGACGGATCTGCTGGTACACGCCCGGGTCCTCGATGAAGCGGTGCGGGTCACCGGCGAGGACCGCGTGCCCGGTGACCGTGCGGTCCCCGGCGACCAGCCAGCCGTTGCTGCCCGCGGTGCCGGGGCCGTCCGCGGCGAACAGGCCGACGGCGTCCGCGCCGAGCCGGCTGGTGATGTGCTCGCGCCAGAGCTTGGCGGGGAAGCCGGCGAAGAGGATGTGGGTGGAGAGCCACACCGCGAGCGGGGTCCAGGGCTCCCAGCGGCCGGGGACGAGGCCCGTACGGGTGAATTCGGGGGCGTCGGCGGAGCGCAGCCCTTCGTTCACGCCGGTCACGTACGCCCGTACCCACTCCGCCGTTCCGGGGTCGGTCCGCTCCAGCTCGTCCCAGCAGCGGCGGGCCGTGTCGGACAGGCGGGCGCGGCGGACGAAGCGGTCCCAGGGGAGCGCCTCGGGGCCGAGGAAGGACGCCGAGGTGCCCTGGGCGCGGTGCCGTTCGACCTCGAGCTGCCAGGCCCGGTCGAGCGCGGTGACCCGGCCCTGGACGTGCGCGAGCCCGTTCGCGTCGTCCGCGCGCAGATGGGGAATGCCCCAGGGATCCCGGAAGATCTCGCCGACCACTGCACCCTCATTTCCCATCAGGTTAGGCTCCCCTAAGTAAGCCGTGCCGAGATCCTACGCGAAAGGGGTCCGGGCGCCAGGGGGCACCGGCGCGCGGGCCGGGCCGCGACGCGCGATCATCGGGGCATGGACGTCACTCTGCACCTCGCCCAGGACCCCGACGCCGACGCGCTGCTGGGCCGCAGCCCGCTCGCCGCGCTGACCGGGATGCTGCTGGACCAGCAGATCCCGATGGAGTGGGCGTTCAAGGGACCGGCGACGATCGCCCGGCGGCTCGGCGGGGAGGACCTGGACGCGCACGAGATCGCCGCGTACGACCCCGAGGCGTTCGCCGCGCTGCTCGCCGAGAAGCCGGCCGTGCACCGCTACCCCGGCTCGATGGCGGGCCGCGTCCAGCAGCTGTGCCGTTACCTCGTCGAGCACTACGACGGTGACGCGGAGGCGGTCTGGCGGGGCGTCACCGACGGCGGGGACCTGCTGAAGCGGCTGCGGGAACTCCCCGGCTTCGGCGAGCAGAAGGCCCGGATCTTCCTCGCCCTGCTGGGCAAGCAGCTCGGCGTGCGGCCCACGGGATGGCGGGAGGCCGCGGGCGCCTACGGCGAGGAGAAATCCTTCCGCTCCGTCGCCGACATCACCGGCCCGGAGTCGCTGGCCAAGGTGCGGGCGCACAAGCAGGAGCAGAAGGCGGCGACGAAGGCCGCGAAGTCGGCGAAGGCCGCGGGGGGTTCGGGGAAGTAGGCGGCCCTACCAGAACGGCGTTCCCGTTTCATCCCGTATTCGGGTGCCTTTTCGGTGTCGCACTGCGTCGCCATGGCTGCGCCCGGAACGCGTTGACCGGTAGGCTTTCCGTGTGATCTTCAAGCGCATCGGAAACGGCCGGCCGTACCCCGACCACGGCCGGGAGAGCACCCGGCAGTGGGCGGACGTCGCACCGCGCCCGGTCCGCCTCGATCAGCTCGTGACGACCAAGCAGCAGCTCGACCTCGAGACCCTCCTCGCCGAGGACTCGACCTTCTACGGCGACCTCTTCGCGCACGTCGTGAAGTGGCGGGGCGACCTGTACCTGGAGGACGGACTGCACCGGGCGGTGCGGGCCGCGCTCCAGCAGCGCCAGGTGCTGCACGCCCGCGTCCTCGAACTGGACTGACGCACGTCCGACGGCCCCTTCCGAGGCCCTTCTTGGCCCTTTCGGGTTGGACTGCACCCAGTCGGATGATCATCTGGTAGGCATTGCCGCCGGAGCGCACTACGCTGCGCTCATGAGCATGCTCACTCCTCCCGGCATGGGCGGCCAGTACCGGATCACGGGTGACAGGTACCCGCGGATGCGCAGGCCCCGACGGCGCGGCAGGCTCGTCGTCATGGCCGTCGCCTCCGTCGCCGTGCTCGGCGTGGGCGGCTGGGGAACGCTCCAGCTCATCGACGTGTTCACCGGCGGCGGCGACTCCGCGTCGGCGGCCGGCACCAAGGCGGCCTGCGCCGACAGGGCGAGCCGTACGGCAGCCCCGAAGGCACTGCCCGCGCCCGGGACCATCAAGGTCAACGTCCTCAACGCCACGACCCGCAGCGGCCTCGCGCAGAAGACCGCCGACGAGCTGAAGAAGCGCGGCTTCAAGATCGGCGAGGTCACCAACGCGACCAAGGAGTACGACAAGAAGGTCAAGGGCACCGGTGTGCTGCTCGGCCCCGCCGCCGCCCTCGACACCTCGCTGCCGGTGCTCGGTGCCCAGCTCGCCGGCGCCGAACGCCGTACCGACCCGGCCCGCAAGGGCGGCGAGGTCGACCTGATCATCGGCGACGGCTTCCGGGCCCTGACGAAGAAGGCGGACGCCGACAAGGCCCTGGCCGTACTGGCCGAGCCCAAGCCGGCGCCCACCTCGAAGAAGAACTGCTGAGGGCGGACGAACCGCCGGGACCGCGGGGCGCGGGTCCTACTCCGCCGCCCCGTACATCCGGTCGCCCGCGTCGCCGAGGCCCGGCACGATGTAGCCCTGCTCGTTCAGACGCTCGTCGACCGAGGCCGTCACGACCGTCACCGGCGTGCCGGCCAGCTCGCGCTCCATGACCTCGACGCCCTCGGGCGCGGCCAGCAGCACCACGGCGGTCACGTCGTCGGCGCCGCGCCTGATCAGCTCCTGGATCGCCGCGACCAGCGTGCCGCCGGTGGCGAGCATCGGGTCCAGGACGTACACCTGACGTCCGGAGAGGTCCTCCGGCATCCGGGTGGCGTACGTCGAGGCCTGCAGCGTCTCCTCGTTGCGGATCATGCCGAGGAAGCCCACCTCGGCGGTCGGCAGCAGCCGGACCATGCCGTCCAGCATGCCGAGACCGGCCCGCAGGATCGGCACCACCAGCGGGCGCGGGTGGGAGAGCTTGACCCCCGTGGTCCGCTCCACCGGCGTCTGGATGTCGACCTGCTCCGTGCGCACGTCGCGCGTGGCCTCGTAGGCGAGCAGGGTGACCAGCTCGTCGGCCAGACGGCGGAAGGTCGCGGAATCGGTGCGCTGGTCGCGCAGCGTGGTGAGCTTGTGGGCGACCAGAGGGTGGTCGACGACGTGGAGACGCATGTCGTCAACAGTAACCGGGCCCGGCAGGCCCGGCGTCCCCGCACACGGCAAGCACCCCGCACCCCGGTCACTCCTTCGCTGGCGTCAAACCGCCCGTCCGGGGGAAAGTGGGAGGGACGGACTGGGGTGGTGAACCGATGCCTGAGCAGGACGACCGAGACGCTCCGTCACCGCGCGGAACCCCCGACCCGGCGGAGACGGAGGCCGAGCGGCGACGGCGCCGCGCCCGGTTCCTGCGCGAACTCGCCGAGGCACGGGCACTGCGCGACCGGGTCCAGCCGCGCCGCGCCAAGGCGGCCCGGCTGCGCCACGCGATGCGGATGCGCACGTTCCGCTGGTAGGCGGCACCGGGAAAATCCACCCGGCTGCGGGAAGATCGCGCCACGCGGACGCGTTTGCCGAAGTGCCCTTGCTCAGACGCCGGGTGGCTCCGCGTACGATCCGCACGTGGCGGTGACAGTCGCGCCGGCGGGTCCTTCGTGGGCGCATTCGGCGCACCGCGGTCGAAACTGCCGGACACAGGGAGCCGAAGACGTCCCCTGACGGCATTGTTTCTGCCACGATTCCGAGTGGGTGGGACCCGGAGCACCGTCTCCCCGCCCTCGACACCTCCGCCGGGGGGACCTCCAACCGGCACGCCTATGACCAGTGGGAGAGTCACGGTGTACTTCGCCGCACTGCTCGCGCGCACCGAAGACGGGTGGGAAGCGAGCGACACGGAGCTCGACGATGTGGAGACCCTGTCGGATCTCGCCGACCTGGCACGGGAGGCCTCTCCCGACGAGGACACGGTGCTCGTGCTGATCGAGCAGGACGACGGCTGGTTCGGCGTCGTCCGCGTGGACGGGGAGGAGGACCCCCGGGTCTACATCTCCGACGCCGCCGCAGCCGCCCGCAGCAGCTACGGCGAGATCCTGCTCACCGACGAGCTGCTCGGCCGTGAGCCCGGGGACGACGGCGCCGACCTGGACGCCCTCGACCTCGACGGCACGGAGGACGGCGAACCGGACGACGAGGACGCCGGCGACGGCCCCGCGGTCGCCGGTTCCGCCGACTCCGTGCCGCGCGGACCGGTCGGCGACGCGCGGATCCTGGAGGATCTGGGCGTGGCCGAGAAGGAGCTGCGTTCCATGACCGAGGACGCCGTCAGCGGGATCGCCGAGGTGCTGGGCGCCTCGGAGGTCCTGGAGACCGTCCGCTGACCGTGCCGGCCGCCACCCCGCCCTCCGGGCCGCCGGAACCGGTGCGCGACCCCTGGCGGGCGGCGATGCGGCTCGCCCTGGACGAGGCCGCGGGTGCCGTCCGGGGCGGCGACGTCCCCGTCGGCGCCGTCGTGCTCGCCCCGGACGGCACCACCGTGCTGGCCGCCGCCCACAACGAGCGGGAGGCGGCCGGCGACCCCACGGCGCACGCGGAGGTGCTCGCCCTGCGGCGGGCCGCCGCGGAACTCGGGGAGTGGCGGCTGGCCGGCTGCACCCTGGTGGTGACGCTGGAGCCGTGCACGATGTGCGCGGGCGCGATCCAGCAGTCACGGGTGGACCGGGTCGTCTACGGCGCCCGCGACGAGAAGGCCGGCGCGGTCGGCTCCCTCTGGGACCTCGTCCGCGACCGGCGGCTCAACCACCGGCCCGAAGTGATCGAGGGCGTCCTCTCCGAGGAGTGCGCCCGGCTGCTCACGGAGTTCTTCCGGGAGCGCTGAATACGGATTTCAAACCACGCCCCACCTTGCTGTAAGGTCTCCCTCGGTAGCGTGTCCGAGCGGCCGAAGGAGCTCGCCTCGAAAGCGAGTGTGGCGCAAGTCACCGAGGGTTCAAATCCCTCCGCTACCGCTGGTAGACGAGGGGCCCGGTCCGATGGACCGGGCCCCTCGTTGTACTCCGTCTCAGTTTCCGTCTCACTTGCCCGATCCCCGAAAAGCTGCCCGCCCTCGACACCTCGCGATCTACGCTCGGTGAGTGGATCGCGACTGGATGCGTCGTCGGCTCGTCTCGTTTGACGAAACAGCTAAGCAGTACTGGAGTGTTCGGCAGGCCCAGGACTCCGGTGACATGGAACGAAGATGGCTGTTCGAGGCTGAGCCCACAGTCATGAAGATCTTGAGCATGTTGGGTCTCCCCGCAGGGGAAACCACGGTGCTCACAACAAGCGACTGGGGCGGCCTGGATATCAACCTGGATCCAGTCCAACGCGGCATCGGCATGCTGGCCGATATGGAGGATTGGGCCACTCATCTAGCCCCTGATTCCCCCTCTCTGCTGGCCGACCAGATGCATCCATGGGTCTGGGATGCTGCTCGAACGCTGTGGGAGTCAGCCCACTATCGCGCTGCCGTTCACGCGGCGGCCACTTCGATCAACGCGCACTTGCAGAACAAGCTGAGCCGACGGGACCTCTCGGATGCGAAGTTGATTCAAGAGGCTCTGAGCGACAAGGCGCCGGAGCCGAGTAAGCCCCGATTGCGCATACCTGGGGACCAGTCAGACCCAGGGGTTCAAACACGGCAACGCGGAGCCCTGCAGCTCGGCCAGGGAGCCTACTTTGCGCTCCGCAATCCAGCAGCACACGAAATGGGTGAGCTGTCAGAGCAGGAGGCCCTAGAACAGTTGGCCACGTTCAGCATCGTGGCGCGGTTCATCGATCAGTGCCAGGTAGTGACCGCTGCGTGATGGGGGCAGGACCACACCCTGCCCCCTGCCGTTTCGTCAGATCACGAGCGGTCCTGCCACGCCGTCGTCATCGCCCTGAGCGCCTCCGTCCGGCTTCCAGATAAGTCCGTCGACCTGTCGGGCGACGTCGCTGCGGACGGAGTCCACCATGTGTTGGTACCGCGCGGCCATGGCCGTGGTGGACCAGCCCATGAGCCCCATGACGGCTCGCTCCGACACTCCGAGGATCAGCAGGACCGTAGCGGCGGTGTGTCGGGCGTCGTGCAGCCGGCCGTCTCGGACTTTTGCGTCGTCAAGCAACTGCTTCCAGTCGTCGTAGTCCGTCCGGGGCGATGTGCCTTGCCCAGTCGGCGTAGCGAAGAGCCATCCTTCGTCCGTCCAATCGGCACCAGCCGCCGCACGTTCGACCTGTTGCCTGGCCTGGTGAGTGCGCAGCAGGTCTACGAGCTGTGAGGGCAGCCCCACGGCTCGCCGTCCAGCGCGAGACTTCGTATCGGCCGTCTCCGGGTTGGTTCGCTGGCGCTGCGGGCAGTACCCGGCTTTCCTGCCGCAGGTGTCCCCACAGCCGTGGGCGTAGCGCGGTCGGCGACGGCTCCGCCGGACCATCAGGACACGCCGGTCAAGGTCAACGTCCGCCCACTTGAGACCGAGGGCCTCGCCCTGTCGGAGTCCGAGGGCGAGCGCGACGGCCCACCGTGCGGAGTTCCGGCGGGCGTCAGCCGCCCGCAACAGCCGCTGCACCTCCTCGACGGTGTACGGCTCGATCTCCTCCTCGCTGAGGCGAGGCGCCTTGGCGAGTTGGACGGGGTTCCGGGCGAGGTGGCCGCGCCGTACCGCTTCATTCAGCGCGGTCCGAAACGTGCGGTGAATCTGGTGGATCGTCCCCGCCTTACGGCCGTCGGCCACCATGCGCCCGTAGAAGTTCTCGATGTACTCCGGCTTGAGCTTGTCCAGCCGGTGAGCACCGAGGGCGGGGATCAAGTGCTTCCGCACGGCGACGCCGTACCCGACCATCGTGTTCTCGTTGACGGCGAGCGGGGCGATGTTCTCCACCCAGTGAGTCAGCCACGTCTTGACCGTCCACGGTCGGCCGGCCTTCCGGATGCTCTTGGCGTCACGCTGGCGCTCCAACTCACGAACAGCCGCGGCCACCTCGGCGCGGGTCTTCCGTTCAACGTGACGACGGTCCGGCTTGCCGTCGTCACGGATGCCGACGGTCACGCGGCCGTGCCACTTGCCGTCCTTGCCCAGGTAGATGGAGCTGCGGCCGTTGGGTTGCCGAGTGCGCTTCTTCTCTTCCGCCACAGGCGGGCTCCTTCGGGTTAGGTGAGGAAGCAGCCGGGACGCCACCTCATGGCGAGGTGGCGTCCCGGTGCGAGGTGATCAGGCAGCGCGTTGCTCGGCGCGGCGGCGTGCGAGGTAGGCGGCCGGAGCGTCGGCGGGGACGCGCCGGAGTCCGCCGATGGTCAGGGACTCCAGCTGTCCGGTGCGGATGAGGGCGAAGCAGGTGGTGCGACCGATGCGGAGGCAGCGGGCGGCCTCCTCGACGGTCAGGAGAACGGGGGCCGGGTCGCCGGCCTCAGCGAGCGGTGCGACGTCCACGATGGCGATGCTCATGAAAGGTCTCCTCTAGGACTGTCCGTCGGGGGTCCCTCTGAGGGGCGCTACTTCCGCTACCGCCGCTACCGCGCAGGTCAGGGGCCTGCGGGAGGTAGCGGGAAGGGGTAGCGGTAGCGGATGGGTAGCGGCGGGGTAGCGGCAAGTTTCGGTGCTTGCCGCTACCCCGTTGTGGCTGGTCAGGCAGCGTTTTCAGTGCCCGGTAGCGGAAGTAGCGGACTTTCCGGGGGTGGGGGGCAGTAGCGCTGCCACGCGTCGTGCAGATCGGTGGCGTAGTAGCCCTTCAGCACGCTCCCGGCGGTCTTGATGTTGCGGGATGCGATCGGCTCGTTGTCGGCCGTCATGTACTCCGCGAGCATCCGCGACAGCCGCCGGTTGTCGAGCGGCTTGCCGTTCAGGTCGGCCCATGGGGCATCGTCCAGGGCGTTGAGCCGGTCGAGGATGGCGACGGTGGGAAGGCGGTCGATGCCGACCATGACGTGGTCGCGCAGGTCGGTCAGCAGCCGGACCCCGAGACTGCCTTTGTCGTTGACCTTGGATGCCTTGACCAGGGTCACGCAGGCTTCGCGGGCCCGGTCGGGCCAGTGGCCGCCGATGGCGTCGGCGACGGCGAGCAGGGGTTCCCACACGTCCGCCGGCCGGTCGCTCACCCCGTCGGGCATGTCCGGCCACGCCCCCATGACGCGGTCGCGTGCCTGCTCGGCCCATGTGGCGAGCCGGTCACGCAGGGCGTGTCCCTCGGCCTCGTGGATGCGGGCCCGGAAGGGTTCGACCTTCTCGTTCCTCGCGCGGCGGCGCATGCGGATGACGACCGAGCGGGACAGGATCGTGTCCGGCAGGGAGCCGAGACCGGCGACCGCGACCGCGCAGTACGACGGGAACGCCTGAACGGTCTGCTGTCCGCCGTCGCCGATGCACCGGTAGGTCACCCCGGTCCGGCGGTGCCCGGCGTTGAGGAATCCGCGCAACTCCTCGTTGTCCCCGGCCTTGGGTCCGAAGACGGTGTCGATCTCGTCGAACAGGATGGTCGGCTTGCCGGTACCGGCGGAGACGGACCGGAACAGGGCGGCGGCGGACGCGTTGACGGCCGTCATGGGCTGCGGCACCAGCGTCTCCACGATCTCCAGCGCGCGCGTCTTGCCGGACCCCGGTTCGGGGGACAGGAAGGCGATGCGGGGGGTGGAGTCGAAGCAGTCGAGCAGGTGCGCGTGAGCGTCCCACAGGGCGACGGCGACGAACGCGGCCTCGGTGGGGAAGACGTTGAACCGTCGGTGGAAGGCTTCCACCTCGTCCAGCAGCGCGGCCCCGTCAATGGTGGTGGGGGTCATGCGGCGTTCCTCCGTTCGGTGCCCAGGGCGGGCGTGCCGGTGCAGAAGTGCTTGTGCGCGGCGTACTCGGTGACCAGTGCGGCCACGGCGTCCTGCCCGCGGGCGGTGCCGGTGTGCCCGCAGGGGCAGGCGTAGGCGGCGGTGGGGATGCCGCCGTGCCGTGTGGACCAGCGGGCCCCGTCGTAGTGGTGGCGGTAGACCGGCGGGGCGTAGATGCGGAGACCGGGCCGCTCCGGGGTCGGGTCGGCACTCGGGTGCGCTCCGTCGGCGGGGAACCGGTTCGAGCGAGGAAGAGCAGTGACGACGCCCTGACGGGCGGCGCCTTTCGGCTCGCCCACGGCCGGCCGTGCGCTGCTCGGTTCGGCGGCGCGCGGGCCGGTCGGGGTACGGGTGATGCTCTTAGAGGGGGGAGGGTTGGTCATGCCGCCCGCCCGCGTGCGGGGTTGTGGGCGATGGACCAGTCCAGCCCGCGACGGATCACGTCGTCGTAGTAGTGCTGCGGCTGTGTCGCGTTGCCCGCCGCCGCCTCCCTAAGAGCCTGCTCGACCTGGACGCGGGTGAGGTCGCCGGATGCGATCAGCCGTCCCAGGGCGCGGGCGGCGCGCAGCAGCGTGGCGTTACGGGTCCCGTCGGCGGCGGTGGCCACGTTCCGCACCTCGTTGGCAAGCGCTACGTCCGCGTATCGGCGTGATTGCCCCGTGACGGGGGCCGTGTGGGCCTGTACGGGCTTGGGGGCCGGTCGCAGGATGCTCAGCAGCCATCCGGGCAGCGGAGCGGCCACAGGGGCGCACAGCGCTTCGTACGGTCCGGCGGTCGTGATGCTGCCCGCTGCGACGACGTACCCGCCGCACGCACGGGTGTCGACCAACGGGCCGATGCTCCCTGCCGTGTTGGACAGCCGGACTCCGGCCGGGGCGGTGAAGTACAGGTGTGTTCCGCCGCTCGCGGTCCGGGTCCGGTAGGTACCGGGGACGGTGTGGCCGGCGCGCTCGCAGAGCGCTGCAAAGGTTGCCGCGCCGTCAGGCGCGTCCGAACTGCCCTTGTCCTTGGGCACGTCCAGGTCGACCACGACCAGCCCCGACGGGCCCGTCGCGATACCGACGTTGAACGGGGCCTTCGACCACGCCGACCGGATGCGGTCCGGGTCGGTGGTGGCGCGCTGCTCCCACTTCCGATGGCCGGCCGCGCACGGCCCGGTGCCGGTGCACGTCTTCTCACCGTGCAGGGCGGGCCGCTTGGTGCCGGGGCGTAACGGAAAGACGTGCCAGCCGCGTTCTGCGGCGTCCAGCGCTGCGCGCAGCAGCGCGGATCGGGGGTCTTGGGTCATGCTGGAGGTCTCCAGTTCCTTGACGGGTGCTGGTTGGGCAAGGGCGGCCCCGCGGCTTTGGCGAGACGAGGGGGCCGCCCTTGGCGTAGCTAGCCGTGGAAGTGGTTGCGCTTGAACACCGCGCGGCGGATGTTCACCGTGGTCCCGCCCTTGTGGCCGCCCGCTCCGAGCACCTGGACGGCGATCCAGCCGCCGAAGATGACGGCCGCGAGGGTGATGAGCTGACCGATGAACGCCGTCAGAGCCGCGATGAACGAGGTGAGCAGCAGCAGTCCGCCACACACCGCGAGGAACCCGACGCCTCCGAGGGCGACGTTCACCGCCGTGCAGGAAACGGCCGGCTTCGCGGCGACCGGCTCCGGGCGGACGGCGTCGATGGCGTAGCCGGTGACGATCCGCCCGTCCGGCAGCACGACGCTCGCCACCGCCGGAACGGTGCCCGGCTGCACCGGCATGACCGGTGCCGGGTGGACGGCGGCGGGCTGTATCGGGGTGGGCTGGTAGGTGGTGACGGCCCGTTCGGTGGGCGCGTGGTGGACGGGTTCGGGGTACATGCGGAATCCCTTCCGGCGCATGGTTAGGGAGGCGGAGGCACCCCCTTGGGGGTGCCGTGTGGAGGGGGTGTTCGGGGGTGTGGCCTGCGTGCCTCCCTGCCTCCCTGGACGATCATTCGTGCAGGTCAGATGCAGGGAGGCGGGTCAGGGAGGGGTTCAGGGAGTTCTCCCTGTCTCCCTGACCCGCAGCGGTTCGGCTCCCTGCCGTCATTCGGCGGAAGCGGAACCCTCGCTGTCGCGGCCGGCGAGGGCGCGGGCGACGCGGTCGCGGGCGACGACCATCACGCCGTCGGACTTGTACGGCCCGGCGCCGGCATCGTCCAGGACACGCTTGAGGTCGAGGAACGACCAACCGCCGTAGGCGTCGGCGTTGCGTGCGGCGAGCCGGGCGAGGACGTCCTTGGTGCGGACGCGGGGCGCGTCGCCGATGACGGCGGCGATGTCGGCGAGCGGGTCGTGGTCGGTGTCCCGCTCGATGGCGTGCAGGGTGGTCACCCCGTCGCGCAGTGCCTTGGCCCGGTCGGTGATGGCGGTGGCGGCGTCGTCGTCGATGTAGTGCGTGCGCACCGTGATGGACGACTGTCCGGCCGGGATAGTGATCCCGTCGGACGCGACGACCAGCGTCCCCCGGTCCAGACCCGGCCGGAGCAAGTTCGGCGCGGCGCCGCCGTCGACGGCCTTGTCTCCCAGCGCCATGCGGGCCTGCGACTCCGTGCCGAGGGCGAGGGACGCGCGGGTGTGCGCACCCTCGCGCACGAGCTTGGGCAGGTTCTCGTTGGTGGGGTCCTGGGTGCCCTGCCACATCAGCACGTTCACCGCCCGCCCCTGGTTGTGGATTTTGCGGACGGCCATGAAGTACCGGGAGTTGGCCTTGGAGCCGCCGTAGGGGCGCTTGTCGGCGTCCTTGGCCGGGCACATGAACGCGACCTGCGCTTCGTCGACCAGCACGATGAGCGGCGGGAACGTCGTTCCGGGCGGGGCCTGGATGCGGCGGTTCATCTCGTCCACCGCGCCTTCGACCATCTCGGTCACCTGGATGACGTGCTCATCGGTGGGGCCCTGGATGAGGGTGGTGGCGAGTCCGTCGAACATGGCCCAGTCGCCGACGCCCTTGAGGTCGCCCATGAGGAACTGGACCGACCGGTCCAGCGACAGCCACAGGGCCAGCGAGCGCAGGGCCACGGTCTTGCCCTGATTCGACAACCCCGTGATGAGCAGGTGGCGCTGGTACAGGCTCAGCGCGGCGGCGTCGCCGCGCAGGTCCTGGCCCCATGGGGCGCGGCCCTTGGTGTAGTCGGCGGTCATCGTGTCGTCGGTGACCAGCGGCGACGGGCCGATCGGCTCGTCCAACGCGCCGGAGTCGGCGATCCACAGCCGCACCGTGCGGGCGGCGGTCGGGATGGTGATGAACACCTCGTGCTCGTGCCGGGTCAGGTTCTCGGCGAGCTTGCGCCGCTTGTTCTGCACCTCGTTCGTCGACACCCCCGAGGGCAGCGTGACGTCGACCTCCACGCCGCATCCGGCGATGGTGATCGGCCCGAGCATGGACGCGCCGGCGTCGCCCATCTCCTTGATGGCGCGGGCCAGGGCGGGCACTCCGAGGTCGCGGAGGGCCTTGACGACGATGGACGGGGTGATCGGCTCACCCTCCCCCGTGCGGACGTTCGCGGGCAGCGCCCAGGCGGGGGCGGCGTGCTGCTTGCGGCCCACGGACCACAGGGCCAGCAGGGCGAGGAACGGGCCGATCGTGATCGCGGGGCCCCACACCACCTGGACGATGCGGATGAGCAGGGCGATGAAGTCGACGGTGGCGGACAGCGGGGTGATGACGTGTCCGGCGTCCTCGGTGCTGATGGCCATGACGATGCCGAGGGCGACCAGCAGACCGACGCTCATGCCCGCGCCCACGGCGACGCCCTTGGCGGCGTCGACCGGGGAGTGAAGGAGGTCCATGCGGCGGTGGTGGCGGGCGGCGCGGAAGCGCTGCAACCGCTCCTCCCACTCCTCCGCCGCCTCGAGGTTGCCCGCGGCTTCCGCCGCTCGGATCATCCGCTCGTAGCGGGAGCCGGTGCGGCCGTCCCATGCACGACGGGCCGCGATCCGCCCGCCGTTGAACGTGTAGAGGGTGTGCCGGGCCAGCGAGCGGCCGGCGGACCGGGTGCGCTCGTGCGTGGCGGCGGTCTTCACCGCGTGCCCGGAGCGCACCCACAGCGGCACCGGCCGGGCGGGCGGCGCGTCGGGGACCACGGTGAGGGTGGTCACGGCCGCCGTGTCGGCGGGCGGGTCGGTGTGCTTGTGGAGGGGGACGACGTTCTCAGACATGCTGGGATTGCTCCTGACTGCCCCGTGAGGGGCGGGAGTTTGGGAGTGCCGGGGTGGCCGGGTCCGTGGAAAGAGCGGCCACCCCGGCGCGGTGGGTTGGCTGGTCACCACCAGCCGGAGGACTTCTTGGCGGCCTTGGTGCGGGCGGCTTCGGTGACGATCCGCTGTCGCTCGCCGTGCAGCGCGGTCAGCTCAGCGGTCAGTCGCATCTCGGCGGCGCTGCCGGTGGACTCGATCTGCTGCTCCGCGCGGCCGGTGCTGCGGCCCCGCATGGTGCGGTAGGCACCGCCGGTGACGGCGCGGGCCATGGCGCGGCGCTCGCGGCCGTTCAGCGGCCACAACTCCCCCCGCCGCACGGCCTCCAACTTCTTCGCCGTCAGCCTGATCTCGCGGTCCAGACGGCGCAGGTCAGCACTGCTCACGGATGCTCCCATCGGACCCGTTCGGGCCGGGGTAGGCGCAGGGCACGCACGTGCCCAGCGCGGCGGGGATGACGTAACCGGCATCGCGCCGGCACGCGGGACAGAGCCGGCGGGCGGCGTTGGCCTTGGCGAGCGCCGCCCTGCGGGCCGGGGTCATGGGGCGGACCGGCACGGCCAGGTCGACGCGGTACAGGTAGGCGACCAGCGGCCCCCGCCGCCGGCGGGGGCGCTCCAACTGCGCGGCCACGTCCTGCCCACCGGGCCGCAGCCCTTGGGCGCGCAACTGTCGGCGAGTGGCGTAGCCGTCCGGGGCCAAACGCCACCGGAACACCGGCAGCGCCCCCATCACGCGACGCGCTTCCATGCGGCCCGCAAGCGGACCTCGGAGGCGGAGTGCCCGGCGGCCCGGAAGCGGGCGGCCATCTCCCGGTAGGACAGAGCCGGGGTTTCGCTGGTGCGGATGTCGTCGACGATGACGTCCAGGGCGTCATCGGTGAGCGCCGGAGCAGCCTCCAACGAGCGGCCCGCAACCGGCTCCGTCGGGCCCCACACGGGGAGTTCCCAGCGGGGTGTGACACCGGGTGTGACGCGGGTCGTCACGCTGGTGAGCGCCCTGCCGGTGTCCTCACCCTGGCGGGCCGTCTCCAGCGTCGACCACGCCGACGAGAGGGTCTGCGCGGTGCGTGCCTGGACGCGTGCGACGCGGGCCCCGGCCTCCGTCACGGCCGTCAAACGGGTCTCCTCGGTCGCCGCTTCCGCGCGTAGTCGGGCGCGGGCTACGGCCGCCTCGTCGCGGGCTTCCTGCTGGATACCGCGGATTGCGTCCAGGGCGACCGGGGTGAGCGCGGTGCGCTCCCACATGCCGTGGACCAGCCACAGGGCCTTCGCTGCGAGCGGCAGCCACGCCACGGCCAGCCACGCGCCGGCGGAGTGCTCGACGCTCAGCGCGTGCGCGACCAGAACGGCGGTGGCGAGGACGCCGAACGACCAGCCCACGGCGGTCACCGTGCGGTTGTGGTCACCCTGCGCGGCCAGACGACGCTCATAGGCGAGGGTGGCCAGCCAACCGCCGTCGATCCCGAGACCGACGACCAGCGCGACCAGCCACGGCATCGCCGCGCCCAGCCACATCACCACCACGGCCAGGGTGAGCACCATGGACACCGCCGTCATCGCGACGGCCGGCAAAACGGTCTTGGCCCTCATGCGGTCGCCCCTTCCTGGTCGCGCACCGCGACGGCCGCGATCAGGACGACCGGGGTGGAGTCGTTGTCCGGGTCCCGGCTGTCCTCCGTCCAGGACCACACCGCACCCTTCGCCACCTCGTAGCCGAGGGCGGCCAGCGCCTCCCGGCGCTCCGCCCCGGTGGGCACCGGCCCGGACCGCTCCCAACGGAACGTGGGCCAGTCCGGCACTCCGTACAGCACGACGTACAGGCGCCACGCGCTGCCGTCGCTCGACATCTGCGCGGTCAGCGTCATCACGCCGCACCTCCCGGCAGGCTCACGCCGGCGGTGCGGTTGAGCAGCGCGACGCGGGCGGCCAGCGCGCGGCGGCGGGCCCGACGGATGCGCCGGTTGTCCAGCTCGGTCGGCGTGCGGTCGAGGGTGACGATGTGCGCGTCCAGCAGCTCGACGTCCGCCAGGATGACGGGCATCTCCCGCTCGATCGCGTCCAGCTCAGCGTTCGTCGGCTCCATGAAGTCGGCGAACGCGGTAACAGCTTCCTGAACAGTGACGATGTGGTCCATGGGTCGTGGTCTCCCTAGCAGGTGAAACGGCCCGAACAGCGCCCCCGGTGTTCCAGCACCGGGGGCGCGCGCCGTTGTGGGTGATCAGCCGCGCGAGATGCGCGGCACGGCCACATGGAGCGGCCGGAGTGCCCCGGGCGAGATTCGATCTCGCGCCCTTCACGGCTGATTGCCGGGGCAGCGTGCATGTCTCCTTCGCGGGTGCCGCGCCCGTATCAGGTAGCGCGGCATGACCCCGTTGTAGGCGTATGGAGACGTGACCTTTCGGTCTAAGCCCTCCCGAATGACAAGGGTCGGGTGCGCCCTCGGCCCGCTCTGTCCCGGGCCCCTTGACCCCGAATGAGCCCTGGATCAGGGCGCATTGAGGTCCGGCACCCGCTTGCCGGATGAACCGACCGGCGGGCACATCCCTAAGGTTCCCTAGGGTTCCCTGCGGTGTCAAGCGGTAAGCTAGGGAACCTCAGGGAAGTGACGAAAGGGAGCAAGCGACATGGCAGGCCAGGCCGACAATCGGGCCCCGTACGCGAAGATTGCCGCCCACTACATGGAGCTGATTTCGTCCGGTGAGCTACAGCCGGGGACGCTCCTGCCGAGCATCAAGAACCTGTCGGAAGAGTGGAAGGTCAGCACCGCGACAGCCGAAAAGGCGCTTCGCAAGCTCCGCAACGAGGGGCTTGTGCGCGGCATCCACGGCATCGGCACCGAAGTGCTGGACCGACCGGCCCCGATGTCTTCGGGTGCCCAGCGACAGGACCGGGGACGCCGTACCGGGTCGAGCTGGGGGGCGGGCGAACGATCCGACTCGCACCAAGCCGCCGTGGTGCCGGCACCCGCCGAAGTGGCACAGGCACTGGACATCGAGCCCGGCTCGGACGTTGTCCGGCGTAGCCGGGTGTACAGGGACCGGCACGGCATCGTGGCTCACAGCACCTCTTGGATCCCCGCCCGGTACGGCAAGCTGATCCCGCAGCTAGCAGCGAGCGAGCGCCTGACGGGGGGCACCTCACTTCAGCTCATCGCCCAGGCGACCGGCCACCCGATCAGTCACCGCATCGACACGGCGTCCGCCCGCACACTGACGCCGGAGTACGCACGGCTCTTGGAACTGGACCCTGACAACCCGCCTGCGGAGCCGGTGGTTGTGATGACCGCGAAGTTCGTCGACAGCGAGGGCAGCATCGTGGAGTACGGCGTCGACCTCGGAGGGCCGGGGCGTACATGGCGCACAGAATCGGAGGTCACCCTGTGACAGTCGCGGACGACACGCTCGTGAGCGTGCTCGAAGACCGACTAGATGCACTGCTTGTGGCCAGCCGGACTGGCACAATCACGCCGGAAGCCGAAGCAGAGGTGGCCACCATCTCCCGAGCCATAACGGGTGCCATGTCCCCACGCCCCCCGTTCTGCGTCCTGATGGCCGGACTTCCCGGGTCAGGCAAGACGACGCTTTCCCGCGCCCTCACGGACCGCGGGTTCGTACGCCTGTGCCCGGATGAGGAGATGTACCGCCGGCATGGCGTCTACGGGGTCGACTTTCCCCGGGGCACCTTCCCCACCCTCGAACGGCCGGTCCTGGAAGACGTGGCCGTCGAACTTCGGGAACACCTGAAGGCCGGACACGACGTCGTCGTTGACCACGGCTTTTGGACTCCCGAGGATCGGGCCAAATGGCAGGCGATCGCCACCGACGCTGGGGCAGCCCCCGTACTCGTCTACCTTGCCGCCAGCCATGAGGAACTGTGGGCGAGGATCAGCAAGCGCAACGAGTTCCACGCGGACGATCCGAACGCGATCTACTTCGCGGAGAGCGACCTCCAGCGGTACCGGGGCCGGTTCATACCCCCCACGGCAGAGGAGCCCCACTTGTTGTACGAGGGTGACCCCGCCGTCGTGATCGCGGCCGTAGAAGGGTCCGACCACTGACAGTTCCAGGGGTAGACGCGCAGGTCAGCCGTGCCGCTCTCCGTCTCAGTTTCCGTCTCATTCAACCCCGTTCGACACCGTCCGGAGCCGTTCACGCAACGCGCGAGGAACCGGGAACGGACGGGATTGAACGACGCTGAACAACCCCCTGACCAGCACGAACAGACCTCGAAAGCGAGTGTGGCGCAAGTCACCGAGGGTTCAAATCCCTCCGCTACCGCCGGTGAAGGGCCTCGTCGTCAGACGGGGCCCTTCGTGCGATCATGGGGCTCGCTCGATGCGCGTGTGACACCAGTGACAGGGGAGGCCGCGATGGCGGTGAATGCCAAGAAGGTCGCCGTCTTCGTCGTCGTGGGGTTCGCGCTATATCTGATCATCACGGATCCGGAGAGGTCGACCGAGTACGTTGGGATAGGTTTCGAGGGCGTCTCGGACGCCGCGAAAGCCATCGGCGACTTCATGACCTGGGTCGCCGACGGAGGAAAGTGATGATCCGCCACCTGGTGCTCTTCCGGCTGAACGAGGGCGTCGGACGCGACGACCCGAGGGTCGTGGCGGGCGAGGCGGCCTTCCGCGCGCTCGACGGCAGGATCCCGGAGATCCGCTTCTGGGAGTGCGCTTGGAACATCAGCGACCGCCCCATCGCCTACGACTTCGCCATCAACTCCGCGTTCGAGGACGCCGAGGCGCTGCGCCGGTACGTGGAGCACCCGGAGCACCAGGCGGGCGTCGGACTGTGGCGCGAGTTCGCCACGTGGGTGATCGCCGACTACGAGTTCTGACCCTCCGTCCACCCCGACCCCCTGCCGTGACAGCGGGGGGTTTCGTCGTGTCGTACCCCCTTGTCCGGCGCTCAACACGGAATATGCGGTGCTTGCACACAGTGAGTCAGTCTTGTGATGCTATGACCGCTTTTGACGGATGAGTTGACGGACGATGTGAGCGACGAAGAGGTGGCGTTGACCGTGCCGGCCAGTACTGCGCCGCCCCAGGACGAGGTGTCCCCCGACGCGGCCCAGGCCCCGGCCACCGCCGAGTCCCCTCCCGCCCAGGACTCCCCCGACGCCGACCAGCCGGTGAGCCCGGCCAAGCGGCGCGGCGCCGACACCCGGGCCCTGACCCAGCTGCTCTTCGGACAGCTCAAGGAACTGGTTCCGGGCACGCCGGAGCACGCCCGCGTGCGCGCCGCGCTCATCGAGGCGAACCTGCCCCTGGTGCGCTACGCCGCCGCCCGGTTCCGCTCCCGCAACGAGCCGATGGAGGACGTCGTCCAGGTCGGCACCATCGGGCTGATCAACGCCATCGACCGCTTCGACCCGGAGCGGGGCGTGCAGTTCCCGACGTTCGCGATGCCGACCGTGGTCGGCGAGATCAAGCGGTACTTCCGGGACAACGTCCGCACCGTCCACGTCCCGCGCCGGCTGCACGAGCTGTGGGTGCAGGTAAACAGCGCGACCGAGGACCTGACGACCGCCTTCGGGCGCTCCCCCTCGACCGCCGAGATCGCCGAACGGCTGCGCATCTCCGAGGACGAGGTGCTGTCCTGCATCGAGGCGGGGCGGTCGTACCACGCCACCTCGCTGGAGGCCGCCCAGGAGGGCGACGGCATGCCCGGACTGCTGGACCGGCTGGGTTACGAGGACCCCGCCCTGGACGGCGTCGAGCACCGCGACCTGGTCCGGCACCTGCTCGTCCAGCTGCCCGAGCGGGAGCAGCGCATCCTGCTGCTGCGTTACTACAGCAATCTCACCCAGTCGCAGATCAGTGCCGAGCTCGGCGTCTCGCAGATGCACGTGTCCCGGCTACTGGCGCGCAGCTTCCAGCGGCTGCGGTCCGCAAACAGGATCGAGGCGTAACCGGAAAGAGCGATTCGACCAAGAGTGGCGTTCTGCGCATTTCTAGGCCGAAAGACCGTCAGACCGCTTGTTTCCAGGGCTGATTCGCATCTTGGATGTCGACATGTCACTACAGCGCGTTGCCGACATGTGACATTCTGCCGGAAGCGCGTTTGCCGGAGCCTCGGCGCCGGTATTCCAGGTGATGGCTGCGTTCCTCAAAACGGGGGGCGTCCGCCACGACCGTCCCGCGACCCAAAGGGGGTGGCATGTCCGCAGAACAGGGCAGCTCGAAGGTGCTCACGCTCGCGGAGAGCGACACAGCTCCCCATGCTCTCGACGCACTCGGCCCGATCGACGAAGGGCCGGCCCTCGCGGCCGCACCCGCTCCGGAACTCCCGGACACGGCGGCCCTCGACACCCGCACCCTGTCCCGCTCCCTGTTCCTGCGGCTCGCCGTGCTCGGCGAGGACAGCCCGGAGCGCGCCTACGTCCGGGACACCCTGATCGAGCTCAACCTCCCGCTGGTGCGGTACGCGGCGGCGCGGTTCCGCTCGCGCAACGAGCCGATGGAGGACATCGTCCAGGTCGGCACCATCGGCCTGATCAAGGCGATCGACCGCTTCGACTGCGAACGGGGCGTGGAGTTCCCGACGTTCGCGATGCCGACGGTGGTCGGCGAGATCAAGCGGTTCTTCCGCGACACGTCGTGGTCGGTGCGGGTGCCGCGCCGGCTGCAGGAGCTGCGCCTGGCGCTGACGAAGGCCAGCGACGAGCTCTCCCAGAAGCTGGACCGCTCCCCGACCGTCCCCGAACTCGCCGCCGTGCTGGGCGTGTCGGAGGAGGACGTCGTCGACGGCCTCGCGGTCGGCAACGCGTACACGGCGTCCTCGCTGGACTCCCCCGCCCCCGAGGACGACGGCGGCGAGGGCTCGCTCGCGGACCGCCTCGGCTACGAGGACACGGCGCTGGAGGGCGTGGAGTACCGGGAGTCGCTCAAGCCGCTGCTGGCCAAGCTGCCGCCCCGGGAGCGGCAGATCATCATGCTGCGCTTCTTCGCCAACATGACCCAGTCGCAGATCGGCGAGGAGGTGGGCATCTCCCAGATGCACGTCTCGCGGCTGCTCACGCGGACGCTCGCCCAGCTGCGGGAGGGCCTCATCTCGGAGGACTGAGGCACGGCACGGGGCGTCGGCGGGACGCTCCGTGCGAGGTCAGCGGTTTCGTGGCCGCCGGGGCGCCCAGGGCGCAACGGCGGCCGCCGCCTTTCCGGCCGGCCGGATCCCGGCCGTGCCGGTTCCCGCTACTTCAGCGCGAGCCAGGCCACCGCCGCGACGACCGCCACGGCGACGACGATGCCGACGATCAGGCCGACCCGCGGACCGCCGCCGGTCGTCGCGGCCTGCGGGCTCTGGGGCGCGTCGTCGACGAACGCGCGGAACATCTGGGTGCTGCCGGCGGGGTCGTGGTTGCCCTGCGGGCCCTGGGTGTTAGCCATGGGCCGAGACACTAGCGAATGCCCGGTGGGCGGCCCAAGTGGGGTCCTGGGCAAGGGAGGACGGCGGGACGGCTTCCGGGCCGTCTCCCGCTTGCGATCAGGGCCCTTCCTGCGGGCGATCAGGGCCCTCTCCTGCGGGTTTACTTTCGTGATTACTTGCCTTTGCCAAGTTTTTGAGCCGGAGACCCTCTTCTTGTTTGCCTGTGGCAACCATCGTTTTTTATGGTTGCTCTAAGCAACGAAATGGGAGGTGTCATGGCCGAGCAGGCGCACTACGAGGAGCTGGTGCGACAGTTCAGCGCCTTCGGCGCCGTCAAGCGGGAGATGAACCGGATGATGCCGGCCGACTGCCACAGCGGCTCCGCCGCCGTGCTGACGCTGCTCAGCCGCCACGGCGACATGCGCATGAGCAGACTCGCCGAGCTGCTGTCGGTGGACATGTCGGTCACCAGCCGCCACGTCGCCCATCTCGCCGAGCGCGAGTGGATCGAGCGCTCCCCGGACCCCGCCGACAAACGGTCCCGCATCCTGCGCCTGACCCCGGCCGGCCGGGAACAGCTCGACGAGCTGTTCCGCCGGTCCACCCAGCTCCTCGCCGAGCGCCTGAACGACTGGTCCGACGACGAGGTCGACCGGCTCGCCGAGCTGATGGCCCGGCTCAGGGACAGCTTCGGCGACTCCCGCACGGTGCCCCGACCGGCATCTCCCGCTCTCGAACAGACCACCCGTACACCCGCAAGCACATAAGAGAAGGAAGTCCATGGCAACGACCACACCCAACGGTGTGCGGGCTCATGCCAAGCACGGGGGAGGCTCCTCCGCAGACGCTCCGATGACCCATCGGCAGATCATGGAGGCGCTGTCCGGGCTGCTGCTCGGCATGTTCTGCGCCATCCTGTCGTCCACCATCGTCACCAACGCCCTGCCCGAGATCGTCTCCGACCTCGGCGGCGGACAGAGCGCCTACACCTGGGTCGTCACCGCCTCGCTGCTGACGATGACCGCCTCCACCCCGCTGTGGGGCAAGCTCGCCGACCTGACCAGCAAGAAGGTCCTGGTCCAGTCAGCCCTGATCATCTTCGTCATCGGCTCCGTGGTGGCCGGTCTGGCGCAGAACTCCGCGATGCTGATCACCGCCCGCGCCATCCAGGGCCTCGGCGGCGGCGGTCTGTCCGCGCTGGCGCAGATCATCATGGCCGCGATGATCTCCCCGCGTGAGCGCGGGCGCTACTCCGGCTACCTGGGCGCGACCTTCGCCGTCGCGACAGTCGGCGGTCCGCTGCTCGGCGGCGTCATCACCGACACCAGCTGGCTCGGCTGGCGCTGGTGCCTTTACGTCGGCGTGCCCTTCGCGATCATCGCCCTGATCGTGCTGCAGAAGACGCTGAACCTGCCCGTGGTCAAGCGGAAGGTCAAGGTCGACTGGGCCGGCGCCTTCTTCGTCACCGCGGCCGTCAGCCTGCTGCTGATCTGGGTCACCTTCGCCGACGACAAGTACTCCTGGATGTCGTGGCAGACCGGCGTCATGGTCGGCGGCGCGATCGCCCTGACCCTGGTCTTCCTGCTCGTCGAGTCGAAGGCCAGTGAGCCGATCATCCCGCTGCGGCTGTTCCGCAACCGCACCATCACCCTGGCCTCGCTGGCCTCGCTGTTCGTCGGCATCGCGATGTTCGCGGGCACCGTCTACTTCAGCCAGTACTTCCAGCTGGCCCGGGACAAGTCCCCGACGATGTCCGGCGTCATGACCATTCCGATGATCGGCGGACTGTTCATATCGTCCACGGTCTCCGGCATCATCATCACCAGGACCGGCCGGTGGAAGGGCTGGCTGCTGTCCGGGGGCGTGCTGCTGACGGCGGGCCTGGGCCTGCTCAGCACGATGCGCTACGACACCCCGTACTGGCACATCGGCGTCTTCATGGCCCTGATGGGCCTCGGCGTCGGCATGATGATGCAGAACCTGGTGCTCTGCACGCAGAACCAGGTGGCCCCCGGCGACCTGGGCGCCGCCTCCTCCGTGGTGACCTTCTTCCGGTCCCTCGGCGGCGCGGTGGGCGTCTCCGTGCTCGGCTCGGTGATGTCGAGCCGGATCAGCCACTACGCCTCGGACACCATCGGCTCGCTCAGCCCGCAGGAGCAGGCGGCGGCCGCCAAGTCCTCCGGCAGCGGCACCATCCCCGACATGGACCTGCTGCCCCCGGGCATCCGCACCTGGCTGGAGAGCGCCTACGGGCACGGCATCGCCGACATCTTCCTGTACGTCGCGCCGGTCGCCCTGCTCGCCTTCCTGGTGACGCTGTTCATCAAGGAGGTCCCGCTGCGGACCTCGGGCGCGCTGGCCCAGGCGGCGGAGGCCGCCGCCGAGACCGCCCCGCCGGCCGCACCGGCCCCCGCCGAGGCCGCCCGCGTCGCCGACGAGCCGGTTCCGGCCGGTGCGGTGGCGGCCACGACGGCCACCCCGGACGCCTCGGGAGCCGCGGCGGCCCAGCGGCTCGCCGCCACCGCCACGGCGACCGGCTCCGGTGAACCGGGGGCGCCCGCCTCCGGCTCCGTCCCGGTGCGCGGTCATGTCCGGGGCGCCGACGGCGCGCCGGTCCCGCAGGCGGCCGTCACGCTGATCTCGCTGGGCGGGCGTCAGCTGGGCCGCTCGGTGGCACAGGCCGACGGCGCCTACGCGCTGGACGCCCCGGGTGCCGGGTCGTACGTCCTGATCGCCTCCGCCGACGGCCACCAGCCGCAGGCGTCCACGGTCGTGGTGAACGGCGAACCGCTCGCCCACGACATCCTGCTCAGCGGCACCAGCGGGCTGACCGGACTGGTCCGCAGCGCCGGCACCGGGCTGCCGGTGCCGGACGCGATGGTGATCGTCACCGATGTGCGCGGGGACCTGCTGGCCACCGGGAGCACCGGTGAGCAGGGCGAGTTCTCCTTCACCGAGCTGGTGCCGGGCACGGTGACCGTCGCGGTGAACGCCGCCGGGTACCGGCCGCGCGCCCTGCCCGTCGAGGTCGGCGGCACCGGGGTCACCCGGGTCGAGGCCGAACTCGAGACCGGCGCCCGGGTGCGCGGGGTGATCCGCGCCCCGCACGGGCCGCTGGCCGACGCCCGGGTCACCCTGGTCGACGCGGCGGGCAACGTGGCCGGCACGGCGACGACCGGCGCGGACGGGGCGTACGCCTTCGCCGACCTGGACGGCGGCGAGTACACCGTGATCGCCACGGGTTACCCGCCGGTGGCCACCGCGCTGACGGTCACCGGCGGCGGCGCCGACGACCACGACATCGAGCTCGCTCACCCGGGCGAGTGACCCAACCCCGGCCCGTGGCGGGCCCGCGCGTCCTG
This sequence comes from Streptomyces fungicidicus, assembly GCF_003665435.1. Classification (NCBI taxonomy): domain Bacteria; kingdom Bacillati; phylum Actinomycetota; class Actinomycetes; order Kitasatosporales; family Streptomycetaceae; genus Streptomyces; species Streptomyces fungicidicus. The sequence continues at coordinate 3,734,723 of NZ_CP023407.1, forward strand.
TAGCGGAGACGCGCCCCGCCACGGGCCGGTCTTCTCATGACCATTTTGTACGCATGTGCAGGGAGAAAACGGGATGCCACTGACCGCCAGGATCCGTACCCGGGACGGATGGGCCGTGTCGCACGCGGTCGTCACGGTGACCGACGGGACCGGTACGCAGGTGCTGCGCGCCGAGGCGGACGCCGAGGGCGCCGTCCGTGACGCCACCGCGCTGGCACCGGGGGCGTACACCGTCGTCATCACCGCGATCGGGTACGCGCCCGCGGCCGCCAGCGCACTGGTCACGGCGAGCGGACGGGCCGAGGTCGGGACGGTGACGCTGGCCCGGCAGGGCGGCACCGAACTGCCGCCGCCGGGGCCCTGGACCGTCGACCCCGCGCACTCCTCCGTGGCCGCCGTCGCCCAGCACCTGGGCATCTCCAGCGTGCGGGGCCGCTTCACCGAGTTCGCGGCCACCGTGGAGATCGCGCCGGACGACGTCACCAAGTCCAGGGTGGAGGCGGTGATCCGGGCGGCGTCCATCGACACCGGCAACGGGACGCGCGACACCCATCTGCGGTCCGCGGACTTCCTGGACACCGAGCGGCACCCCGAGATCACCTACCGGTCCGGCGGACTGACGGAGAACGGCTCCGACCGCTGGACGGTCCACGGCGAGCTGGCCATGTGCGGGGTGGTCCGCCCCGTCGACCTGGACCTGGCCTACCTCGGCACCGGTGCGGACCCCTGGGGCGGCACCCGCGCGGCGTTCCGCGCCACGGCCGAACTGCGCCGCGAGGACTTCGCGATGAACTACAACCAGGTCGTCCAGGCCGGCATCGCGGCCATCGGCACCACGCTCCGGGTGGAGCTGGACGTTCAGGCCGTCCAGGGGGAGTCGCTGCCGGCCGTGTGAGGCCGTCTCAGGGGGCGCTGTGGGCGTCGACGATGCGGCGGGCGAGGTCGCGCAGTTTCACGTTCTCCCGCTGCGAGGCCCGTACCAGGCTGTCGAAGGCGCCCGCCGCGTCGATGTCCAGGCGTTCCATGAGGATGCCGGTCGCCTGGCCGATCAGGTCCCGGGTGCGCATGGCCTCGGTGAGCTGTTCGCGCACGGTGGCGGAGTCGAGGGCGATGCCGACGTGGGCGGTGAACAGCCGGCCGACCCGCAGCGCCGCCTCGTCGAAGGCGCGCGGCTTGCGCGCGTAGACGGTGAGCACGGTCAGCCGGCGGCGGTCGGCCCGCAGCCGCAGCGACAGCGCGGAGCGCAGGCCCAGTCCGGCCAGCGTGTCCTCGCCCGCGCCGTTCTCGGTGTCCTCGGCCTCGGCCACCGGGGCGGCCCACAGCCGGTGCCAGTACGGCTGGTGCCCCTCCCCGGGCCGGCTCTCCTCGGCGGTGCGGACGACGTCGTCGGTGCAGGCCAGTGTGGAGCGCGCGTTGTCCTTGTCTATGACGCTGATGCCCGCGTGGCCCGCGCCGGGCACGAGGTCCACGGCGAGACGGACCGCGATGTCCAGGGTGCTGTCCGGCGTGGACGTCTCGTGAAGTCGCCGTGCAGCCGCCGTGAGCGCTTCCGCCAGGTCCAACCCATCCGGAAAACGGGGCAAATCAGAAAACCGGGACGCAGCCACTACGAACCTCTTCGGCATGCACGGCGACCACGGCCGTGCGCAGGAGAGCTCCGCAGCACATTCCTGACTGCGAGCACAGGACGCACAGAATCTTATCTGTTCGGTTGCGATGAGGTGACGCCCGGACCTGCGGTGTTCGGGGCGCGGCCCGATCACCCTCCCGGCGGGCGTGCTTCCGCGCCGGCCTCCACCGTGGTTCCATGGGCCTATGGGTCAGGAAGCGGCCTTGCCGGAAATCCGGACGACCGTCTGCCAGGTGAACGCCGTGCCCTTCCCGCCGAACCCCTCCGAGCCGCGAGACCCGTCCGCACACGCACTGCTCAGCTTCCCCACGGAGATCGACTTCTCCAACGCGGGGGACATGCTCGGGCGTGTCATGTCCGAGGCCCGCCCCGGTGACGGCCCGTGGGCCCGGATCGTGGTCCTCGACTTCACCGCGACCGAATTCATGGACTCCCAGGGCGTCCGCCTCATCAACGACGCCCGCCGGCTGCTGCGCCCCGCCACCCGCGTCCACGTGGTGGTCCGCCCGGACGGCGTCGCGAGCCGGGTGCTCGAAGTGACCGGCCTGCGCCGCGACGTGCCCGTGTACGACAACCTTCCGGAGGCCCTGGCCGCCTAGGGTGACGCCCATGGCACCCAACATCGCGACGAACACCCGTGTCTCCCTCGACGAGCTGCTGGACTTCGTACGGCCCCGGCACCGGGCGATCCTGCTGACCCGGCGGGCCGACGGCGGTCCCCAGGGGTCGCCGCTGACCTGCGGGGTCGACGACTCGGGCCGGATCGTGGTCTCCACCTACCCCGAGCGCGCCAAGACGCGGAACGCCAAGCGGGACGACCGGGTGAGCCTGATCGTCCTCAGCGACGAGTGGAACGGGCCGTGGGTGCAGATCGACGGCACCGCCGAGGTGGTGGACGCGCCCGAGTCCGTGGAGCCGCTGGTGGAGTACTACCGGAACATCGCCGGGGAGCACCCTGACTGGGACGAGTACCGCGCGGCCATGGCCAGGCAGGGCAAGTCGCTCATCCGTGTCACCCCGGAGCGCTGGGGGCCGGTGGCGACCGGCGGCTTCCCGGCGCGGCTGGCCGAGGGGGAGTAGGAAGGAGTGAGGGCGGTGGCACCGTGGTGCCACCGCCCTCTCACGCGCCGTCAGGGTGCCGTCAGCCGGTGGCCGTCTTCTGCGTGAGGTCGTAGAAGGTGGCCGAGCCGGCCGTCACCTCCTTGAAGTTCTCCTGCACCCAGGTGGAGATCTGTGCGGAGCTGCCGGAGTCGCCGCCCATGCCACCGCCCATGCCGCCGCCGGCGACGAAGTAGTGGATCTTCCCTTCCTCCACGTACTTCTTGAACTGGTCGAGCGTCGGGGACGGGTCGGTGCCGTTGAAGCCGCCGATCGCCATCACGGGTTCGCCGGTGGCGAGCTGGTAACTCGCGGCGTTCTGGGCGCCGATGGCCGCGGCGGCCCAGGTGTGGTCGCCGGCGCCGGCCTCCAGCAGCTCCTTCGCCTCGGAGTCGACGTCCGCCCCGCCGAGCAGACCGCCCATGCCGCCGCCGGGCATACCGCCCTCGGCGCTGTTGCCGGTGCCGTTCCGCGGGGCGCCCTGGCCGTTCTGGCTCCCCTGGCCGCCCTGACTTCCCTGGCCACCCTGGCCGTTCTGGCCCATGGGCCCGCCGCCGGGGAAGCCGCCGCCGCCGTTGCCGCCCGCGCCGGGCGGGGTCTGGCCCTGCCCCTGACCCTGGCCCTGCTGTCCGGGCCCACCGCCGGGGAAGCCACCGCCGCCGCCTCCCGGACCGCCGCCCATGCTCGCCCCCGCCGGACCGGCGGTGACGATGGAACCGCTGTGCCCCTCCTGCACGGTGCTCAGCGTGTACGCCGTCGGGCCGGCCAGCGCGGCCGCCAGGCCCAGCCCCGCCGCCGCGAGCGCCACCCGGCGCCCCACCCGGCCCGCGAAGACCAGCCCGAGGGCGGCCACCAGCCCGCCCACCAGGACCAGCCACTTCAGCCACGGCAGATAGTCGGGCGTGCGGTCGAGCAGCACATACCCCCAGGCGGCCGTGGCCGTGGCGGCGGCCGCGAGGGCGAGCGAGGCCCAGGGCACGTGCCGCTTCTCCCACAGCGCCGCCGCGCCCATGCCGACCACCGCAGCGAGGTAGGGGGCGAGGGCCACCGTGTAGTACTGGTGGAAGATGCCGGCCATGTAGCTGAAGACCGCCGCGGTCATCAGCAGCGAGCCGCCCCACACCAGGAACGAGGCACGGGCGAGGTCGGTCCGCGCGGCCTTGCGGGTGAGGACCAGACCGGCGGCCAGCAGGATCAGCGCGGCGGGCAGCAGCCAGGAGATCTGACCGCCGATCTCGGAGTTGAACATCCGGTCCCAGCCGGTCTCGCCCCACTGTCCGCCGCCCATGCCGCCGCCACCGCCGCCGACGCTGCCGGTCTCCTCGCCGCTGAGCCGGCCGAGACCGTTGTAGCCGAAGGTCAGCTCCAGGAAGCTGTTGTTCTGCGAGCCGCCGACGTACGGGCGGGACGACGCCGGCCACAGCTCGACGACCGCCACCCACCAGCCGCCGGAGACGACCAGCGCGAGGGCCGCCAGGGCCAGCTGGCCCAGCCGCTTCCGCAGCCGGACCGGCGCGCAGACGCCATAGGCCAGCGCCAGGGGCGGGAGGATCAGGAACGCCTGGAGGGTCTTGGCGAGGAACGCGAAACCGATCACGGCCCCGGCCCACACCAGCCACTTCGTACGGCCGTCCTCCAAGCCCCGGACGACGAGGTAACAGGCGACGGACATCAGCAGTGCCAGCATCGCGTCCGGGTTGTTGAACCGGAACATCAGCGCCGCGACCGGGGTGAGCGCGAGGACCGCGCCGGCGATCAGACCGGCCGCGGGGCCGAACCGCCGGCGTACGGCGGCGTACACCACGGCGACCGTGCCGACGCCCATGAGCACCTCGGGCACGAGGATCGCCCAGGAGTTCAGGCCGAAGATCCGCACCGAGAGCTCCATCGGCCACAGCGAGGCCGGGGGCTTGTCCACGGTGATGGCGTTGGCCGCGTCCAGCGAGCCGAAGAAGAACGCCTTCCAGGACTCGCTGCCCGCCTGGACGGCCGCCGAGTAGAAGGAGTTGGCGTATCCGGAGGCGCTCAGGTCGTACAGATAGAGCAGCCCGGTCGCCAGCAGCAGGCCGAGGAAGGCGGGGCGCACCCAGCGGGGGTCCCCGGGCCGGCCGCGCCACGCTCTGCGGGCGAGGGCCCCCCGGGGTTCGCCCGGCCCGGGGGCGGCGTGGCGGGCCGCCGACGGGGAGGGGGGTTCCCAGGCGGCGGGGCCCGCCGGGGGACTCGTCGGGTCGTACTGCGTGGTCATCGGTGGTCCCTCTGGTCGGGAACGGAAGGGCGGGACGCGCGGGTGGGCAGCGGCGAGCGGACCGGCTGGAGCGGCATGGTCGCGTCCTGCCAGGCGGCGGTGACCGCGGCGTCCTGCCTGGAGGGGACGGCGGCCTCGTGCGGCTGGTCGTGGTCCGGGAACACCCACGCCCGGAAGAGCAGGAACCGCAGCACCGTCGCCGCGAGGTTGGCCGCGACCAGGACCGCCAGCTCGGTGGAGTGCGCGGGGTCGCTGCTGGCCGCGTTCAGGGCGGCCAGCGAGCCGCTGGTCAGGGCGAGCCCGATGCCGAAGACGACGAGGCCCTGCGCCTGGTGCCGTACGGCTCCGCCGCGCCCCCGCACCCCGAAGGTGAGCCGCCGGTTGGCGGCGGTGTTGGCGACGGCCGAGACCAGCAGGGCGAGGCCGTTGGCGGTCTGGGAGCCGGTGAAGGTGCGGAAGCCGCTGTAGAGCAGCAGGTAGAAGAGGGTGGACAGGACGCCGACGACACAGAAGCCGACCAGTTGGCGGGCCAGGCCCTGCGGCACGTCCGTGAGGTTCCGGTCGCGCGGGTCGTCGCCGAAGGGCCGGGCGAGCCGGTCCAGCGGCAGCGAGCCGGTGGCCAGGGCCCTGCCGACCCGCCAGACGCCCTTGAGGTCGTCCGTCGCCGTCCTCACGATGTGCACGGTGGAGTCGGGGTCGTCGACCCAGTCGACCGGCACCTCGTGGATCCGCAGTCCCGCCCGCTCGGAGAGGACCAGCAGCTCGGTGTCGAAGAACCAGCCGCTGTCCTCCACCAGCGGCAGCAGCACCTGCGCCACGTCACGGCGGATCGCCTTGAACCCGCACTGCGCGTCCGAGAAGCGGGCCTGGAGCGAGCCGCGCAGGATCAGGTTGTACGAGCGGCTGATGAACTCCCGTTTGGCGCCCCGCACCACGCGTGAGCTGCGGCTGAGCCGGGAGCCGATGGCGAGGTCGGAGTGGCCGGAGATCAGCGGGGCGACCAGCGGCAGCAGCGCGTTCAGGTCGGTGGACAGGTCCACGTCCATGTAGGCGAGGACGGGGGCGTCCGAGGCGGACCAGACGGTCCGCAGCGCCCGCCCTCGGCCCTTCTGCTCCAGCCGCACGTACCGCACCTCCGGGAACCGCTCCGTCAGCCGGGCCGCCACCTGCGGGGTGCTGTCCGTGGAGGCGTTGTCGGCGATCGTGACGCGGAACGCGTAGGGGAAGGTGCGGCCGAGGTGCTCGTGCAGTCTGCGGACGCACGGCTTGAGGTCCTTCTCCTCGTTGTAGACGGGGATCACTACGTCCAGGACCGGCGTACCGGCTCCGGCGGCCGGGAGGTGCTCCCGCGCCGGCAGGGTGCCGGGAGAAGAATCGCTTCGCATGGCACCGACTCTGCTCAGCCGCCCTGTCGTGCCCATGTGGTGAGGCTGTGCCGTGACTGTGAGTGCGGCTCGGGCAGCAACTCCGGTGCCATCGCGGGGAGATGGAGCGTGAACGCGGTCCGTCCCGGCACGCTGTCGACGGTCACGGCGCCGCCGTGCGCGGCCGCCACGGCCTGCACGATGGCCAGGCCGAGGCCGGTGGATCCGGTGGCACGGGTGCGCGCCGAGTCGCCGCGCGCGAACCGTTCGAAGACGCGCGGGAGCAGTCCGGGCGGGATGCCCGGCCCGTCGTCCAGCACGTCCACGCAGAGCCAGGGGCCGTCGCGGCGGACCCGGGCGGTGACGGTGGTGCCCGGCGGGGTGTGGTTGCGGGCGTTGCCGAGCAGGTTGACGAGCACCTGCTGGAGCCGGGCGGCGTCGGCGCACACCGGCGCGGGTTCGTCGGGCAGTTCGAGGCGCCAGACGTGGTCCTGGCCGGCGGCGCGGGCGTCGCTGATGGTGTCCACGACGAGCGGGACGAGGTCGGTCTCCTCGAACTGCAGGGGCCGCCCGGCGTCCAGGCGGGCGAGCAGCAGCAGGTCCTCCACGAGCAGGGTCATCCGGCCCGCCTCGGACTCGATGCGGCGCAGCGCGTGCCGGGTGTCGGGGCCGACCTGTTCCCGGCCGCGCCGGGTGAGTTCGGCGTAGCCCCGGATGGAGGCGAGCGGCGTCCGCAGCTCGTGGCTGGCGTCCGCGACGAACTGCCGTACCCGGGTCTCGCTCTCCTGGCGTGCGCGCAGCGCCCCGTGGATGTGGTCGAGCATCCGGTTCAGCGCGGCGCCGACCCGGCCGACCTCGGTGTGCGGATCGCACTCGGACTCCGGGACCCGCTCCTCGAGGTTGACCTCGCCGCTGTGCAGGGGCAGTTCGGAGACCCGGGTGGCGGTGGCGGCGACCCTGCGCAGGGGGCGGGTGGCGACGCCGACGATGACGGCCCCGGCGAGGGAGGCGGCGATGAGACCGGCGGCGGTGACGCTGATCTCGACCAGGATCAGCGTGTTGACCGTGTTGTCCGCGTCCGCGGTGGGCAGGGCGACGTAGAACTCGCCGTTGCGGCCGCTCTCGTACTTCACCCGGTACTCGCCCAGGCCCGGGATGTCCACGGTGTGCGGGCGCAGGTCGCGGGGGACGGTGGCGACGGCCGCGAGCTGGGCCGAGCCGAGCGGGGTCGCCTGGGACGTCGGGACCCCGTCCTGCGTCTTGCGCTCGCTGACGATCCCGTCGGTGGCCTCGCCGTCCTCGACGGTGACGCCGATGGTGCCGATGCCCTGCGGGCCCATGGTGACGAAGTCCAGGGGCCCGTCGTCCCCCGGGAACCGGGGGAGCGGCTCGTCCTTGGCGGGGCCGCCCGCCGCGCGCTTGGCCACCTCCGCCACCTGCCCGTCGAGCTGCTCGTACAGGTGCGAGCGCAGCGCCAGGGTGGTCACGGTGCCGATCACCGCGCACACCACCGCGATCAGCGCCACGGACGCGACGACGAGCCGCGTCCGCAGGGTGCGCGGGGAGCCCGCTCGCCGCCGGGGACGCGGTCGCCGCCGTCCGCTCACGAGACCGCGGGCTTGATCAGGTAGCCGGCGCCGCGCCGGGTGTGGATCATCGGTTCCCGGCCCGCGTCGATCTTCCGGCGCAGATACGAGATGTACAGCTCGACCACGTTGGCCTGCCCGCCGAAGTCGTACGACCAGACCCGGTCGAGTATCTGCGCCTTGCTGAGCACGCGCCGCGGGTTGCGCATGAGGAAGCGCAGCAGCTCGAACTCGGTCGCGGTGAGGTGGATGCCGTCGCCGCCCCGGGTGACCTCGTGGCTGTCCTCGTCGAGGGTGAGGTCACCGACGACCAGCATCGACTCGGAGCGGCGGTCGGCCGCGCCGGAGCGCCGGATCAGCCCGCGCAGCCGCGCGACGACCTCCTCCAGGCTGAACGGCTTGGTGACGTAGTCGTCGCCGCCCGCGGTGAGCCCGGCGATACGGTCCTCGACGGCGTCCTTGGCGGTCAGGAACAGCACGGGCACGTCCGGCAGTTCGCGGCGCAGCCGGCCGAGGATGGCCAGGCCGTCCATGTCGGGCAGCATCATGTCCAGGACGACGGCGTCGGGCCGGAACTCGCGCGCGGTCCGCAGGGCGCCCTGGCCGTCCCCCGCGCTGCGGATCTGCCAGCCCTCGTAGCGCAGGGCCATGGAGAGCAGTTCGGTGATCGACTGCTCGTCGTCCACCACAAGCACGCGGACGGGGCTCCCGTCCGGCCTCAGCAGTTCGGTGCGCCCCTGGGGCGAGATCGTGGTCATGCCGTACACGTTGTCCGGCGCCTCTGAGAACGTCCTTTCGGCAACCTGTGTTTTCCCTGAGAAACCCCCGGGCCCTTCCCCGTCAGCCGGGGAGGCCGAAGAGCCGGGCCGCGTTGTCGTGGCAGACCGCCCGCAGCCACTCCTCCCCTAGGTCCAGGCGCTCCAGGGCGTGCAGCTGGTGGAGGTACGGATACGGGATGTTGGGGAAGTCGGTGCCGAGCAGGACGCGGTCGCCGAGGGCGGCCAGCCGGGGCAGGGACTGGCGGGGGAACGGCGCCATGCGTTCGCTGAAGTCGGTGAACGCCATCGTGGTGTCCAGCCGCACCTCCCCGTACCGCTGGGCGAGGTCCAGGAAGTCCTCGTACTCGGGCATCCCCATGTGCGCCACCACCAGCCGCAGCCGGGGGTGCCGGGCCAGCACCCGGGCGACCGGCCCGGGGCCGGTGTGCTTGCCGGGCGCAGGGCCGGACCCGCAGTGGATCACCACCGGGACACCAGCCTCGGCGAGCAGCCCCCAGGCCGCGTCGAGCGCCTCGTCGGCCGGGTCGTACGCGCCCACCTGCACATGCGCCTTGAAGACCCGCGCGCCCGCCTCGACCGCTTCCCGGACGTAACCGGCGACACCGGGTTCGGGGAAGAGCGTCGCGGTGTGCAGAGAGTCGGGGGTGCGGCCCGCGAAGCCGGCCGCCCAGCCGTTCAGCCAGCGTGCCATGCCCGGCTTGTGCGGGTAGAGCATGGCGGTGAACGCCCGCACGCCGAACTCCCGCAACAGCGCGGCCCGCTCGTCCTCCTCCTCGCGGTAGGTGATCGGCCACTCGACGCCGCCGGTCAGCGGTCCGAGCGCGTCGAAGTAGGCCCACACCTTGCGCAGCACCCGCTCCGGCATGAAGTGCGTGTGCACGTCGACGAGCCCGGGCAGCCCGAGCCCCTCCCAGAAGCGGCGTATGCCGTCGGCTTCGGCGCGGGCGCCGGGGTGATCGCTCATGCCGCCCACGATCACCCGCGACCGCGCCCGGGGTCCAGAGGGGGCAGGGCCCCGGTCAGAACAGCCCGTCCTGTGCCGCCGCCGCCCGGTCCCTGACCGCCCGGACCGGCACCGAGAACTCCCCGCCCGCGGCCGGGAGCAGCCCCCACCCCGTCAGCAGCCGGGTGTCCAGCACCACCACGCCCTGCCCGGTCCCCGTCGCCAGATGCAGATCCGGCCCGGCCGCGGCCACCAGCTCCCCGCTGACCGTGCCCCCGGCGACCAGCTCGCGCACCTCCGCCGCGGCGGCCGTCGCCCCCGCCAGCCCGAACACCCCGACGTGGTCGACGGGCCGGAACGGCTCACGGGCGAGCGACTCCGGCCATCCGGTCAGGGCCACCGCCCGCGCGTGCAGGTCGGCGAGCTCCGCGGCCCGCTCCCCGTCCCCCGCGGGGAGGACCGCCCGCACCGCCCGCTTGTCGGCGTAGGGGATCCGGTCGGGCACCCGGAGCGCGGCGCGCAGCAGTTCCTCGGTGCGCCGCGCCGCCATCAGCGGCCCCGTCCCCAGCCAGCTGAAGCAGACCGCCCCCTGCTCCAGCAGCCGCGCCGGCCCGCGCCGCACCGCGGTGATCCCCACCTTGGCCATCCCGGGCCCGAACCACGCCAGATACACGCGGTAGGGCCGCGGGTCGTCCGCGAGGGTGTCGGCCGCCACCGAGTGCGCCCGGTCCAGCCGGGCGCACTCCTCGCAGCGGGCCCCCGTGCTCCGCCCCGGGACCGCCGCCCCCAGCGGACAGGCGTGCCCCCGTGCCCCCACGCATGTCCGCACTCCCCCTTCCGCGACCCCGAACGCCACCCGTTTCCCCCAGGTCAGCGCGGAACAGCGGCCGCCCTCCCAGGCCAGCACGGGGCCGTCGGCCGACCACCGCAGCCCCGAGCATCTCCACGCCTGTGCCATCCCTCACGAGCGTAGGGGCCGCCACTGACAACGGCCTCTGTTCCAGGCGGGGGTGCGGTACCGCCGAGGTGCTGAGCGCGGGCCGGAGTGCCAACCTGGTGAGGGGGCCTGCTCGGGGACAGCCGAAAGGTCGGACACATGGCGAGCAATGTCGGCGGTACCCGCCACCACCAGGCAGGGTGGGAGGCCAAGAGCCCTTGGGCCACCAGCTGGACGGCCGCGGCGGCGGTTCTGATGACGTTCGGCGGCATCATGGCGATCTTCCAGGGCATCTCCGCCATCGCCCAGGACAACGTCTTCGTCACCACTCAGAACTTCACCTACGAGTTCAGCCTGACCGGCTGGGGCTGGATCCACCTGATCCTCGGCGCCCTGGTGACCGCCGCGGGTCTCGCCCTGTTCACGGGGGCCGCCTGGGCACGGGTGGTGGGCATCGTGCTGGCCGGGCTCAGCATGGTCGCCAACTTCGTGTGGCTGCCCCACGCACCGGTCTGGTCGGTCGCCCTCCTCATCATCGACGGCTTCATCATCTGGGCCCTGTGCGCACCGCGTCGCGAGTCCCGCGTCTGACACGCGCGTCCGCGGTCTGGAAGACCTTCTGGCCCGGACTGGTGGGGGCGGCGGGTGTGGCGGCGATGGTCACCGCCTTCTTCCTGCTGCCCCTGGACGGGCTGGGCCCGCACCGGCCGGCCCTGAGCTGGACCCTCTTCATCCTGGCCCTGGTGCTGGTGGCCATCCTGCTGCTGCGGCAGGTGGTGCACGTCATGCTCGGCCTCCCGAACATACGTCCGGGGCTGGTCATCCCCCTGCTGATGACCCTGTCCATCCTGGTGTTCGCGTCCACCTACCTGTCCCTGGCCCAGCTCCCCGGCGAGCTCGTCGGACTCGACACCCGCCTCGACGCCCTGTACTTCACCCTGGTCACCCTCGCCACCATCGGCTACGGCGACATCACCCCGCACGGGCAGACGGCGCGCCTGGTCACCATCCTGCAGATCGTCTACTCCTTCATCTTCCTCACGGCTGCGGCCACCGCCCTGACCAATTACTTCCGCACCACGCTCAGTCACCGCGAGAAGCCCCGCCGTCCCCAGTGACGTCCCATGCCGCGCACGGACATGACCGACGGCACGCACACTTGTGGGCGGCCCGTCGGGACGCGGGACCGAGTCAGGCCTCGCGGGGAGCGCTGCGCTCGGCGGGTAGGCCCCGCTTGACGCGCAGCCGGCGCACCCACGGACTCCACCGTGCGGGCCGCTCCGGGGGCGTGCCCATCAACTCACGGTGGCAGCGGTCCAGCGCGTCCTCGACCACGGCGTCGTGCACCCAGCGGGTGATCAGCGGCCACATCCACACCATCCGCCCGTGGACGCGGGCGGATGCCTCGTGCCGCACCACCGTCCCGGCGTGCCCCCCGCGCGTCTGCGGCTCGACGACGAAGCGGTGGTGGCCGCGCAGGCCCAGTCCGGGAGTGAGCTCGAAGGTGACCATCCGCCCCGGCGTGTAGGCCACGACGGTGTAGGTCATGCTCCCGTGGCCTCCGGTCGCGCCCACCCCGAGGGGCCGGTCGAACGTCATCGGGGGCCAGTCGTCCACCGGCCACAGCCGGTCGTTCTCGGAGGCGAGCGAGTCGAGCAGCGGGGCGACCTTCTCGGGAGCCACCGGCCACCAACGCTCATGAGTGTTACGCACGTTGCATTTCCCCCTCGGCACGAGCGCGCTTGGCCCGGCCTCGCTCCGGCCGGCCATGGCCGTGCACGCTAGCAAGGCGGGGGCCGCCGCCGACCGCACGGCGCAGGAACAGGAACGCAGGCTCGCGGGGCCGAAGCGGAAGTCGACGGACGGGCAGGCGGACGACGCCGATGTCACCCACCGACGCCAGAGGCCCCGCCGGATGATCCGGCGGGGCCTCTGAACTGTGTGCACTCGGCAGGATTCGAACCTGCAACCTTCTGATCCGTAGTCAGATGCTCTATCCGTTAAGCTACGAGTGCTTGTCTCTTCAGTTTTCTCGCCGCTCCCCGGCCTTTCCGGCCCGCTCGCGGCGACAGGAAGAACATTACATGACTGCCGCCGCCATGTGAAATCCGTTTGGCCCACCCCTTGTGACCTGCGCGAACGCGGATTCCTGGCTGGTGGGCGGCCGGGGGCCGCAACGACGAAGCCCCGGCCGCAGGGGCCGGGGCTTCGTGTGGCTGCGGAGGCGGAGGGATTTGAACCCTCGATGGGCTTTAAGACCCAAACCGCATTAGCAGTGCGGCGCCATAGACCGGACTAGGCGACGCCTCCCCGCACAGACCTTCCGCGCGCGAGCGCGGGTCGATCGGTGCGTGCCGATGATGACACAACCGCTTGGGGTGTCACCAATCGACCCCCACGGTACTAGGCGGAGAGCCCGCAGGGCAAAGCACTTCCGGCCGTCGCGTCGGCGTGCCGCAACGTCTCGCGCTCCGGCGCGTTGGTCAGGTCATGTCGCAGGTCATGTCGCAGTTCATGTCACAGGTCGTCCCGCAGGTCGTCTCGCGGATCAGGTCCCGGCTCGTCGCCGGCGCCGCCGCCTCCGCGGCCGCACTCGCCGCACTGTCCGCCGCACCGCCCGCGGCGCACGCCCAGGAACCGTCCCCGTCCGGTGACCGCCTCACCGTCACCGTGCGGGACGCGGGCGGTGGGACGGACGGGACGTTCGAGATCCACTGCCGGCCGAGCGGCGGCAGCCATCCCGACCCGGCCGGGGCGTGCGCGGCCGTCGAGCGGAACACGCGGTGGGGGAAGGACGTCTTCGCCCCCGCGCCCCGGGACGCCGTCTGCACCATGCAGTACGGCGGGGCCGCCACCGCCCGTGTCACCGGCACCTGGGCCGGCCGCCCCGTCGACGCGGCGTACAGCAGGAAGAACGGGTGCGAGATCGCCCGCTGGGACCGGCTCGTGCCGCTGCTGCCCGAAGCGCGCGGCGCGGGGCGCCCCTGAGGAGGAGACGGGGCGCGGTGGGGGGCGCGCGGCGGCGAGTCGGGGCACAGGGGGCGTAAAGGTCCCGCGAAGGTTCCGGACGCGTCGGCGCAGGCAGTCACGGGTTCCGGGAGCACCCGGCGTCACATCGCCGTCACTTCCTCGTGCGATGTCCGTCCCATCCGGCGTCGCGAGCGCAACCCCAGCGCTTAGAATCCCTCGCGTGACACGTTGCGGGCAGGTTGGCAAGATGGCCCGAGCGGTCGGCAGGTCGCGGTAACAGGGAGGAAGCGTCTCGTGAGCAGCAGGCCATCCCGAGGCGCTGCTCGCCTCGCAGCCATACTGGACGCGCTTCCCGACGCCCTGGTGCTGGTCAACGCCAACGGGACCGTCGTCAACGCCAACACCATCGCCCTCGAGGCGTTCGAGACCCCGGGCACGGCCCTGGTGGGCCGGGGGCTGCTGGATCTGCTGCCCGAGTTCGACAGCAAGCTCATCCCGGGGTCGATGCGGCGGCCCGACCACGTCGACCCCGCGCGCACCAAGCCGACCCGGATGACCGCCCGGCGGACCGACGGGACCGAGTTCCCGGTCGAGGTCACCAGTGCGAATCTGGAGAACAGCCAGCAGACGTACGACAGTTACGGCTACACCGGCAACGAGCTGCTGATGCTCGTCGTCCGCGACCTCTCCGGCACGGTGGACACCGAGGCCGAGCTCGCGCGTTCGCAGCGGCAGACGGAGATGATCCTGCGCGCCGCCTCCGAGGGCGTCGTGGGGACCGACACCGACGGACGGATCGTCCTCGTCAACCCGGCCGCCGCCCAGATACTGGGCTACCGGGCCGGCGAACTCGGCGGGCGCGAACTGCACACCCTGGTCCTGCACTCGCGCGCCGACGGCGCCCCCTTCCCGTACGACGAGTCCCCGCTCGCCGACACCCTGCGCTCCGGGCGCAAGCACCGGGTGCGGGGGCAGGTGCTGTACGCCAAGAACGGCGACCAGGTGCCGGTCGACCTGACCACCGCGCCGGTGCGCGACGGCGACCAGCTCGTCGGCGCCGTGATGACCTTCGCCGACCGGCGCACCTACGACGCGCTCGTCGCCGAGAAGGAGGACGCCGAGCGCAAGGGCGCCGAGGAGCTGGAGCGGCTCGCCGAGGAGCACGCCTCCGAGCTCACCGCGCTGCGCCAGAGCCATGTCACGGAGCTGGAGGAGCTGCGGGAGCGGCACGCGGAGGAACTCGCCGCGAACGAGGAGCGGTACGCCGCGCTCGGCGAGCGGGAGAAGGACCGCTACGAGGCCCTCGCCGCCCGGCACGACCAGCTGCTCACCCTGCTGGGGCGGTCCCTGCGGGGCCCGCTGGACGAGCTGCGCCGTGAGCTGTCCGCGCTGGCCGCCGACGACGCCGGACAGCTGTGGCCCGAGGCGAACCAGGTGCTCCATCACCTGTCCGCCGGCTACGCCCGGATCACCACCCTCATCGACAACGTCCTCGGCTACCAGCAGCTCGACGCCGGCGGCGGGCAGGTCGCCCGCACGAAGGTGATGCTCGACGCGGTCGTCGCCGCCGGTGTCGACGGGGCCGTGGAGCTCGTCGGGCCCGGCCGGGTGCAGTTCGCGGTGCACGCGCCGCCCATCGAGGCCGAGGTGGAGCCGCGACTGCTCGCGACCGCCCTCGCGCACCTCGTCGCGGACGTCGCGGGCGTCGACGCCACCGGAAACACACCCGTGGCGGCGGCGGGCGGTTATCTGGACAACACGGTCGTGGTCGCGGCGGCGCAGCGCGGCGAGGTCGTACGCATCGAGGTGCGCGGGCCCTACGGCGGCGGCGACCCGGTGCACCAGCCGATCGTGCGCGGGATCGTCCGGGCGCACGGCGGTGTGCTGCAGACGCACGAGGTGCCGGGGATGAGCGGCAGCGCGTACGTCCTCGAGGTGCCGATCGGGGGCGGGGCGGGCGCCGTGGCGGCCCCGCCGGCCAGCCAGGACGTGGCGGTTCCGGCCGAGGAGGCCGCTCCCGCCGAGCCGGCCACGAGCGGTGGCCGGCGGCGGGCGCGGCGTTCCTCCGTGGACGCCTTCCTGGAGAGCGAGATGCCGGGCGCGGACGACGGCGGCTCCGACGGCACGGACACCGCGCCCACCGGCCGGCGCAGGCGCCGGGCGGCCGAGGCCGCGGCCGCCGCCGAGGCCGCGGTCGCGACGGCCGCCGAGCCGGTTCGGGCACAGCTTCCGGCGCAGGCGTCCGGCGGCACCGGGCGGCGGCGTGGCCGGCCGGCCGAGGACGCGACGGGCGCGGTGGGCGCCGAGGTCGAGCTCGCCGGGGCGGCCGGGGTGTCCGAGGGTGCCGTCGTCACCGCCGCCGAGCACGCGGCGGGGGCCGCCGCGTCGAACACCGGGCTGGGCGGGACCGTACCGCCGCAGGGGGTGCCCGCACCGTCCGGGCGGCGCGCCCGGCACGGGTCCGGTGAGCAGCAGGCGCTGCCGGCGGCGCTGCCCGCGCCGTCCGGCGGGGACGGGGCGGCCGACGCGCCCCAGGCCGGGGTCGCCGTGCACGTTCCCGCCCAGGCTTCGGGGCAGCAGCAGCCGACGGGACGGCGCAGGCGTGCGCTGGCCGCCGCCACCGAGCGGGCGGCGGCGCAGGAGGCCGCGCCTCGCACGGTGTTCGCGCTGCCTCCGGCCGAGGCGGACCAGGAGCAGCCCGCGGGGCAGCAGGCCGAGGCGGTCGGGCACGCCGGCGCCGACGAGAGCCGCCACGACGCCGTCGCGCACGACCAGGCCGAGGACCACACTCCGCCGCAGCCGCACCCCACGACCGCGCCGACCGGCCGCCGCCGGCGGGCCATGGCCCGGCCGGCCCAGCCCGACGGCACGAACGCCCAGGCCCCGGGGGCGCCCGCGCAGTGGGGGACCGCGCCGGTCCCGGCACCGGGCGCCGCGGTCCCGCCGCAGGGTGCCGCCGCCGTGTCCCCGCAGGGGAACCCCGCACCGGCGCAGGGCGCCGCCGCACCGGCCCACGGTGCATCCGTGCCCGCCCAGGGTGCGACCGCTCCGGCACAGGGGGCTCCCGTCCCGCCGCACGGCACTCCGGCACCCGCACAGGGTGCCGCCGTATCCCCGCAAGGGGCTGCCGTCCCGGCGCACGGTGGTCCCGTACCGGCGCAGGGTGCGGCAGTCCCGCCGCACGGCGGTCCCGTACCGGCTCAGAGCACTGCCGCCGTACCTCCGCACGACGGTCCCGCGCCCGCACAGGGCGCTGCCGTGCCGCCGCAAGGAGTTCCCGTCCCCGCGCACGGCGGTCCCGTACCGGCTCAGGGCGCCGCAACCACGCCGCACGGTGCTGCCGCACCGGCACCCGGTGCTTCCGTGCCCGCGCAAGGTGCTGCGGTACCTCCGCACGGTGGTCCCGTGCCGCCGCACGGTGGTCCCGTGTCCGCACAGGGCGCTGCCGTACCCCCGCAAGGGGTCCCCGTCCCCGCGCACGGCGGTCCCGTACCGGCTCAGGGCGCCGCAGCCACGCCGCAGGGTGCAGCCGTAGCCCCGCAGGGCGCTTCCGCACCCGGGCAGGGTGCTGCCCCAGCCCCGCACGGGGCTTCCGTGCCGTCCCAGGGTGTGCCCGCGCACGGTGCCGCCGTGCAGGGGGAGGGTCAGCCCTTGCCCGCTGCCCAGCCGTTGCCCGCCGAGGGCACCCCCGCTCCGCAGCAGTGGCCCGCCGCCGGTGACACCTCCGGAGCCGGGACCGCCGTTCCGGCGGGGCCGACCCCCGCCTCCGGCACCCCGCTGCCGCCCGAGGGCGCTCCGGTCCAGCGGGCCGCCCAGCCGCTGCCCGCGGAGGCCTCGGCGCCGGTGGATCCGAACTCGACGCAGGGCCGGGCGATCAGCGTGCGGACGCTGGGCCAGGGCGTGCCGTTCAACCGGCAGGCCGCCCAGGTCCAGCAGCCACTGGCGTCGGCGACGCCGCCCCCGCACCAGCCGGGCGGCTCCGGCCGCCGCCGCAAGCTCGGTACGCGTCCCGACCCGGCCGCGGGCAGCGAGCAGAACGCCCGCCCGCATCCGTCGGGCGGCGAGCCCACACCCGCCGACGCCCAGGCGCCGGCCCAGGCGCAGTCCCGGCTCGCGCCGGCGGGCGAGGCCGGACGTTCGTACGCCATAGGGGCGCCCTCCGCGGACGCCGCCGAGGGACCCGAGCCGCTGGACGGTCCGGGCGGGGCCGTCGAAGTGGCGGATCCGCCGCGTCCGCAGCCGATGGACGACGAGCTGCCGCCGGAGCCGCTGGACAACCCGCGCCGGCTGCTGGTGTGGCCCGCGCCGGACGTCACGACGCAGCAGGCGCTGAGCGACCGCGGCTACCGGCCGGTGATCGTGCACTCGCGCGAGGAGGTCGACGCGCAGATCGCGGCCTTCCCCGCCGCGCTGTTCGTGGACCCGCTGACCGGTCCGATCACCCGCACGGCGCTCCAGTCGCTGCGGCAGGCGGCGGTGGCCGCCGAGGTGCCGGTGCTCGTCACGGCCGGACTCGGTCAGGCCTCGCGCGACGCCGCGTACGGCGCCGACCCCGCCGTGCTGCTGAAGGCGCTCGCGCCGCGCGACAGCGAACAGCACCCCCCGCGGGTGCTGCTGATCGAGGAGCACGCGGAGATCGCGCTGGCGCTGACCGGCACCCTGGAACGGCGCGGCATGCAGGTCGCGCGGGCCGCGAGCGACGCCGACGCGGTGACGCTCGCGGGGCAGTTCCGGCCGAACCTGGTGGTGATGGACCTGATGCAGGTGCGGCGCCGCCAAGCCGGTTCCGCCGGGATCGTCGACTGGCTGCGGGCGAACGGGCAGCTCACCCGCACCCCGCTGGTCGTCTACACGGCCGCCGTCGACCAGGCGGACCTGCCCCGGCTGGCCTCCGGCGAGACGGTGCTGTTCCTCGCGGAGCGCTCCACCAGCGCCGAGGTGCAGGACCGGATCGTCGACCTGCTGTCACGGATCGGGACCAACTGACGGACGGGCCCCACCGCCCGCGGACGAACGGAGTGCGCCGGCCGGCGAGCGGGATGTTCCGCTCGCCGGCCGGCGCGCTGCCGTACGGGCGTCAGATCTGCGTGATGTCCAGCGAGCCCTCGGCGTACTGCCTGCGCAGCACCTTCTTGTCGAACTTGCCGACGCTGGTCTTCGGCACCGACTCGATCACCGTCCAGCGCTCCGGGAGCTGCCACTTGGCGATCCTGCCCTCCTCCTGGAGGAAGGCGCGCAGGGTGGTGAAGTCGGCGGTGGAGCCCTCCTTGAGGACGACCGTGGCCAGCGGGCGCTCCCCCCACTTGTCGTCCGGGACGGCGACCACGGCGGCCTCGGCGACGTCCGGGTGGGACATCAGCGCGTTCTCCAGCTCGACCGAGGAGATCCACTCGCCGCCGGACTTGATGACGTCCTTGGCCCGGTCGGTGAGGGTGAGGAAGCCGTCGGGGGAGATCGTGCCGACGTCGCCGGTCTTCAGCCAGCCGTCCTCGCTGAACTTGTCGGCGGGGCGCAGCGGCTCGGCGTCGGGGCCGTTGTAGTAGGCCCCTGCGATCCAGGCTCCGCGGACCTCCAGCTCACCCGCCGACTCGCCGTCCCAGGGGAGGCGTTCGCCGCCGGGGCCGGTGAGGCGGGCCTCGACGCCGGCCGGGAAGCGGCCCTGGGTCAGCCGGTAGGCGAATTCGGCGTCGGTGCCGACGGCGCCGGCCGGCGGCCGGGCGATGGTGCCGAGCGGGGAGGTCTCCGTCATGCCCCAGGCGTGGCAGACCCGCATGCCGAGCTGGTCGAACGCCTCCATCAGGGAGGGCGGACAGGCGGAGCCGCCGATGGTGACCTGGGTGAGGGAGGAGACGTCCCGGGGCTTGGCGGTCAGCTCGGCGAGCAGGCCCTGCCAGATGGTGGGGACGGCGGCGGCGTGCGTCGGCTTCTCGCCCTCGATCATCTCGGCGAGCGGGGCGGGCTGCAGGAAGCGGTCCGGCATCAGCATGTTGACGCCGGTCATGAAGGTGGCGTGCGGCAGGCCCCAGGCGTTCACGTGGAACTGCGGGACGACCACCAGGGAGGTGTCCTCGTCGGTCAGGCCCATCGACTGGGCCATGTTGACCTGCATGGAGTGCAGGTAGATCGAGCGGTGGCTGTAGACCACGCCCTTGGGGTCGCCGGTGGTGCCGGAGGTGTAGCACATGGCCGCGGCGGCGCGCTCGTCCAGCTCGGGCCAGTCGTAGGCGACGGGCTGTCCGGCGAGCAGTTCCTCGTACTCGTGCACCCGCGCGGTGGCGTTCGCCAGCGCGGAACGGTCGCCGGGTCCGGAGACGACCACGTGCTCGACGGTCTTCAGATGCGGCAGCAGCGGGGCGAGCAGGGGGATCAGCGAACCGTTGACCAGGATCACCCGGTCGGCCGCGTGGTTGACGATCCACACGAGCTGCTCGGCCGGCAGGCGGAGGTTCAGGGTGTGCAGGACCGCGCCCATGGAGGGGATCGCGAAGTACGCCTCGACGTGCTCGGCGTTGTTCCACATGAGGGTGGCGACGCGTTCGTCGCCGGTGACGCCGAGGTCGTCGCGCAGGGCGTGCGCCAGCTGGGCCGCGCGGGCGCCGATCTCCGCGTAGGAACGGCGGTGCGGTTCGCCCTCGCCGGTCCAGGTGGTCACCTGTGAGGTGCCGTGGATCGCCGACCCGTGGGTCAGGATCCTCGAGATCAGCAGCGGTACGTCCTGCATGGTGCTCAGCACGGCGTCCTCCTGGGCGACATTGCCTGCGGGGCGGTAGGGGCTGCGCTGATTCTGCGCACATACCACGCGGTATGTCACTAGGGGAGCGGATGATCGATCAGTCCGTGCCCGGCGGGCGCCGCGCCTCAGGAGCGGACGAGTCCCAGCTCGGCGTCGTCGCGGAGCTTGCCCAGCGCTCTCGACACGGCGGACTTCACCGTGCCGACCGAGACGCCGAGCACCTCGGCGGTCTGCACCTCGCTGAGGTCCTCGTAGTACCGCAGGACGACCATCGCCCGCTGCCGCGCCGGCAGCCGCATGATCGCCCGCCACATCGCGTCGCGCAGCGCCTGCCGCTCGGCCGGGTCGTCGCCGGGCACCGGGTCCGGCTCGGGCAGCTCGTCGCAGGCGAACTCGTCGACCCTGCGCTTGCGCCACTGCGAGGTCCGGGTGTTCAGCAGGGCCCTGCGCACATAGCCGTCGAGGGCTCGGTGGTCCTCTATGCGCTCCCAGGCGACGTACGTCTTGGCGAGCGCGGTCTGCAGCAGGTCCTCCGCGTCGCTCGGGTTCCCGGTCAGCGACCGGGCCGTACGCAGGAGCACCGGCTGGCGGGCCCTCATGTACGACGAGAACGACGGGTACGGGAGGGTCTGCGCCGCTGTGGCTGGAGTGGCGGCCCTCGAAGCGCTGGTGCAGACGGGTGTGGTCATGGCTCAACGCTATGAGCGGGGCCGCTCCGGCGGATCGCCCGCAGGTCCCGAAGCCGGATCCCCCTCAGGTTGTAGGGGTGGGGCCGGCCCCACCTCCTGAAGGTGGACGAGCGGGTGAGGGGTACTGCGGGTCGACCCTGAGGGGGCCGGGCCCGAGAAACGCCCGTGCGGCGGTACCGGAGTACCGCCGCCAAGACGCCTCGCACCCCCGAGAAGCACACCGGGACGGGTCAGCGCACCGGCCTCACCACAGCGGGCTGAAGCTGATGGCCACGTTGTCGTTGCCCTGGTTGACGGCCGTGAAGGCGGATCCGTTGACCTGGGCGCTGTTGCTCTGGTTGGTGGCGCCGGGCCCGTTGGCCTGCTGCTGCGAGGTGGCCGAGTTGCCGAAGTTGTCGCCGCCGACGCCGGTGCCGAGGGCGTCGGCCTGGGCGGTCGTGACCGTCGCGCTGGCTCCGTCGTCCGCGAGGGCGCCGTTGTCCGCCGCCGCGACGCCGGTGAAGAGGGCGGCGGCGAGCGGAAGGGCGGAGACCGCGGCGATGACGCGGGCGGTACGGATGCTTGCCATGTTGTTCCCTCCAGAACATGGACGCACCGGCTCATGGCCTTGTGTGCGTGAAGTACGGCTGTCACCGGGGAAGTTGTCCCCCCGCCCCGGTGTGGTGCACGACGTCGCGAGATCAGAGTTGCCCAGGGAATCCCGCCGAACCACCCCTGAAGCCGCCATTCGCACGCAAGCGTGACGACAGGCCGATAAACCCCCGCACACCCCTGGAGTCCCGTCCGTGCCCGAGGGGGGCCGTCTCCGTCCCCGTCACCGCAAGAGAGGAAGCGTTCCGCCACTTCTTCCGCTTCTGCCGCGGAACGTCTCCGTCCCGGCGCGTCGCACTTTCTCCCCCCTTCCCTTCTTCGAACATGTGTACGAACATGGAGCCATGGCCACCACCGACCGGCAGGCCACGACGCTGGCCCTCGCACACGCCCTGTCAGCCGCCGAGCGCGGGCTGGCCGTCATCCCCCTGTCCCGGACGAAGCTCCCGGCCCTGCGCTCCCCGCACCACGACGACCCGGAGCCGGCGGGACCGCCCTGCCACGGCGAGTGCGGCCGCTTCGGCCACGGCGTGCACGACGCCTCCACCGACCCCGCCCGGATCCGCGCCCTGTTCGCCGCGGCGCCCCGCGCCACCGGCTACGGCATCGCCTGCGGGCTCCCCCCGCACCATCTGATCGGCGTCGACCTGGACACCAAGACCGGCACGGACGCCCGCGCCGCCCTGCGCGAACTGGCGCTGCGTCACCTGTTCACCATCCCCGCCACGGTGGTCGTGCTGACCCCGAGCGGCGGCCGCCACCTCTGGCTGACCGGCCCGCCGGACGTCGTCGTCCCCAACTCCGCGGGCCGGCTCGCCCCCGGCATCGACATCCGGGGCGCCGGCGGCTACCTCGTCGGCCCCGGTTCCTGTACGGACCACGGCGCGTACGCCGCCGCCCCCGGCACCGCGCACCTGCCGCCGGCGCCCTGTCCGCCCGCGCTCCTGCGCCTGCTCCTGCCGGCTCCTCGCGCACACCACCCGACACCGGCGCCGGCCGGCGGACACGGCCAGGGCCTGGTCCAGTTCGTCCTCGCGGCGCACGAGGGCCAGCGCAACACCCGCCTGTTCTGGGCCGCCTGCCGCGCCTACGAGGACGGCATCGGCCCCCTCCTGGTGGACCCGCTGGTCGCCGCCGCCCGCACCACCGGCCTGTCCGAGCGTGAGGCCCGCGCGACGATCGCGTCGGCCGCGCGCATGACCGCCCACCGCTCCTGACGCCTGCTCCACCGAAATTCGAAAGCCCCGGATGCGCCACCGCCCTAAAGTGCCGACCATGGCACTCGCCCGCGTCGTCCTCGCCTCCGGGCGTCCGATCGACCTCTCCGACCTGCGCATGTCGTCCACGTACGGCGGACTGCTCGAGGGCTACCCCTGCAAGCCCCTCAACGACGCGAGGATCGACGGACTGCTGCGCTCCGCCGAACGCGCCTTCCCAGGAGCCCCGGTGCACCTGGTCACGCCGCCGCGCGAGTACCCCGACCAGTACGCGGGCGCCTTCGGCCCGGTGGAGGTGCTGCCCGCCGTGACCTGCGTCGGCAGCTTCCGCTCCACCTCCCTCGAACCGGCCCACGACCGCGCCCTGTACCGCTCCCGTCTGACCGTCGTCTGGTTCCAGCCCACCGCTCACGTCCCGTCCGGCCACGACGCGGAGATTGGCCTGCTGGACGTGGCGTGGGAGCGGCTGGCGACGGACGAGGAACTCTGACCCGCACGCCCCGAGAAAGGCGCCCCCGAATGGACACCTCGCTCCTGCGGTGGCAGTTCGAGCTGACCTGGTCCCTGTTCGAGTACCACCTGGAGCGGCTGGAGCCGGACGACTTCCTGTGGGAACCCGGCCCCCACTGCTGGACGGTGCGCCGGTCCCCCGACGGCACCTGGGTCCCCGACTGGGCGGAGACCGAACCCGACCCCGTACCCGTGCCCACCATCGCCTGGGTGAGCTGGCACATGGGCTGGTGGTGGAGCGTGACGCTGGACCACGCCCGGGGCCACCGGCCCCGCGAGCGGACCGAGGTCACCTGGCCCGGCGAGGGGCGGGCGACGACCGACTGGCTGCGCACCCTGCACGCGGAATGGCTGACGGTCCTGGACGACCTCACCGAGGCGGACCTGAACGCCACCGCCCCCTTCCCCTGGCCGAACGACCCGGCGCACACCAAGGCCCACATGGTCGCCTGGGTGAACGCGGAACTGATGAAGAACGTCACGGAGATCGGCCAGCTCCGGCTGCTGCGGGCCGCGTCCTGAGCGCGCTCACCCGAAGTCGTACACCGACCAGTCGGTGAGCGTGCGGTAACCGAGCCGCTGGTACAGGGCGTTGCTGGCGGGGTTGGACCGGTCCGCGAACAGCACGACCTCCTCCGCCCCCGCCTCCAGCGCGGCCCGGCTCACCTCCGCCGTGACGGCGGCGGCGTAGCCCCGGCCGCGCAGCGGGGCCGGCGTGTAGACGACGTCCACCTGCACCTGACCGCCGATCAGCGGATTCCTGCCGGCGACGGAGACGGGGGTGCCGTCCGGCGTCTCCCAGAGCGTGTAGCGCTTGTCGGCATAGCGGCTCCCGGCCCAGGTGCCGGCGTCCAGGGTGACGTCCTCCCCCACGGCGGCGGCGAACTCCCCGCACCAGAACATCGCCTGTTCCAGGTCCTGCTCCCCCAGCTCACGACCCCGTCCGGCCGGGAGCGGCTCCGGCGGGGTGAGAGTGCCGAGGCGGTACAGCCGGAGCCGGGTGTCGCGGAGCTTCGGCGTGGCCCCGGTGCATTCCTGCCATGCCTCGGCGAAGGCGGTGGCGGTGCCGTGATCGGCGCTGACGCGGGAGAGGGAGTGCCCGAGGGCGGCCAGACGGGCGGCGAGGGAGCCCGCCTGCTCCGGGGTGAGCGGGGAGAGGCCCAGCGCGCGGGGCGGGAGCCGGTAGAAGGTGGCCTGCACCTCGCCCGCCCGCTCCAGCACGCCGAAGCGCGGCGCTTCGGCCCCGAACGCCTCCGCTCCCCGCGTGCGCACCCGCTCGGCCCAGGTCGACTGCATGACGTGCGCGCCGGGCCGCGAACGCAGGAAGCCCTCCGCCCGGGCGAGGAAGTCGTCGACGTCTTCGGTCAGATACCAGCCGTCCACTCGCATGCCTCATTCTCCACCCGACCCGCCCCGTCCAGGACCCCGTCGGCCGGCACCGCGGTCAGTCGCCAGCCGGAAGCGACGGATGCTCGTGGCATCGTGTTCCTGTGAAAACACCCATGGCTGATCCACCCCGACCGCTTTCGGCATGCTGGCTCCATTGGATCGCTGTGCCGAGCGGGGATCAGTCCGGGATCATGAGCATCCTGCGGCTGACGGATCCCGCGCCCGTCTCCTTCAGCTCCGCTCAGGAGGCCATCGACGCGAACAGTCACAACGCCGCCGACGGCTTTACCCGGGTGTACGTGAGCCCGGAACTCGACGGGTGGACCCTGGTCGTCGGCCGGTGGTGCGATCCGTGTGACAGAAAGCGTTCGGACAGTGTGCTGCGCATGTGCGAGGAACTCAGCGCCCGGTACGGCCAGGCACATGCCTACTACTACGGCGCTCAGGGCACCGGCTCGGCCTGGCTGATCGCGGAGCGTGGGACGGCAGTACGCCGCTACTGCGAAACCGACGAGGCTGAAGACCACTACCTGACGCTCGGTGAGCCGCTGCCGTATGAACGGCACCGTCGCCAGGAACTGGGACTGTCCCCGGACTGGGACGCGGCGACCGAGAGCCAGGAGGACGAGGACGAATGGGCCTGGGTCGCCAACGACCTGGCCCCCGAGATCGCCGCCGAGCTCGGAGTCAGCCCGCTCACCCTCACAGCGGAAACCACTGTGTCCGGCACCGGAGTGCTGGCGCGGACCCCCTACCCCCAGTTCTGAATCCGCAGGGAAAGCCGGGGAGCCGCAAGGGCCGTTCTCATTGCTCTCAGCGCGGAGGCGGTGGGCCGCTCCGCCGACCTGGTTGTTCCTGCTCGTGACGTCCATCGCCCTGCACATGAGGCCAGAGGGAAGAGTATTCGTGACTTGGGTACGGGTGGCGTGGGACTTGGTCTTCGCAGCCGTCTGCGTGATCGTGGCATGCAACCTTCGCGACTCTGCGTGGCGCATACACGGCTACGCGGCGCATCGCATCGGGGTGAGCCGTCTCTTCACCCCCACGACCGTGAGGATCACGTTCGGCGTTCTCGGCGCCATCGTGATCACAGAAGCAGCAGTTCGACTGTGATGACGCGGGCATCTGTCAAGGGGGCCTGAGCTCCTGACATCAGCGGCTGACACCAACGAGCGCGAACCGCGAGGGTCATCGCCGAACCTCAGTGGCTGGCCAGCAGGGGCCCGAAGCGGGTCATGGGTGGCCGCAGCGTCCCCGTGATCGACCTGATGTACAGCAGCGAAGTACAGCAACCGCAGGACCCGACCTCACCCGATAGCGTCCCTTCAGGGCAGTAGAGCGGCCGGTACGACCGTTCGCGACCGATCCACATGGAGCTACGGATCAGAAGGTGATGAGGGGGTGGGTTCGGAGCCATTCGGCATCCCGGGGCCACTGTGGATCCGGGGACGCCTATCCGGCCACCCCCCTTGGCCGCCGTGTTCCGGAGCAGAACACCGAACCGGCCCATCACTGGACCGGAAGCCAACACCCGCCACTGACATCGACCGTGCCCCAGCCGTGCCCCACCGAGCGGGCAACCACGGGGAACGGCAAGAAGTCCCGGAGTCCGGGCAAGCGAACGGCCCCCGCCCAGATAACCAGGCCGGGGGCCGTTCTCATTGCGCTCAGCGCGGAGGCGGTGGGATTTGAACCCACGGTGACATCGCTGCCACGACGGTTTTCAAGACCGTTCCCTTCGGCCGCTCGGGCACGCCTCCCCGCGCCGGCCGGTGATCGGCGGCGCGGGGACAAGGGTAACGGGTTCGGGGTGCGCGGGTGAGGTCAGCTGTCGCCCACGCGGGAGCCCAGGGTGAGTTCCGTGGTCTGGTCCTTGCCGCCGCGTTCGTAGGTGATCGTGACCTCGTCGCCCGGCTTGTGGGTCCAGATCTCGCCGATCAGGGTCGGGCCGGAGTCGATGACCCGGTCGTCGAGCTTGGTGATCACGTCGCCGGGCTTGAGGCCGGCCTTGTCGGCGGGGCCGCCCGGGTCGACCGGCTCGGAGCCGCCCGCGCCCTGGTCGGTGATCTTCGCGCCGCCCGTCGTGTCCTCCAGGGAGACGGACGCGCCGATCTTGGCGTACACCGGCTTGCCCGTCTTGATCAGTTCCTGGGCGACGTACTTGGCCTGGTTGATCGGGATGGCGAAGCCCAGGCCGATGGAGCCGGCCTGCCCGGTGCCGAAGCCGCCGTTGCTGGTGGACTGGATCGCGGAGTTGATGCCGATGACGTTGCCCTGGGCGTCCAGCAGCGGGCCGCCGGAGTTGCCCGGGTTGATGGACGCGTCGGTCTGCAGGGCGCTCATGTACGAGGCCTGGCTGCCGGTGCCGTCGCTGGAGGCCACCGGACGGTTCATCGCGCTGATGATGCCCGTCGTCACCGTGTTGGAGAGGCCGAAGGGCGCGCCGATCGCGATCGTGGAGTCGCCGACGGCCACGTCGTCGGAGTTGCCGAGGGTGAGCGGCTTCAGGTCGGAGGGGGCGCTCTTCAGCTTGATGACCGCGACGTCGTAGCCCTGCGCGTGGCCGACCACCTCGGCGTCGTACTTCTTGCCGTTGGGGAAGGTCGCCGATAGCTTGCCGCCGTCGACGGCGTCCGCCACCACGTGGTTGTTGGTGACGATGTGGCCCTGGGTGTCGAAGACGAAGCCGGTGCCGGTGCCGCCCTCGCCGCTGCTGCTCTCGGCCGAGATGGTGACGGTGCTGGGCAGCGCCTTGGCGGCCACGCCGGCGACCGTGCCCGGGTCGCGCTTCACGTTGCCGCCGCTGGTGGAGGAGGAGACGGTCGTCGAGCCGTTGCTGTCGTTCTCCTTGGCCAGCGTGTAGCCGAGGCCGCCGCCCAGGCCGCCCGCGACCAGCGCGGCCACCAGGACCCCGGCGATCATCCGGCCGCGCCCGCCGCCGTTCTTCGGCGCCGGCTGCTGGTACGAGGAACCCCAGCCGCCACCGCCGTGCCCGCCGTCGCCGCCACCGTGTCCGCCGCCGTACGACGGGGTGGACGGCGGCGGGGGCGGGGGCCAGGAGGCGTCGGGAGCGGACGAGGGCCCGCCCGCCGGGGCACCGCCGTGGGCCGCGCCGCCGTGGGCCGCGCCGCCCTGGGGGTCCGCGCCGCCCTGGGGGCCCTGGCTCGCGTGGGCGGCCTGCGGGCCGTAGGGGCTCTCACCGCCCGCCGGGGCGGCCCCGTATCCCTGCCCCGGACCCGGAGCCGCGCCCTGGGCCGGGTACCCCTGGTGCGCCGAAGCAGCGGGAGCATCCACCGGCGCGGGCGGCGGTGCGGAGGGGGCCGGGGGTACCGCGGTGCCCTCGTTCTCGGTGCTCACAGCTTCTCTCCTCGATCCACGGCTGTCGTTCTTGGTCGCACTCGGTCATGCTCGCTCACGCTCGTCCACGAGCCCGGCGCGATGCAGCTGTGCATGTCACTTTGTATGTCGTCAGCTTTTCCCACGGGCCGTCAGGGCACGATAAGGCGTTCCTGTGGGTCCGGGGCCATTCTTTATATAGGGCATTACTCATGTAAGGCACGCCACTCGATGGCTCCGACCGGACGGCCGCACCGTTCACTCAACTCCGAGCGCACGTCTACCCGCGCGCGGTGGCACCATGACGCGGTGACCCACGCACGGCAGCACCTGACCCAAGTCGTCGCGCACCGCGGAGCCTCCGAGGACGCCCCCGAGCACACCCTGGCCGCGTATCGCAAAGCGATCGAGGACGGCGCGGACGCGCTCGAATGTGATGTACGTCTGACTGCCGACGGTCATCTCGTGTGCGTGCACGACCGCCGCGTCAACCGTACGTCCAACGGCCGCGGAGCGGTGTCGGCGCTCGAGCTCTCCGATCTGGCGGCCCTGGACTTCGGCTCCTGGAAGAGCCGCGACGCCTTCGGGGGGCCGCGCGTGGAGGAACCCGACTGGGAACACCGCCCGGAGGACCGCGAGGACACCTCCGTCCTCACCCTGGAACGGCTGCTGGGCCTGGTCTCCGACGCCGGCCGCCGGGTCGAGCTGGCGATCGAGACGAAGCACCCCACGCGCTGGGCGGGACAGGTGGAGGAGCGGCTGCTGCTCCTGCTCAAGCGGTACGGGCTCGACGCGCCCGCCTCCCCCGGGGACTCGCCGGTACGGGTGATGAGCTTCTCCGCGCGGTCGCTGCACCGGGTGCGCGCCGCGGCCCCGACGGTGCCCACGGTCTACCTGACGCAGTTCGTCTCGCCCCGGCTGCGCGACGGGCGGCTGCCCCCCGGCGTGCGGATCGCGGGGCCCTCCCTCCGCATCGTGCGCAGCCACCCCGCGTACATCGAGCGGCTGAAGCAGTCCGGGCACCAGGTGCACGTGTGGACCGTGAACGAACCGGCGGACGTGGACCTCTGCGTGCGCCTCGGCGTGGACGCCATCATCACCAACCGTCCCCGCGCGGTGCTCGACCAGCTCGGCCGCTGACCCGCGCGGAAAGCCCTCCGACGTCACATCCGCCCCATCCGCCCCACATGACACGTGCAGGAGTCTTGACCCGGCGACATGTCCCGGAGCATCCTCACATCTCGGCCACAGCGACGACATCCAGCCACACGGCTACGGGGAGTGCTCCGGCGCGTTCGGTGCGTATTCGTTCGTTTCGAGTGCGTCACCGCTCGCGGATTGGCCGGTTTCCGGTTCAGGCCAATGGGGCATCCACACCGTGGCGTGGGGCGAAGGAGGTCTCGGGGGTGGCGTTGGTGGTGGCACAGGAGGTGCCCACGTCGTCGTGCATGGCCGTACCCCATGGCCCTGCGGGCGTGGGGAAGGCGAGGCGCCGCATGCGTGCGCAGCTGCGCGACGGCGGCGTGGCGGACACGGTCATCGACGATGCCGTACTGATCCTTTCCGAACTGCTGAGCAACGCGTGCAGACACGGCCGGCCCCTCGGTGACGCGCCCGCGGGCGACGGGGACGTACGCGCCGCCTGGCAGGTCGATCCGCGCGGCCGGCTGGTCGTCGAGGTCACGGACGGCGGCGGCCCGACCCGTCCGGCGCCCGCCACCCCGTCGGTGACGGCGCACGGCGGCCGGGGGCTGAACATCATCACCGCGCTGGCCGACGACTGGGGCGTACGCGACGAGGTGCCGGGCGAGGTCACGGTGTGGGTCGTCGTCCACGACGACGTGTACGACCCGGACGCCCGGGCCGGGCACCGGCGGGAGGACTTCGCCGCGCGGGTGACGGCCCCGGCGGTCTCCCGCATGCCGGGCCTCGACTTCGCGGACGTCTTCGACGACCTGGACTGACGGCGCCCCCGGGCGGGGGAGGGCGGGCACCACGGCGGAGTGTCCGCGGTGTCCACGGGTCGGCACGTTGTCCACAGGTTCCCGTCGGTCGAGGTGTGAACGGCTAGGCTCGCGCCCGTACCAGAAGCGCCGTAACCGGGAGACACCCACGATGGCCAAGAAGCGACCCCAGACGAAGGCCAAGCGCCCGCAGCTCACGGACGGGCAGATCCCGGTCGTCGGTGCCCGCGAGCCCTGCCCGTGCGGCAGCGGCCGCCGCTACAAGGCCTGCCACGGCCGTGCCGCCGCGCACGCGGCGACCGAGCTGGTGCACCGGCCGTTCGAGGGCCTGCCGGGCGAGTGCGACTGGGTGGCGCTGCGCGAGCTGGTGCCGGCCGCCACCGCCGGACTGACCCTGAAGGGCGGCCTGCCCGACGGCGTCCCCTCGGTCACGCTGGCCACGGTGCTGCCGATGGCCTGGCCCGCCCTGCGCCGCGACGACGGCTCGGTCCTGCTCGGCCTGCAGAACGACACGTCCTCCGGCGACATCAGCCGCGACCTGGCCGACACCCTGCAGCGCGCGCTCACCGCCGACCCGGGCACGCCGGTGCAGTCCCGGCGCGCTCCCGCCGACGGCCCCCGGCTGCAGGACCTGCTCGACCCCGAGGGCGCTTTCGAGCCGGTCGTGCACAGCGGGTTCGAGTTCTGGGTCCCGGACCCGGAGAACGCCACGGCGGACGTCACCGCCTCCCTGGAGCGGGCCAACGCGGCGGCCATCCCGACGGTCAAGCTGTCGGGCGTGGACTCCGCGTATTGGTGCGAGACGCCCGAGAAGAACCATCTGCGGTGGGTCATGCCGTATCCCGAGGAGCAGCTTCTGGACGCTCTCGCGCGGCTGCACGCGGCGGGCGGGTCCTCCCTCGGCGA
The DNA here is from genome assembly GCF_003665435.1 of Streptomyces fungicidicus. Taxonomy (NCBI): domain Bacteria; kingdom Bacillati; phylum Actinomycetota; class Actinomycetes; order Kitasatosporales; family Streptomycetaceae; genus Streptomyces; species Streptomyces fungicidicus. Next base: position 3,765,610 of record NZ_CP023407.1, read on the forward strand.
GGGCACCCGTCTGGTGGGCTCCTTCCGCGCTCACGGGCTCACCGTGCCGGTCTGGGACCTGCCCAGCGGGGTCGGCGCCGAGGACGTGGAGAAGCCGGCCGCCGAGTTCGCCGAGCGGCTCGCCCCCGCGCTGGCCTCGGACGCGCCGCTCACCGCGGACGAGCGACGGGCGCGCGGCGGCCTGACGAACCGCCAGGTCACGCTCAGCTGAGGCGCCCGGTTCCGCCGGCGGACGGCCGGCGGAACCGTCCCGCCACACAGCACCCGCCCCACGGGCAACTCCGGTCGCGGACAAGCCAGTCGGTGACCGGAAAGCCGAGTTCGAATTTGCGAACCGCCGATCTCTTGTTACCGTTCCCATAGCCCGGTTGCTGGTGCATCCCCCGTCGCCAGCAACCGGGTCTTTGTGTGCCCGCCGCCGTTCACGGACCGCGGTCGCACGCCAACTGCCCGTCGCCGCAGTGGAGTTGGCAGCGAGGGCGCGACGGACGGGGTGACGGCGCCGCTACAGCTCGGGCGCGCTCACACCCGTGCGGGTCAGCGCTTCGACCACGGCGTCCACGACGGCCTCGACGCCCGGCACCCAGGGCGAGGCCGAGCCGGGCAGCGGCGCGCGCTCCCAGCGGATCCCGCCCTGCGCGGTCTCCGACGGCGGCAGCGCGAGATAGCCGCCCTCACCGTGGAAGCGCAGGGAGCCGGGGACGAAGTCCTTGGCGTACAGCAGCTCGCCCAGCTGCTCCATGGAGTACGGCTTCACCAGGATCGACCAGCGGGCCGGCGAGGCGACCACCGGACCGAGCCGCATGCCGCGCCGGTCCAGCGCGGCGAGGGCCTGGGCGGCCGCGAGGGCGGGCAGGGACACCGCGCAGGGCGCCCGGCCGCCGGTGGCGAGGATGACGGGCGCCGCGGGCCGGTTGCCCCACCACCAGCGCACCATGCGCGCGTCGGTGGTGGCGGCGAGGAGGCCGGGGTCGAACGGATGCGCGCCCGGCACCGTGCAGTCGGGGTCGGGACAGCCGCAGCGCGAACCGCCCTGCGGGTCCGCCGCCACGCCCGGGAGTACGGGCCACTGCCAGTCCGTGGCGAAGGTCAGGGCCGCGCCGAGCAGGTCAGGCCCTCCGTCGCCGCGCCGGGTCAGGAGCCTGCGTCGCCTTCCGAGGATCTCGCGCATGAGCGCTCGTTCCTTTCCGTTGCACGCCTGGCAACACCGTGGGTCCACATCACGTCATGTGTCGGTCACTTCACTGTGCGTACCTGTTGGCGCATCACACCCCCGCGCCGGGCAGGGGGAACCCCGTGGGCCGGGCTTGGGCAGCCTCCGCGGCCGTTCCACCCGTACTGCGTCTATCAGAAGAACGGGCGTGGCGTGGGGGTGGCGAAGTCTGGCGTTTACCGTCGCGCGTGTTTCTCTCCGCCTCCGCCACGGGAGGATGGGGCACGGTCGTCGGTGGTTAAGACGCCCGGGTCCGTCGCCAGGTTCCCGAGCGGTTCGCAACCACCCCTGGCCTTCACCGAGTACGTACCCATCACAACCGTTGTGACGCTCCGTCGAGCGAGGCCAGTCGACCGCAATAGGCCTCACCCTGAGGCAGTTTCAAGCCAACTTCGCATTTGAGCAAGGGGTATGCGGGGAGTTCCCGCAGACCCCACGGACACCAGGAATCCCAGCAGGACAATGCTGGACATCTCCTCACGAGTACGTGTACATGTGGAGACACTGCCGGCGACGCAGAATGACATGGGGGTTTGCGATGCTTTTGAGCAGTTCGTACCGGTCCGAAAGCCGGACACCATGACGGCCCCGCACCCTCCGAAAGTGGCCGGAATCGATTCAACGGTTCCCGCCCCCGCACACACTGCCGCGTCCGTCGCCGCGGGTACCTCGCCGGCTCCCCCGGCAAACTCCCCCACCGCGCCGGGCGCGCTGCTCCAGGACCGGCTCGCCGGCTGGGTCTCCGATCTCACGACCCTCCAGGAGCTCACCGAACGCCTGGTCCGCGCGAGCACCCTCGAGGAGGCCCTCCAGGAGATGCTGCGCGCGGGATCCGTCCTGGTGGGCGCGCGGCGCGGACTCGTCGCGCTGGAACCCGCCGACGGTCTCGGCCCGGCCTCCACCACCGGCCTCGGACTGGCCCGCGCGGACCTCGGCCACATGGAGACGGTGCCGCGCGGCTCCCTGCCGTACGGCAGGATCCTCGACGGACTGCCCGGCGCCGAGGACGGCGTCGCGGAGCCCGACCTCCTCGCCGAGCAGGGGCTCGACCCCCGGCACCGCGAGGTCGCCGCCCGCCTCGGCTACGCCGCCAGCTACGCCCTCCCCCTCACCTCCAGGACCACAGGGCGCCTGGGCGCCGCCGCGTGGCTCTACGACGAGCCCGCCGAACCGTCGGCGCACCAGCGGCACCTCGTCGGCCTCTACGTCCGGCACGCCGCGGAGCACCTGGCCCGGCTCCTCGAACTCGAGCACACCCGCGCGTGCATGGCCACGCTGGCCGAGGAACTGCTGCCCTCCCGGCTGCCCCGGGTGGCCGGCGTCCGGCTCGCCGCGCGGCACCTCACCTCCCCGCGCGGGGGCGGCGACTGGTACGACGCGCTGCCGCTGCCGGACGCCGCGCTCGGCCTCGCCGTGGGGTCCGTCACCGGCTCGGGGCCCAGCGCGGTCGCCGCCATGGGCCGGCTGCGGGCGTCGCTGCGCGCCTACGCCGTGATGGAGGGCGAGGACCCGGTCGCCGTGCTGTCCGACCTGGAGCTGCTGCTCCGGCTCACCGAACCCGCGCGCTCCGCCACCGCCCTGTTCGGCTACTGCGACCCGGCGCTGCGCCGGATCACGCTCGCCGGGGCCGGACACAGTCCGCCGCTGCTGCTCGGCGAGCGCCGCACCGAGTTCGTGGAGACCTCGGTCTCCGCCCCGCTGGGCATGCTCGCCTGCTGGGAGGCGCCGAGCGTGGAGGTCACCGCGGAGCCGGGGGAGACGGTCCTCCTCTACACCGACGGGCTGCTGCACCGCACCGGCGATCCGACCGACCGCGCCTTCGCGCGGCTGCACGCGGCGGCGGCCGGGGTGCCGAGGGCCCTGCGCCACGACCCGGGCGCCGTCGCCGACCACGTCCTGCGCGCGGTGCTGCCGGAGGGCGCGGACACCGCCGACTCCGGGGAGGACGTCGTGCTGCTGGCGGCGCGGTTCGCGTAGCCGCGGGCGGCACCGCGGCCCGGTCACCTCACGTGCGCCACAGGTAACGGGCACTTCCCCGGTTCGTCCGTTTCCGCACGACCGTACGATGGGGGTGGTCCAGTGCCGTATCGAGGAGGATGACCGTGGCCGAGGAGCTGCCGGAGACCCCGGAGACCGCCGAGGAAGAGCCCGTCAAGCAGCGCAAGAACGGCCTGTACCCGGGTGTGTCCGACGAGCTGGCCGAGAGCATGCGGACCGGCTGGGCCGACACCGAGCTGCACGACCTGCGGCCGATCCCCCAGGCCGCGCAGGCGGCCGCCCGCCGCGCCGCGCTGTCCGCCCGCTTCCCGGGTGAACGCCTGGTCGTCCCCGCGGGCAACCTGAAGACGCGTTCGAACGACACGGAGTACTCCTTCCGCGCGTCGGTCGAGTACGCCTACCTCACCGGCAACCAGACGGAGGACGGCGTCCTCGTCCTGGAGCCCACGGCCGACGGCCACCGGGAGACGATCTACCTTCTGCCCCGCTCCGACCGCGAGAACGGCGAGTTCTGGCTGGACGGCCAGGGCGAGCTGTGGGTCGGCCGCCGGCACTCCCTCGCCGAGGCCGGGACGCTGTACGGCATCCCCGCCTCCGACGTCCGCGAGCTGGCCGCCGCGCTGCGCGAGGCCACCGGCCCGGTGCGCGTGGTGCGCGGGTACGACGCCGGGATCGAGGCGGCGCTGACCGACAAGGTCACCGCCGAGCGCGACGAGGAGCTGCGCGTCTTCCTCTCCGAGATGCGGCTGGTCAAGGACGACTTCGAGATCGGCGAGCTGCAGAAGGCCGTCGACTCCACGGTGCGCGGCTTCGAGGACGTCGTGAAGGTCCTCGACAAGGCCGAGGCGACGTCCGAACGCTACATCGAGGGAACGTTCTTCCTGCGTGCCCGCGTGGAGGGCAACGACGTCGGCTACGGCTCCATCTGCGCCGCCGGCCCGCACGCCTGCACGCTGCACTGGGTGCGCAACGACGGCCCGGTCCGCTCCGGCGAGCTGCTGCTGCTGGACGCGGGCGTGGAGACGCACACGTACTACACCGCCGACGTCACGCGCACGCTGCCGATCGACGGCACGTACAACGCGCTGCAGAAGAAGATCTACGACGCGGTGTACGACGCCCAGGAGGCCGGCATCGCCGCGGTGAAGCCGGGCGCCAAGTACCGGGACTTCCACGACGCCGCCCAGCGGGTGCTGGCCGAGCGGCTCGTCGAGTGGGGCCTGGTCGAGGGCCCGGTGGAGCGGGTGCTCGAGCTGGGCCTGCAGCGCCGCTGGACGCTGCACGGCACCGGTCACATGCTCGGCATGGACGTCCACGACTGCGCCGTCGCGCGGACCGAGACGTACGTCGACGGCACGCTGGAGCCCGGCATGGTGCTGACCGTCGAGCCCGGCCTGTACTTCCAGACCGACGACCTGACCGTGCCCGAGGAGTACCGGGGCATCGGCGTCCGCATCGAGGACGACATCCTGGTCACCGAGGACGGCAACCGGAACCTGTCCGCCGGGCTGCCCCGCCGGTCCGACGAGGTCGAGGCGTGGATGGCCGGCCTGAAGGGCTGACGCGTCGCACGAGGGCCGGGTACGCGCGCGTGCCCGGCCCTCGCTACACCGCGACGAGCGGGGCGTCCTCGCGCCACTTGAGGATCTTGTCGAAGCTCACCACCGCGCCGCCCCGGCCCGGCTTGTTGCCGATGTGGACGTGGTCGGCGAGCTCCCGGATGAGCCACAGGCCCCGGCCGTGCTCCGCGTCCGACGGCACCGCCCGGGCCGGCGGACGGGAGCGGTTCCCGGCCGTGCCGGGGAAGCCGGGCCCCGCGTCGGCCACCTCGATGCGGCACTTCTCCCCGTCGAGGTAGGCGGTCACCCGGTACGCCTCCGCGGTTCCGCCCCGCGCGGTGTCCCCGCCGTACTCCACGGCGTTTGCGCAGGCCTCGCTGAGGGCGACGGACAGGTCGTAGGAGATGTCGGGGTCCACGCCCGCGGTCTCCATGGCGCCGAGCAGCAGGCGCCGGGCGAGCGGCACGCTGGCGGCGTCGCGCCGCAGATGGAGTGACCACCAGATGCTCATGCTCCAGCCTCCTGGCTGCGGCTCGACATACCGTTACGTATTGCCCTGAGTGCCGGTCGGTAAGCGTGCAGTTGACGTGACGCCGCCCATATGGCGGGTGTGTCGTGGATCCTGCCGGTGTATGCGGGCAGGCCGTGCGGTGTATGTGGGCAGGCCGTGGCAGATGTGATCTTCCGGTCGTACCTCACCTTGCGGACCTGCCGTACGGCGGCCGGTGGGCTGGTGCGATGATGAGGCCGCCATGACTGCCCCCCACCCGCGCACGGCGCGCTCCGGACGAGGGCTCCGGATCCTGCGGGCCGCGGTGTTCGCCGCGGTCTGCGTCGTGCTGGCCGGGGCCGGGCACACGCTCGCCTCCCGCGCCGCCGTTCCGCTGTGGACGCTGGGCGCGGGATTCCTCGTCGTGGTCGCGGTCGCCGCGCCGCTCGCCGGACGCGCGCGGTCGCTGCCGGCGATCACGGCGCTGCTGGTGTGCGGGCAGACGGCACTGCACACGCTGTTCGGCCTCGGGCAGCACACCGCGCCCGCCACCGGCTCGCCGTCCGCGCTCTCCGACGCCGCGCTGGTCCAGCGGGCGGCGCGGCTGCTGTGCGGGACCACCGCTGCGGAGATCAGTCCGGCCCGGGCCGAGCGCATCCTCACCGACGCGCGGATCCACCCCGGTGACACCGGCGCCCACACGGGTCACGCCCTGTCGGCCGCGGCGGACTCACCGATGTCCGTGCTGCCGTCGCTGCCGATGCTGCTCGGCCACGTCCTCGCGGCGCTGGCGGCGGGATGGCTGCTGCGTCGCGGTGATCTGGCCGTGCTGCGGCTGGCCGAACTGTCGGCGCACGGTGTCGCCGAGGGCTCGCTCGTACGGTCGCTCCGCGCGGCGCTCGCCCTGGTGCGTGCCCTGCGCGCGGGGCTCCCGGGAGCACCGGAAGAGGCTCCGCGCATGGCGCGCACCGCGCTGCTGGTCCCGCTTCCGCCGCGGTCCGTGGGACTGCGGCACACGGTGATCCGCCGGGGTCCGCCGGCCGGCGCCGCCGCATTCTCGCTCGCCGCTTAGACGCGAGGCGACCACCGCACTCCGCCACCGCCGGACCTTCGGGCTCCTGGGCTTTCGGGCTCCGGGCTCCCGGCTCCTGGGCTTTCGGCTGCGGAGAGGGGCGCCGGCGTGCGGCACGCGCGTGCGGCCGTTCTCCGTGTGCGCCCGGCCGTCCCCAGGGGGACCAGGTCCGGCCGTACGCGCGGCACATCCCTCACCGTCAGTGAAAACCGAACCGAAGCGGAGTGCTTCTGCCATGAAGGCTTCCCGTATCGCCGTCGCCGGCGCCGTCGCCGGTGTCGCCGTCCTCGCCCTGTCCTCCCCCGCCCTCGCGCACGTCAGCGTGCAGCCCGAGGGCGAGGCCGCGAAGGGCGGCTACGCGGTCCTCGGCTTCAAGGTCCCCAACGAGCGGGACGACGCCTCGACCACCAAGCTCGAGATCACCTTCCCCACGGACCACCCGCTGGCGTCCGTGATGCCCCAGCCGGTCGAGGGCTGGGACGTCAAGGTGACCAGGTCCAAGCTGGACAAGCCGCTGGAGATGCACGGCGAGAAGATCAACGAGGCCGTCTCCAAGGTCACCTGGACCGCCAAGGGCGACGGCATCGAGCCCGGCTTCTTCCAGAAGTTCCCGGTCTCCGTCGGCACACTGCCCGAGGACGCCGACGAACTCGTCTTCAAGGCCCTGCAGACGTACTCCAACAAGGAGGTCGTCCGCTGGATCGAGGTGCCGCAGGAGGGCCAGGACGAGCCCGAGCACCCGGCGCCCGTGCTCGCCCTGTCCGCGGCCTCCGAGGACGGCCACTCGCACGGCGCCGCCGACGACGACAAGGCCTCCGAGGACACCGGGTCGGCCGAGAAGGCCTCCGCCGAAACCTCCGCCGCCTCCGGCGACGGCGACTCCGGCGGCACCGACACCACCGCCCGCGTCCTGGGCGTCGTCGGCATCGTGGTCGGCGCCGCGGGCGTCGCCTACGGCGTACTCGCCGGGCGTCGGCGCACCACCGCCTGACCCCCTTCCGCACCACGGCGCGCACCGGGCCGCTCACGGCCCACGTGACCTCCCGGTGCGCGCCGGAACACTCACCTCTCAGGACCATTCATGCGCAAGAAGACCTTCATGGCGGCGGGCCTGCTCGCCGTCGCCTCCCTCACCCTCTCCGCCTGCGGCGGCGGGGACGGCGACAGCGGCAACCCCGTCGCCGTGGTGTCCGAGGACGCCGGCTCCCAGCAGGCGGCCACCGTCCTCGACAAGCCGTTCGAGAAGCCGGACCTCGTCCTCACCGACACCGACGGCAAGGAGTACGACCTCCGCGAGGAGACCGCGGGCAGGCCCACGCTGATCTACTTCGGCTACACCCACTGCCCCGACGTCTGCCCGCTGACGATGAACAACCTCGCCGTGGCCAAGAAGCAGCTGCCCAAGGAGCAGCAGGACGAGCTGCGGGTCGTCTTCGTCACCACCGACCCGGAACGGGACACCTCCGCCGCGCTGGGCAAGTGGCTCAAGGGCATCGACTCCCAGGTCGTCGGCCTGACCGGCGAGTTCGACACCATCCAGGCCGGCGCCCGCACGCTCGGCATCTCGATCGAGCCGCCGCGCAAGGACGACAACGGCAAGACCGTCTCCGACCACGGCACCCAGGTCATCGCCTTCTCGCCGAAGACCGACGGCGGTTACGTCCTCTACGGCGAGGACGCCACCGTCGAGGACTACACCAAGGACCTTCCGAAGATCATCAAGGGCGAGAACCCGTGAGGCGCCGGGCGGCCGCGGCCGTCACCGCCGCCGCGGCGCTGGCCCTGGCCGGCTGCGGCGGCGCGGACTCCGGCAGCGGGGCCGAGCTGTCCGTCGGCTCGGCGTACATGCCGCAGCCGGTGTCGGACATGGCCGCCGGCTTCCTCACCATCACCAACGACGGCGGCACCGCGGACCGGCTGACCTCGGTCAGCAGCGACGCCGCCGGCGAGGTCACCGTGCACGAGACCGTCGACGGAACCATGCGGCAGGCCGAGTCCCTCGACATCCCGGCCCACGGCAGCCTGGTGCTGGAGAGCGGCGGCAACCATCTGATGTTCGAGCAGCTGAAGCGGAAGCCGAAGCAGGGTCAGAAGGTCTCCGTCGAGCTGCGCTTCGACCGGTCCGACCCCGTCACGGTCGAGATCCCGGTGAAATCGGCCACCTACGTCCCGAAGACCGGACACTGAGGGAGACACCCCTGTGACCCAGACCATCGCCCCCCGCGTGCGGACCCTGGTGCTGCTGCTCCTGGCCGTCACCGGCGCGCTCCTCGCCGGAGCCGCTCCCGCCTCCGCGCACGCCGCGCTGACCGGCAGCGACCCCGGGCAGGGGGCGGTGGTCGAGACGGCGCCGGCCCAGGTCTCGCTCACCTTCTCCGAGCAGATCGCGGTGAGCGACGACGCCGTGCGCGTGCTCGACCCCAAGGGCGAGCGCGTCGACAAGGGCGACCCGGCCAACCCCAGCGGCACCACGTACACCGTGCGGCTGCTGAGCGGGCTGCCCGACGGCACGTACACCGTCGCCTACCAGGTGGTCTCCGCGGACAGCCATCCCGTCGCCGGTGCCTTCACCTTCTCGATCGGGGCACCCTCCGAGACCACCGTCTCCGCCTCCGCGCAGGCGTCCGACGACGGCCTGGTGGGCATGCTGTACGGCTTCGGCCGCTATGTGTCCTACGCGGGCTTCGTCGTCATGGCCGGCGGGGCCGCCTTCGTGCTCGCCTGCTGGGAACGCGGGTCCGGGGTGCGGGCGGTGCAGCGGCTGGTCGTCTCCGGGTGGCTGGCGCTCACCGCGGCCACGCTCGGGCTGCTGCTCCTGCGCGGCTCCTACACCGGTTCCGGGAAGGCCGCCGACATCTTCGACCTGTCGCTGCTCGGTGAGGTGCTCCAGACCAAGACGGGCGCGGCACTCGTCTCCCGGCTGCTGCTGCTCGCGGCGGCGGCGCTGTTCATCGCGGTGCTCTTCGGGGCCTATGACAAACGGGAGGACGAGGAGAAGCGGGACCTGACGTTCGGGCTGGCGATCGGCGGGACGGTCGTGGCGGCCGGGATCGCCGCGAGCTGGGCCATGTCCGAGCACGCCTCCCAGGGGCTCCAGCCGGGTGTCGCCATGCCCGTCGACGTGCTGCATCTGCTCGCGGTCGCCGCCTGGCTCGGCGGCCTCACCGCGCTGCTCGTCGCGCTCTACCGGGCGCCCGCCTCCACTCCGCTCGGCCGGGACGCCGTCCAGCGGTTCTCACGGCTCGCCTTCGGCAGCGTGGTGACGCTCGTCGTCACCGGCGTCTACCAGAGCTGGCGGCAGCTCGGCTCCTGGTCCGCGTTCACCGACACCCGGTACGGGCAGCTGCTGCTCGGCAAGATCGGGCTCATGGTGGTGCTCGTCGGGATCGCGTCGTTCTCGCGGCGCTGGACGGCACGGCTGGCCGAGGCAGCGGTCCCCGAGGCGCGCGAGGAGGAGAAGCAGCCGGCGGGGGCGGTGTCCGGAGCGGACGGCGCCGGGGAGGGCGGCGAGGAACGGGCGGCCCAGCTCGCCCGGCAGCGGGCCGCGGTGGAGAGCGCGCGCCAGAAGCGGCTGCGGGACGCCGACCCGGGCCGTTCCGGGCTGCGCCGCTCGGTACTCGCCGAGGCGGGCGTCGCCGTCGTCCTGCTCGCCGTGACCACCGTGCTGACCCAGACCGAGCCGGGACGCACCGAGCAGGAGGCCAGGGCGGCCTCCTCCACCGCCTCCCCGGCGGCCGCGCCGACCGGTCAGGGCACGGCCGCGGTGACCCTGAACATGCCCTTCGACACCGGCGGCGAGAAGGGCAAGGGCGTCGTCACGGTCGACCTCGACCCGGCACGGGCCGGCGACAACGACGTGCACGTCTACGTCGAGGGCCCGGACGGGCAGCCGGTCGACATCCCCGAGGTGAAGCTCTCCTTCACCCTCTCCGCCAAGGACATCGGGCCGCTGCCCGTCGTCCCCGACCGCATCACCACCGGACACTGGTCGGCGAGCGGAGTACAGATCCCCATGACGGGCGACTGGAAGGTCGAGGTGACCGTGCGGACCTCCGACATCGACCAGGTGACCGTCTCGAAGAACGCGAAGATCGGCTGAACCACCATGGCTGACCAGTCCATTTCACGGGCGCGGACCGCCCCGGCCGCCCAGGAGGGCGCCACCGGCCAAACCACCGGGCACGGCGTCTCACGGCGTCGGCTGCTCGGCACGGCCGGCGTCACCGGGCTCGTGCTCGGCACGGCGGGCGGCGCCGTGGGATACGCCTCGGCGCCCGCCGGAGCCACCCCGCTGACGTCGGTGGGCGACGGCCGGGTGCCGTTTCACGTGAAACACCAGCCGGGCATCACCCAGCCGCTCCAGGCCCGCGGCCATCTGATCGCCTTCGACCTCGCCCCCGGCGCGGGACGCAAGGAGGCGGCCGCACTGCTGCGCCGCTGGTCGGACACCGCCCGCCGGCTGATGGCGGGCGAGCCCACCGCACAGGACGACACCGGTGTGGCCGACGACGCCGGCCCCTCCTCGCTCACCCTCACCTTCGGCTTCGGCCACAGCTTCTTCACCCGCGCCGGCCTGGAGAAGCAGCGCCCGGTCGCCCTGGACCCGCTGCCGGACTTCTCCTCCGACCGGCTCGACAAGGCGCGCAGCAACGGGGACCTGTGGGTGCAGATCGGCGCCGACGACGCACTCGTCGCCTTCCACGCCCTGCGTGCCGTCCAGAAGGACGCGGGCTCGGCGGCCAGGGTGCGCTGGCAGATGAACGGCTTCAACCGCTCGCCGGGGGCCACCGCCCACCCCATGACCGCCCGCAACCTGATGGGCCAGGTCGACGGCACCCGCAATCCCAAGCCCGCCGACTCCGACTTCGACCGGCGGATCTTCGTCCCGGAGAAGGGCGAGCCCGCCTGGATGGCGAACGGCTCCTACGTCGTCGTACGCCGTATCCGCATGCTGCTGGACGACTGGGAGAAGCTGCCGGTCGAGGAGCAGGAGAGCGTCATCGGCCGCCGCAAGTCCGACGGGGCGCCGCTGTCCGGGGGCACCGAGACCTCCGAGATGGACCTGGAGAAGACGGATTCCAAGGGCGGTCTGGTCGTCCCCTTCAACGCCCACGCGAGGATCACCCGGCCCGACCAGAACGGCGGGGCGGCCATGCTGCGCCGTCCGTTCTCGTACCACGACGGCATGGACACGGACGGGGTGCCGGACGCGGGGCTGCTGTTCGTCTGCTGGCAGGCGGATCCGCTGCGCGGCTTCGTGCCGGTGCAGCGCAAGCTCGACCGGGGCGACGCCCTGACGCCGTTCGTCCGCCACGAGGCGAGCGGGCTGTTCGCGGTCCCGGGCGGGGCCGCGGAGGGCGAGTATGTGGGGCAGCGACTGCTGGAGGGATGAGAACCGCCCCGCTTCACCCCCTGAGGACATTTCCGGGACCACCTCCGGCCGGGGCCCATTAGGGTGAGGTCATGCCAGCGAGCTATGCGTATCTCGGCCCTGAGGGCACTTTCACCGAAGTCGCCCTGCGCACGCTTCCCGAGGCGGCCACCCGTGAGCTGACGCCGTACGTCTCCGTGCAGTCCGCGCTCGACGCGGTGCGTGTGGGCGAGGCCGAGGCCGCGTTCGTCCCGATCGAGAACTCGGTCGAGGGCGGCATCACGACCACCCTCGACGAGCTGGTCGCGGGCACCCCGCTGATGATCTACCGCGAGGTGCTGCTGTCGATCACCTTCGCGCTGCTCGTCCGTCCCGGCATCAAGCTGTCGGACATCAAGACGGTCACCGCGCACCCGGCCGCCCAGCCGCAGGTCCGCAACTGGCTGAAGACGCATCTGCCGGACGCCGTCTGGGAGTCGGCCGCCTCCAACGCGGACGGCGCGCGGCTGGTCCAGGAGGGCCGGTACGACGCCGCGTTCGCCGGTGAGTTCGCCGCCGCCCGGTACGGCCTGGAGGCGCTGGAGACGGGCATCCACGACGCGGAGAACGCCCAGACGCGGTTCGTGCTGGTGGGCCGCCCCGCCCGGCCCGCGGCGCCCACCGGCGCCGACAAGACCTCCGTCGTGCTGTGGCAGAACGACGACCATCCCGGTGGTCTGCGCGACCTGCTGGGCGAGTTCGCGACGCGCGGCATCAACCTGATGCTGCTCCAGTCCCGGCCGACCGGTGCCGGCATCGGCAATTACTGCTTCTGCGTGGACGCCGAGGGTCATATCTCGGACCGCCGGATGTCCGAGGCGCTGATGGGGCTCAAGCGGATCTGTCTGCAGGTGCGCTACCTGGGCTCGTACCCGCGTGCCGATGTGCGCCCCGGAGAGGTGCTGACGCCGTTCCCCGGGACGTCGGACGAGGAGTTCGCCGGGGCCGCGGACTGGGTGGCGCGGTGCCAGGACGGGCGGTTCTGACCGGTGCGGTGAGGGCCGGGGCCCGGTCCTACCTGCTGATTTTCGTTGTCCACAGAAGTTATCCACAGGTCCGCTTCTCTACCTGGGGACAAGTCGACACCGAGACGGCATTCCGTCGACAAATCGGCTCATGCATCATGATCCCGTTCATCGCCCCGCACATCGCCCTTCGTCCACCCTTTTCCTTTGGTCAACCCTTTGGGGTGAGCGCTTTCCACTCAAAAGTGGTGGCGAAGGGGGTTTGTCCTGGGATTCCTCGGCTCCGTTCGAGCGTTTCGGAGTGATCAATTCCGACGTCCACAGATTTTCCCCACACCCTGTGGATAACTTGCGCGAGGGCCTGGATGCCTGTGGACAACCAAAGCCCAAGTTCCCTTCGCCGCAAGGGATTCCAGTCAACCCGCACCCCGTGAACTGACCCGTTCCAGGGGAAGTGTTCCCTTTATTGACTTCACGGAACACAATGCGCAATTCACCCATAACGGAACGTGAGCCGCCGCACCGCAATAGTGAGTCGTGAGGCGTCACCGCGCACCGGTAGCCTTGGCCGCGTGATTGACCTTCGCCTGCTTCGTGAGGACCCCGACCGTGTGCGCGCTTCCCAGCGTGCCCGTGGAGAGGACGTCGCGCTCGTCGACGCCCTCCTGTCTGCCGACGAACGGCGCAGGTCGTCCGGCGTCCGCTTCGACGAGCTGCGCGCCGAGCAGAAGTCGCTCGGCAAGCTCATCCCCAAGGCGGCCGGCGACGAGAAGGCCGAGCTGCTCGAGCGGACCGGCCGGCTCGCCGCCGACGTCAAGGCGGCCGACGCCGACCGCGACGCCGCGGCGAGCGAGACCCAGGACCTGCTGCTCAAGCTGAGCAACCTCGTCCACCCCGACGTCCCCGTCGGCGGCGAGGAGGACTTCGTCACGCTGGAGACGCACGGCACCATCCGCGACTTCGACGCCGAGGGCTTCGCTCCCAAGGACCACCTGGAGCTCGGCCAGCTGCTCGCCGCCATCGACGTCGAGCGCGGCGCCAAGGTCTCGGGCTCCCGCTTCTACTTCCTGACCGGCGTCGGCGCGCTGCTCGAGCTCGCCCTGGTGAACGCCGCGATGGCGCAGGCCACGGCCGCCGGCTTCACGCCGATGCTGACCCCCGCGCTGGTCCGCCCCCAGTCGATGGCGGGCACCGGCTTCCTCGGCCAGGCGGCCCAGGACGTCTACCACCTCGACAAGGACGACCTCTACCTGGTCGGCACGTCCGAGGTGGCGCTGGCCGCCTACCACATGGACGAGATCATCGACGCCGACCGGCTGCCGCTGCGGTACGCGGGCTTCTCGCCCTGCTTCCGCCGCGAGGCCGGCTCGCACGGCAAGGACACCCGGGGCATCTTCCGTGTGCACCAGTTCGACAAGGTCGAGATGTTCTCGTACGTCTCCCCGGAGGACTCGCAGGCGGAGCACCAGCGGCTGCTGGAGTGGGAGAAGCAGTGGCTGACCTCGCTCGAGCTGCCGTTCCGCGTGATCGACGTCGCCTCCGGCGACCTGGGCTCCTCGGCCGCGCGTAAGTACGACTGCGAGGCGTGGATCCCGACCCAGGGCAAGTACCGCGAGCTGACCTCGACCTCGGACTGCACCGAGTACCAGTCCCGCCGGCTGTCGATCCGCCTCCGTGAGGACAAGAAGGTGCGGCCGCTGGCCACGCTCAACGGCACGCTCTGCGCCGTCCCGCGCACGATCGTCGCGATCCTGGAGAACCACCAGCAGGCCGACGGCTCCGTGCGCGTGCCGGAGGTGCTGCGTCCGTACCTGGGCGGCCGGGAGCTCCTGGAGCCGGTCACCAAGTGAGCGCCGCCCCCTCGCCCTTCCCCTACCGGCTCGTCGCCACCGACCTCGACGGCACGCTGCTGCGGGACGACCACTCGGTCTCCCGCCGCACCCGTGACGCGCTCGCCGCGGCCACCGCGGCGGGCGCCGCGCACATCGTCGTCACCGGCCGCGCGGTGCCCTGGACCCGGCCCATACTCGACGACCTCGGCTACCGGGGCCTCGCCGTCTGCGGCCAGGGCGCACAGGTGTACGACGCCGGAGCGCACCGCCTGCTGACGTCGGTCACCCTGGACCGGCAGCTGGCCGGAGTGGCGCTGGCCAAGATCGAGGCGGAGGTCGGTCCGCTGCACCTGGCCGCCAGCCGTGACGGACTGGAAGGCGAGGTGCTGGTCGGTCCCGGTTACGAGGTCGTGGGCGGACTGCCCGCGACGCCGTTCACCGACGCGTCGGACCTGTGGAGCGCGCCCCTCAACAAGCTGTACATCCAGCACCCCACCCTCACCACGGACGAGCTCGCCGACGCGGCGAACGGCGCGGCGGGCGGGTTCGTCACCGTCACGATGGCGGGCGAGGGCATCGTGGAGCTCCTCCCGCTCGGCCTGTCCAAGGCCACCGGGCTGTCCCTCGCGGCGCGCCGGCTGGGCGTGAGGTCCACGGACACGATCGCCTTCGGCGACATGCCCAACGACCTCCCGATGTTCGCCTGGTCCGCCCGCGGTGTGGCCATGGCCAACGCCCACCAGGAGCTGAAGGCGGTGGCGGACGAGGTGACGGCCTCCAACGAGGAGGACGGCATCGCGGCGGTTCTGGAACGCTTCCTGAAGTAGCCGCGCGGCCCGCCCCGCACCGGCTCGGAGCACCGCCTCCGGGGAGGCGGAAGCAGGGAGGGGCGGCCCACGCGACGCGAGTGCGCGTGCTCGAAGCGGCCGCCCCCGGGCAGCTCCCCGTGCGGGCGGACTCGACGGAGCCGTGGGGATGGCTCCGGAGTCCGCCACGGGCTGCCCCGACGGGAGCGGACGTGCCGTGCGACGGGCACCGTCCCGCTCCCTCTCCCAGCAGGTGACGCCGGACTTTCCCGGCGATGCGGACACTCTCACTCTGCCCGCCGGGCCGGCCGGACGCCACCGAATAAAACGGGACGTCCCGGCCGGCCGGGTGTCACTCCTCGCCGGCCAGCGTCAGCGAACGCAGCTTCTGCCCGGCGTACCAGGTGGCCAGCACGGTCACCGTGGCCAGCAGCACCGTCGCGGTCGTCAGGCCGACGTCCGAGGTGATCAGTTCACCGCCGGAGACCTTCTGCGCCACGGCCAGCGACCACTGCTGGACGCTCAGCGTGCGCGCGCCGGGCACCAGGGAGCCGAACAGCGCCTCCCAGACCAGCGCGTAGACCAGCCCGAACACCACCGCGTGCCGCGAGACCGTGCCGAGCAGCAGGAAGAGCGCCGCGTACGCGATCGAGGCGACCAGGGCCGCCACCGTGTAGGCGACGGCGACCTGTTGGCCGTTGCCGTTCAGGACGAAGCCCGCGATCAGCGTCGGCACCGCCGAGAACACCATGGTCACGGCGATCGCGACGATCAGCTTGGTGTAGATGATCGTGGACCGCTTGATCGGCTTGGACAGCAGGTACACCACGGAGCCGTCGTCGATCTCGGGCCCGATCGCGCCCGTGCCGGCGATGACGCCGATGATCGGCACCATGGTGGCGAGCGCGAACCCCCCGAGCACGTCGGCCGCCGTCTGGTCGTCGACGCCGCTGAGGGCGCGCACGGCCACGGAGATCACGATCAGCAGCAGGGGCAGGGCGCCCAGGATAAGGGCCCGGCGACGGCCGAGCAGGGCCCGGTAGGTGAGCCGGGCGACTGTGGGGTCGTACATGTTCGGCCTCCTACGCCGCGACGAGATACGAGAAGACGGACTCGAGGGACTCGTCGGACGGCGAGACCGTGAGCAGGCGGATGCCGTGCTCCTTGGCGACCTTGGGGAGCAGGGCGGTGAAGCGGCCGAAGTCGACGGCCTGGATACGCAGGGCGCCCTCCGCCAGGTCCACCTCGATGCCGGAGGTCGACGGATCGGCGATCAGCGCGGCCGCGAGGGCGCGGTCGTCGCTGGAGCGCACCAGGTAGCGGTGCGGGCGGTCCGTCATCAGGCGGCGGATCCTGCGGAAGTCGCCGCTGGCCGCGTGCCGGCCGGCGACCACCACCTCGATGTGCCAGGCGAGCTGTTCGACCTCCTCGAGGATGTGTGAGGAGAACAGCACGGTGCGGCCCTCGTCGCCCATGCGCCGCAGCAGGTCCATCAGCTGCATCCGCTGACGCGGGTCCATGCCGTTGAAGGGCTCGTCCAGCAGGAGCAGCGACGGCTGGTGGACCAGCGCGGACGCCATCTTCACGCGCTGCCGCATGCCCTTGGAGTACGTGGCGATCTTCCGGTCCTGCGCGTACTCCATCTCGACCGTGGCCAGCGCCTGCTGGGCGGCCTTGGCGCCGAGGCCGTGCAGTTCCGCGTTGGCGAGGACGAACTCGCGGCCGGTGAGGAAGTCGTACATCGCCTCGCGCTCGGGGACGATGCCGATGTGCCGGTAGATGGCCTCGTTGCGCCACACCTGCTGTCCGTCGAGGGTGACGGTGCCGGTGGAGGGGGCGAGGAAGCCGCCCATCATGTTGATGAGGGTGGACTTTCCGGCTCCGTTGGGGCCGAGCAGGCCGGTGACGCCGGGCCCGATGGTCATCGTGATGTCGTTGACGGCGACCACGTTGCCGAACCAGCGGGAGACGTGGTCGATGCTGAGCGTGGTCACATTCCCACCTTCTTGTAGCGGCGCACCAGGAGGCCGTAGCTGGCCGCGATCAGGCCGAGGCTGAGCAGGACGTAGACCACGCCCTCGCCGTTGCCCGGTCCCACGCCGCCGGGGAAGGCGGAGCTCGCGCCGAGGAAGGCGGACTGCACTCCGTCGATGAGGGTGATCGGCGAGAACAGGCCGATCCAGGCGATGGCGTCGCCGCCGCTCTGGACCTCCGCGATCGCCTGGAGCGTGGAGACCGCGCCGTAGGAGATGGTCAGGACGGCGATCACCGCGGCGATGCCGAAGCCGCGGCGCGGGGTGACCGACGCGACGACCAGGCCGATGCCGGCGAAGAGCAGCGAGAGCAGTGCCACGGAGACGAGTCCCTGTGCGAATCCCTTGGTCTGGTCGGTGAAGTCGAGCTTGGCCAGCAGCGCCCCGACGTACAGCACGAGCAGGGGTGCGGCGGTGAGGATGAACAGGGCCGAGGCCAGCGCCGCGAACTTGGCGCGGACGTAGTCGGCGGTCTCGATGGGCCGCGAGAAGTACAGCGGCACGGTCTTGAAGCGCAGGTCGCGCGAGACGGACTGGGGCGCCTGCGAGGCGACGTACAGGCTGATGACGGCCTGCATGACGATCGCGTAGCGCGTGTAGTCGAGCGGCAGGTCCTTGGCCTTGGTGGCGACGGCGACGGCCACCATGATGGCGGCGGGCACGCACATCACCACGAACAGCAGCATCGGCAGGACCTTGGACTTCACCGAGCGGCCGAGGCCGTAGGCGCCGCGCAGGGACTGCGAGTACAGCGAGAGCCTGGCGTAGGAACGGCCGAGGCGGGGGCCGTCGTAGGAGCGGTAGCCGATGTTGTGGATACGGGTGTCGCCCGACGCGGTGGCCGGTGTCCGCAGGGACTGCTCAGTTGCCATGGCCGACCGCCTCCTTCCGCTGTTCGCCGCCGTTCGCCGCGGTGCCGTCTTCGTCGTTCCTGAAGACCTCGGCGATGTGGTGCCGGCGCTGTTCCATGCGCACCAGCCCGAGGCCGAGGTCCGCGATGACGTCCCGGACCAGGTCGTAGGTGTCCTCGCCGCGCGCGGTGAGCAGCAGGATGTGCCCGGCGCCCGGCAGCCCGCTGCCGTCCTCGACGGTCACTCCGCGCGCCCGGAGCGCCTCGCGCACCGCGCGGGTGCCGTCGGGGTGTTCGTCGGTGTCGGTGACCTCGACCGCGAGCGTCGTGGTCGTCTGGGTGAAGTCCGTGGTGGAGCTGGAGCGCAGCAGCTTGCCGCCGTCGACGACCACGACGTGGTCGCAGGTGCGCTCGAGTTCGCCCAGCAGGTGCGAGGTGACCAGCACGGAGATGCCGAAGTCGGTGTGGATGCGGCGGATCAGGCCCAGCATCTCGTCGCGGCCGACCGGGTCGAGGCCGTTGGTGGGCTCGTCCAGGAAGACCAGCTGGGGGTCGTGCACCAGGGCCTGCGCGAGTTTCACGCGCTGCTTCATGCCCGTGGAGTAGCCGCCGATGGGGCGGTAGCGCTCCTCGTACAGGCCGACGTGGCGCAGGGTGTCCGCGGTGCGCTCCCGCGCGGCGGTGGGCGGCAGGCCGGACATGCGTGCCATGTGGACGACGAACTCGGTGGCCGAGACGTCCGGTGGCAGGCAGTCGTGCTCCGGCATGTAGCCGACCCGCTCGCGGATGGCGGCGCCCTTGGTGGCGACGTCGAGCCCGAGCACTTCGGCTCGGCCCTCGGTGGCGGGGGACAGACCCAGCAGGATCTTGATCAGTGTGGACTTGCCGGCTCCATTGGCTCCGACGAGTCCGGTCACACCGGGCCCGACGTCCACGGAGAGCCGGTCAAGAGCGGTCACCCGGGGGAACCGCTTGCTCAGGCTTTCGGTCACGATCACAGTCACGTCCTAGACGGTAGTGACCCGCACCACTGCGGTCGTCAGACCGGAGAGCCGTCTTGGGGTCCGTCTGGAGTCGTACGGGCCCGTAGGGGAGCCCTGCCCGAGGGGCACTCACCGGCCCCCCGGCAGGCGCTGTTGACGATCCGTCTCACTACTGCCACATTCGCCGGTGTGACGGGACTGAGTGGCGCGCGGGAGCGCCGGGTGCGTACGGGCGGGGTCGAACTGTGCGTGGCCGAGCTGGGCGATCCCGGGCGGCCGACGGTCGTCCTGGTGCACGGCTATCCGGACAGCAAGGAGGTGTGGTCCGAGGTCGCGCCCCGGCTGGCCGAGCGGTTCCACGTGGTGGCGTACGACGTCCGCGGCCACGGCCGGTCCACGGCGCCGCGTCCGCTGCGCGGCGGGTTCACCCTGGAGAAGCTGACCGACGACTTCCTGGCCGTCGCCGACGCGGTCAGCCCGGACCGTCCGGTGCACCTGGTGGGGCACGACTGGGGCTCGGTGCAGTGCTGGGAGTTCGTCACGGTGGGGCGCACCGCGGGGCGGATCGCCTCCTTCACCTCGATGTCGGGGCCGTCCCTCGACCACTTCGGGCACTGGATCAACAGCCGGCTGAAGCGGCCCACCCCGCGCCGGGTCGGCCAACTGCTCGGCCAGGGCGCCAAGTCCTGGTACGTCTACCTGCTGCACACTCCGGTGCTGCCCGAACTGGCCTGGCGCGGCCCGCTCGGCAGGCGCTGGCCGCGGATACTGGAGCGCGTCGAGAAGGTGCCCGGCGGCGGCTATCCCACCCCGTCACTGCCCTCGGACGCGGCGCACGGCGCCTGGCTGTACCGGGACAACGTGCGGCCCCGGCTGCGCGCTCCGCGCGCAGACGCCTACGCGCACGCGCCCGTGCAGCTCATCACGCCCCTGGACGACGCGTTCCTCTCGGAGCGGCTCTACGAGGATCTGGAGCTGTGGGTGCCGCGGCTGACCCGGCGGACGCTGCGGGCCCGGCACTGGGTCCCGCGCACCCGCCCCGACCAGCTGGCGGCGTGGACAGGCGACTTCGTGACGTCCGTGGAGGAGGGCCGCCCGGAGGTGCCGGCTCGGGGCCGGTACGCCGACCGGTTCGGCGGGCGGCTGGTCCTGGTCACGGGGGCGGGCAGCGGCATCGGGCGGGCGACCGCGCTGGCGTTCGCCGAGGCGGGCGCGCGGGTCCTGGCGGTCGACCGGGACGCCGGGGCGGCGGCCCGCACCGCCGGAGAGGCCCGTGACCGCGGTGCGGCGGCCGCCTGGGCGGAGACGGCGGACGTGTCCGACGAGCGGGCCATGGAGAAGCTCGCCGAGCGGGTCACCGCCGAGCACGGCGTGGTGGACGTGCTGGTGAACAACGCCGGCGTCGGGCTGGGCGGCCCCTTCCTCGACACCACCGCGGAGGAATGGCGGAAGGTGCTAGACGTCAACCTGTGGGGTGTGATCCACGGCTGCCGGCTCTTCGGGAGCCGGATGGCCGAGCGGGGGCAGGGCGGCCACATCGTCAACGTCGCCTCGGCGGCGGCGTTCCAGCCGTCGAGGGCGCTGCCCGCGTACGGCACGTCGAAGGCGGCGGTGCTGATGCTGAGCGAGTGCCTGCGCGCGGAACTGGCGGAGCGGGACATCGGCGTGACCGCGGTCTGCCCCGGGTTCGTCGACACCCCCATCACCTCCACCGCGCGCTTCGCGGGCGCGGACGCCGAGGAGGAACGGCGGCTGCGGAAGCGGGCGGCCCGCCTGTACGGGCTACGCGGCTACCCGCCGGAGAAGGTCGCCGCCGCGATCCTGCGGGCGGTGGCGCGTGACGAGGCGGTGGTGCCGGTCACGCCGGAGGCGCGCACCGCGTACGCGTTGTCGCGATGGCTGCCGGGGGCGTCGCGGCGGATCGCGCGGGTGAAGCCGCCGGTGTGAGGCGGTGGAGCGCTTGTTTGTCCACAACGAGGGCCAATTCCTCTGTGGATAAACGCACTTGGCTGTGGATCAAACCTGTGGAGCAAAATCGATCGCGTGACGCGCGTCTCTCCCGGCAGTCTGAGGGGATGGACGAAGAACGCACCGTGAAGGTGTCGAAGTACCTCGCCAGGCATCTGCGTCACCAGCCCGCGAGGATCGGGCTGACCCTCGACGAGGGCGGCTGGGTCGAGATCGGCACACTGATCGCCGCGGCGTCCGCGCACGGCTTCCGGTTCTCCCGGGAGGAACTGGACCATGTCGTCGCCACCAACGACAAGCGGCGCTTCGCCGTGGAGGGCACCCGGATCCGCGCCAGCCAGGGCCACACCGTCGAGGTCGACCTGGGACTGGCCCCGGCCGTCCCGCCGCCGTACCTCTACCACGGCACCGTCGCCCGCAATCTGGAGGCGATCCGAGCCGAGGGGCTGCGGGCCATGGACCGGCACGACGTGCACCTCTCCGCGGACCGCGCGACCGCGACCCGTGTCGGCGCCCGCCGGGGCCGCCCCGTGGTGCTGTCGGTGGACGCGGCCGCCATGCACCGCGACGGCCATGTCTTCCGGGTGAGCGCGAACGGTGTCTGGCTGACCGGGTCCGTTCCCGGCCGCTACCTGCGCTTTCCCGCGGGCCACTGAGGCCGCGTGATCGGCGGCATGGAACACCTGCCCAGCACCGAGGCCGCCGTCACCGCCCTCCGGGCGCTCGCCGGCGTCCACGGGCGCGAGATGGTGGTCACCCAGGGCATCGGCGCGGAACGGACCTCGCGCGCCACCGCCGCGGGCGTCGGCGTCACCGTCGACCCCGACGGCTCCCTGCCCCACGAGGCCCACGTCGAGGTGCCGGCCTTTCACTCCGTGGCTGCACGCGCACGCCTGGTGACCGGAACACGAACCCCGATCGTTTCACGTGAAACGTCCCTCGCCGCATAGGCTCGGCAGTATGACTCTGCGTCTGAGCACCGTGATCCTCCCGTACCGCCGCTGGCACGAGGGCAGCCGTTCGGCGTGGGTGCGCGCCGAGGAACTCGGCTTCCACACGGGGTACACCTACGACCACCTGTCCTGGCGCAGCTTCCGGGACGGCCCCTGGTTCGGCGCCGTCCCGACGCTGACCGCGGCCGCGGGGGTGACCGAGCGGATGCGGCTGGGCACCCTCGTGACCTCGCCGAACTTCCGGCACCCGGTGACCCTCGCCAAGGAGCTCATCACCCTCGACGACATCTCCGGCGGGCGCGTCACGCTGGGGATAGGCGCGGGCGGCACCGGCTTCGACGCCACCGCGCTCGGCCAGGAGCCCTGGACGCCCCGCGAGCGCGCCGACCGCTTCGCCGAGTTCGTCCCGCTGCTCGACCGGCTGCTCACCGAGGACTCCGTGTCGTACGAGGGCGACTTCTACGCGGCCCACGAGGCCCGCAACATCCCGGGCTGTGTGCAGCGGCCCCGGCTGCCGTTCGCCGTGGCGGCCACCGGGCCCCGCGGGCTGCGGCTCGCGGCCCGGCACGGGCAGGCGTGGGTGACCACCGGCGACCCCCGGCTGTACGAGAACGGAACCCCCGAGCAGTCGGTTCAGGCCATTCGCGGCCAGGCGGAGAGGCTGGCGGACGCCTGCGCCGAGCTGGGCCGGGACGTGACCGAACTGGACAAGATCCTGCTCACCGGGTTCACCCCGGACCGGGGCCGTCCGCTGGAGTCCCTGGACGCCTTCGTCGACTTCGCGGGACGCCACGCCGAGCTGGGATTCACCGAGATCGTGATCCACTGGCCCATTCCGGAGTCGGACTTCGCCGCGGACCAGAAGGTCGTCGAACGGATCGCCATGGAAGCCCCGGCGCAACTGCGGTGAGCCGGGAGCGTCCGCGCGCGGCCCCCGCTCCCTCCACGGGGGCGGGTGAGGCCGTCAGTGACGTGGATAACCACTCAGATGTGCGGACTCCCGCACGGCCGTGCGGGCATATGCGGGACAATGACCCGGTGACCTCAGCGACCCGACAGCCCGAGACCAGGACAGCCACCACCCCGCCGCGGCTCATCGCCACCGACCTCGACGGCACCCTGCTGCGCGACGACAAGTCGGTGTCCCCGCGCACCATCGCCGCGCTGGCCGCCGCCGAGGAGGCGGGCATCGAGGTCTTCTTCGTCACCGGCCGCCCGGCCCGCTGGATGGACGTCGTCAGCGACCACGTCCACGGCCACGGCCTCGCCATCTGCGGCAACGGCGCGGCCGTCGTCGACCTGCACGGCGGCCCCGGCGCCCACCGCTTCGTGAAGGTGCGCGAGCTGGCCCGGGAGAACGCGCTGGACGCCGTAGGGCTACTGCGCGACGCCGCACCGGGCACGGTGTACGCCGTCGAGCAGACCTACGGGTTCCACCAGGAGCCGGCGTACCCGAAGCTGCACATGGAGGTCCCGGACGGGTTCGCACCCGCCGAGGAGCTGCTGGCCCCGGACTCCCACACCGCGGGTGAGCCGGTGCTCAAGATCCTCGCCCACCACCCGGCGCTCGATCCCGACGCCTTCCTCACCCTGGCCCGGCTCGCGATCGGCGACCGCGCCACCGTCACCCGTTCCAGCCCCAGCGCCCTGCTGGAGATCAGCGGCCCCGACGTGTCCAAGGCCAGCACCCTCGCCCTGTGCTGCGCCGAACGCGGCATCTCGCACGAGGAGGTCGTCGCCTTCGGCGACATGCCGAACGACGTCGAGATGCTCACCTGGGCGGGCCGCTCCTACGCGATGGGCAACGCCCACCCGGACGTGCTGGCCGCCGCCTCGGGCCGCACGGTCGCCAACAACGACGACGGGGTGGCCGTGGTGATCGAGCGGTTGCTGGACGAGCGCCGCTAGCCGCGGCGGCATGTCAGCCCAGCGGTACCTCACGCCGCGCCAGCCACGGCACCGGGTCCACCGCCGAGCCCATCTCCGGGGTGACCCGCACCTCGAAGTGCAGGTGCGGACCGGTGGAGTTGCCGCTGGTGCCGGACTGCCCGATCCACTGCCCGGTCGCGACCCGCTCGCCCTGGTCGACGGCGACGGCGGCGAGATGGGCGTACTGCGTGTAGTAGCCGCCCGCGTGCCGGACCACGATCTCGACACCGAAGGCGCCGCCGCAGGACACCCGCACCACCTTCCCGGCGCCCACGGCCCGCACCGGCGTGCCGATCGGCACCGCGAAGTCCTGCCCGGTGTGCCGGTGCGCCCACCGCGCGCCGCCGCTGCCGTAGGAGGCGGACAGCTCGTACGTCTCCACCGGCGCCACCCAGGAGGTGGTGAACCGTGTCTCCGGCTGGTCGAGGCGGACCGCTCCCCGGCAAGCGCCGGCCGCGACCGACGAGTCCGCCTCGCCCTGGAGCTTCCAGCGCGCCGCTTCGAGCTTGCGCTCGATGCCCTGTCTCAGAGTGGCCAGCTCGGTGTTGCGCGCCTCGAGCCGCTTCCACGCCGCCGCGGCCCTCGCCTCGTCGCCGGCCAGCCGGGCCTCGGCGCGCTCGCTCAGGCCGACCGCCTTGTCGAGCGACACCTCCGCCTGACGCACGACCCGCTGACCGCGCATCAGCTCCTCCGGGTCGTGCGCGAGGAGCATGTGCGCCGTGAGCGGCAGGCCGCCGCCGTCCCGGTACTGGGAGCTGGCGAGCCGCCCCAGGTCCTCGTGCAGGCCGGCCAGCTCCCGCCGTTCGCGGTCGAGCCGCTCCTCCAGCCGCCGTGCCTTCGCCCGTTGCCTATCGGCCTCGCGCCGGCCGGCCTCGTACCGCTCGGTCGCCGCCGCCGCCTCCTCGTACAGCCGCGCCACCTCCGCGCCGACGCCGGAGGCGGAGCCGTGGCCGGGGGCGTGATCGCCGTCGCCGTCGGCGGGCCGGGCGGCGAGCACGGCGAGCGCGCACAGCAGCACGGCGGTGAGCAGCGGATGGCGGCGGGTGAAGCGCATGACTGCGATCCTGGACCCCGTCCCCGCATACGGCCCTGTTCATGTCGTACACATGGGGGACCACGCACCCCGTACGGACCAGCGATACCACCGAACAGCGGCCCGCCCGTCAACGCTTGACGTCCCGTCACCCGGCACCGGGACCGCGGGGCGGTCGTCGGCCCCGCGGGCTAACGCACCGCCACCAGCAGTCCGGCCTCCTCCTCCCGGCGAGCCATCGCCCGCAACTCGCCCGGCACCGAGACGAGTTCCGCGTACGGCCCGCGCTGCACCACCCGGCCCTCGTCGAGCACGACGACCTCGTCCACCGCCTCCAGGCCCGCCAGCCGGTGGGTGATGAGCAGCGTCGTACGGCCCTCCGTGGCGTCCAGCAGGTCCGCCGTGAGGGCGTCGGCGGTCGGCAGGTCGAGGTGTTCCGCCGGCTCGTCCAGCACCAGCACCGGGAAGTCCGCGAGCAGCGCCCGCGCCAGCGCCAGCCGCTGCCGCTGTCCGCCGGACAGCCACGCCCCGTGCTCGCCGACGAGCGTGTCGAGCCCCTCGGGCAGACCGTCGGCCCACTCCAGGAGCCGGGCCCGGCCCAGCGCGTCGCGCAGCGCGTCCTCGGTCGCGTCCTTCCTGGCGAGCAGCAGGTTCTCCCGTACCGAGCTGTTGAAGAGGTGGGCGTCCTGCGCGCACAGTCCGACCAGCCGCCGTACGTCGTCGCCGTCCAGGGCGTACGCGTCCACCCCGGCCAGCGTGTACGAGCCCGTGTCCGGATCCAGGAACCGCAGCAGCGCCTGCGCGAGCGTCGTCTTGCCGGAGCCGGACGGCCCCACCACGGCGATCCGGCGGCCCCGCTCCAAGGTGAGGTCCACCCCGGCCAGCGCGTCCCGGTCCTGCCCCGGGTGGCGGGCGACCAGCCCCCTGACCACCAGCGGGAACGGCGACGCGGGCGCCTGCCGGGGCGACTCCGGCTCCCTTACGGGCGCCGGGGCGTCCAGGACCTCGTACACACGCTCGGCGCTGCGGCGCACCCGCTGCCGGTACTGTACGGCGAGCGGCATTCCGAGGACGGCCTCGAACGCGGCCAGCGGGGTGAGGATCACCACCGCCAGCGCCACGCCGTCCAGCCGGCCGGAGGCCACGCCCTGGACCCCGGCGAGCGCGGCTGCCGCGACGGTCAGGCCTGAGATCAGCGCGGTGAGCCCGTCGCCGAGCGCCGTGGCGGTGGCGGCACGCGAGGCGATCCGGGTGAGCACGCCGTCGGCCCGCCGCGCCTCGGCCGTCCGCGCGGGCAGGGCACCGGCGACGGTCAGCTCCGCGGTGCCGGTGAGCAGATCGGTCACCCGGGTCGCGAGCGCGCCCCGGGCCGGTGCCAGCCTGCGTTCCGCACGGCGCGCCACGGCGCCGGTCAGCAGGGGCACACCGGCGCCCGCCGCGAGCAGTCCGGCCGCCAGCACGGCCCCGGCCTCGGGCAGCAGCCAGGCGGTGAAGCCGACGGACAGGGCGGAGACGGCGACGGCCGCACCGGCCGGCAGCAGCCACCGCAGCCAGTAGTCCTGGAGCGCGTCCACGTCGGAGACCAGCCGGGAGAGCAGGTCGCCCCGGCGGGCGCCGCGCAGTCCGGCGGGCGCCAGCCGCTCCAGCCGCCGGTACACCGCGACCCGGGTGTCGGCCAGCATGCGCAGGACGGCGTCGTGCGACACGAGCCGCTCGGCGTACCGGAACACCGCCCGGCCGATGCCGAAGGCCCGGGTCGCCGTCACGGCCACCATCAGATACAGCACCGGCGGCTGCTCCGAGGCCCGGGAGATGAGCCAGCCGGACGTCGCCATGAGCCCGACGGCACTGCCCAGGGCGAGGGTGCCCAGCAGCAGGGCGAGGGTGATCCTCCCCCGCCGGGCGCCGGACAGCGCACGGACGCGGGTGAGGACGCCGCCCGGGACGGGCTCGGCGTCCCCGGGAGCGGCGGGACCGCTGCCGGGCAGGAGGCCGGTTTCCACGGGTGTCGCGGTGCCGGGCTGCTCCCGGCGCGGAGCCTCCCCCTGGTCGGCGGGAGCCGGTTCCGCCAGCCGCACGACGCGGTCGGCGAGGGCCAGCAGCGCCGGCCGGTGCACCACGAGCAGCACCGTCCGCCCGGCCGCCAGCCGCCGTACCGCCGCCACGATCCCGGCCTCGGTGGCACCGTCCAGCGCCGCCGTCGGCTCGTCGAGCAGCAGGACGGGCCGGTCCGCGAGGAAGGCGCGGGCCAGCGCGAGCCGCTGCCGCTGTCCGGCCGACAGTCCCGCTCCGTCCTCGCCGAGCACGGTCCCGGCGCCCTCAGGGAGCGCCTCCACGAACTCCAGCGCCCCGGCGTCCCGCAGGGCGCGCCGCACTGCGTCGTCGTCCGCGCCGGGGCGGGCCAGCCGTACGTTCTCCGTGATCGTCCCGGCGTACAGGTGCGGCCGCTGCGGCACCCAGGCGACACGGTCGTGCCATGCGGCGAGGTCGAGTCCGGCGAGATCCGCTCCCCCGATCCGCACCCGCCCCCCGGTGGGCCGGACGAATCCCAGCAGCGCGTGCAGCAGGGTCGACTTGCCCGCCCCGCTCGGCCCGACGAGCGCGACCGTCTCCCCGGGGCCGACGGTGAAGGACACGTCCGTCACGGCGTCCGCGGTACGGCCCGGATAGCGGACCGTCACCTCCTCGAAGGAGAGGGCGCCCTCCGGCACCGTGCCCGTTCCCGGCGTGGGCGCGGGTGTCTCCAGCACGGAGAAGATCTCCTCGGCCGCCCCGAGGCCCTCCGCGGCCGCGTGGTACTGGGCGCCGACCTGACGCAGCGGCAGATAGGCCTCGGGCGCCAGGATCAGGATGACCAGTCCGGTGTAGAGGTCCATGTCGCCGTACACCAGCCGCATGCCGATCGTCACGGCGACCAGGGCCACCGAGAGCGTGGCGAGCAGTTCCAGGGCGAAGGAGGAGATGAAGGCGATCCGCAGCGTCCGCATGGTCGCCCGCCGGTAGTCGGCGGTGATCCGGCGGATGGACTCCGCCTGCGCCTTGGCCCGTCCGAAGACCTTCAGGGTCGGCAGCCCGGCGACGACGTCCAGGAAGTGGCCGGACAGCCGGGACAGCAGCAGCCACTGCCGGTCCATCCGGGACTGGGTGGCCCAGCCGATCAGCGCCATGAAGAGGGGGATCAGCGGCAGGGTGCCGACGATGATCGCCGCCGAGACCCACTCCTCGGTGACGATCCGCGCCAGCACCGCCACCGGGACGACCACCGCGAGGCCCAGCTGGGGGAGGTAGCGCGAGAAGTAGCCGTCGAGGGCGTCGACTCCCCGGGTGGCCAGCGCGACCAGTGACCCGGTGCGCTGCCCGTCCAGCCAGCCCGGTCCGAGTGCCGTCGCCCGCTCCAGCAGCCGCCCCCGCAGCTCCGACTTCACCGCGGCGCTCGCCCGGTGGGCGGCCAGCTCGGTCAGCCAGCCGACCAGCCCGCGGCCGGCCGCGACGGCGGCGAGCAGCACCAGGGGAGTGGTGAGGTCACCGGCGGACAGACCGTCCTCGAACGCGCCCACCACGATCTCGGCGATGAGCATGGCCTGGGCGATGACCAGCACCGCGCCGACGGCCCCCAGGGCGACGACCGCCGCCAGGAAGCCGCGGGTGGCCCGTGCGTACCGGAGGAGTCGCGGGTCGATCGGTTTCACGTGAAACACACCCTCAGTGCACGGGATCGGCGATGTGCTGGGTGCCGATCCGCTTGCGGAACACCCAGTAGGTCCAGCCCTGGTAGAGCATCACCAGCGGGGTGGCGATCACCGCGAGCCAGGTCATGATCTTCAGGGTGTAGGGGCTGGAGGAGGCGTTGGTGACGGTCAGGCTCCAGTCCGCGTCGAGCGTGGACGGCATGACGTTCGGGAACAGCGTCAGGAAGAGCATCGCCACGGCAGCCACGATGGTGACGCCGGAGAGGGCGAACGACCAGCCCTCGCGTCCCGCCTGGTTCGCCGCCAGCGCGGCGACCAGTGCGGCGACCGCCACGGCCATCGCGACCAGGCTGGTGCCGTCACCGCGGTCGGCCTGCGTCCACAGCAGGAACACCAGCGCCAGCACGGCGGTGACCAGACCCACGCGCAGGGCCAGCTTCCGCGCCCGTGCCCGGATCTCCCCGACCGTCTTCAGCGCGGTGAACACCGTGCCGTGGAAGGTGAAGAGCGACAGGGTGACCAGTCCGCCCAGCAGGGCGTACGGGTTGAGCAGGTCCCAGACGGTGCCCACGTACTCGAACTCGGCGTCGATCTTCACGCCGCGGACGATGTTCCCGAAGGCCACGCCCCACAGGAAGGCCGGGATCAGCGAGGTCCAGAAGATCGCCGTCTCCCAGTTGCGCTGCCAGTGCTCCTCCGGCCGCTTCGCCCGGTACTCGAAGGCGACACCGCGGACGATCAGGCAGACCAGGATGACCAGCAGCGGGAGGTAGAAGCCGGAGAAGAGCGTGGCGTACCACTCGGGGAAGGCGGCGAAGGTGGCACCGCCCGCGGTGAGCAGCCACACCTCGTTGCCGTCCCACACGGGGCCGATGGTGTTGATCAGCACCCGCTTCTCGGCCCGGTCGCGGGCGAGCAGCCGGGTGAGGACGCCGACCCCGAAGTCGAACCCCTCCAGGAAGAAGTAGCCGATCCACAGGACGGCGATCAGTACGAACCAGACGTCGTGCAGTTCCATGACGGTGCAGCTCCCTCGGCCTAGTACGAGAAGGCCATCGGCTTGTCGGCGTCACGGTGGTCGCCGCCGAGCTTCGTGGGCGGGTTGAGGTCGGACTCACCGAGCTCGGGCGGGCCCGCCTTGACGTACTTGGCGAGCAGCTTGACCTCGATGACGGCCAGGACCGCGTAGAGCAGGGTGAAGACGGACATCGAGGTGATGACCTCGGCCGTGGACACACCGGGGGAGACCGCGTCCCTGGTCTGCATCACGCCGTAGACCACCCAGGGCTGCCGGCCCATCTCGGTGAAGATCCATCCCCAGGAGTTGGCGATCAGCGGGAACGCCATGGTCCACAGGGCCAGCAGCCAGTACAGCCGGGTGAGCCGCGAGCCGAGCGGCTGCTTCAGCAGCACCAGGAGCGGCACCTCGTCCTCACCGGTGCGGTGGGCGGCCGGCAGCAGGAACCTCTTCCGGGTGAGCCAGAGCCCGAGGAGGCCGAGCGAGAAGGACGCCATGCCGAAGCCGATCATCCAGCGGAAGCCCCAGTAGGCGACGGGGACGATGGGCTTGTAGTCACCGGGGCCGAACTTCTCCCGCAGGGCCTCGTTGGTGTCGTTGATGCCGGGCACGTACGACTCGAAGTCGCTGTGTGCGAGGAAGGACAGCAGGCCGGGGATCTCCAGGGCGACCTTGTTGTGTCCCTCGTCGACGTCGCCGTAGGCGAACACGGAGAAGGGCGCCGGTTCCTCGCCGTCCCACAGGGCCTCGGCGGCGGCCATCTTCATCGGCTGCTGCTCGTACATGACCTTGCCGAGGGTGTCGCCGCTGACCGCGGTGAACAGGCCGCCGACCGCCAGGGTGACGAGGCCGAGCCGGAGCGAGGTACGCATCACCGGGATGTGCTTCTTGCGCATCAGGTGGAAGGCGGCGATGCCGACCATGAAGGCGCCGCCGGTCAGGAAGGCCGCCGAGAAGCTGTGGAAGACCTGGTTGAGGGTGGTGTTCTGGGTGAGCACCAGCCAGAAGTCGGTGAGCTCGGCGCGGCCCTTCTCCTCGTTGATGCGGTAGCCGACCGGGTGCTGCATCCAGGAGTTGGCGGCGAGGATGAAGTACGCCGACAGCAGGGTGCCGATCGAGACCATCCAGATGCAGGCCAGGTGGATCTTCTTGGGCAGCTTGTCCCAGCCGAAGATCCACAGGCCGATGAAGGTGGACTCGAAGAAGAAGGCGATCAGGGCCTCGAAGGCGAGCGGGGCTCCGAAGACGTCACCGACGAACCGCGAGTAGTCGGACCAGTTCATGCCGAACTGGAACTCCTGCACGATTCCGGTGACCACACCCATCGCGATGTTGATCAGGAAGAGCTTGCCCCAGAACTTCGTCGCCCTGAGGTACTTCTCCTTCTCCGTACGCACCCAGGCGGTCTGCAGCCCGGCGACGAGGGCGGCGAGCGAGATCGTCAGGGGAACGAAGAGGAAGTGGTAGACGGTGGTGATACCGAACTGCCATCGCGCCAGGGTCTCCGGCGCCAGAGCCAGATCCACGTCGTCGCTCCTTACTTCGCCGTGGTCACGGCGTCCTGCCTTGATCCCGTTCGTCCCCGACATCTCGGAGCAAACGGGATGCGCTTGTGAACGCGTTCACATTCACAAGCAATTATGACCTACCGCTTTTCCGACCGGAAAGGGGGGTCCACTGTGACGTCAACCCCTTTGTGTCGACCTGTCGGCGCGCACACGACGGCGGCCGACGGATCACCGTCGGCCGCCTGAACGTTTCGGCTGGTCGGAGCCCCTGGGGCGCCCGGCTCAGAGATCCTTGCGGAAGCCCTCCGCCACCTTCAGGAAGATGTCGTTCGCCTCGGTCTCGCCGACCGTGACCCGCACACCCTCCCCGGCGAACGGCCGGACGACCGCACCCGCCTGCTCGCACGCCTGCGCGAACGGCACGGTGCTCTCCCCCAGCCGCAGCCACACGAAGTTGGCCTGTGTGTCGGGCACCGTCCAGCCCTGGCCGCGCAGCGCGTCCATCACACGGTTGCGCTCGCACACCAGTGAGCCGACCCGGCCGATCAGCTCGTCCTCGGCCCGCAGCGAGGCGATCGCCGCGTCCTGCGCGATCTGGCTCACGCCGAACGGCACCGCCGTCTTGCGCAGTGCCGCCGCCACCGGCTCGTGGGCGATGGCGAAACCGACGCGCAACCCCGCCAGGCCGTACGCCTTGGAGAAGGTCCGCAGCACGCAGACGTTGGGCCGCTCCCGGTAGATCTCCACGCCGTCCGGCACGTCGGTGTCCCGGACGAACTCACGGTAGGCCTCGTCGAGCACCACCAGGACGTCGCCGGGCACCCGGTCGAGGAACCGCTCCAGCTCGGCCCTGCGCACCGCCGTGCCGGTGGGGTTGTTGGGGTTGCAGACGAAGACGAGCCGCGTCCGGTCGGTGATCGCGTCGGCCATCGCGTCCAGGTCGTGCACATCGCCCTCGGTGAGCGGCACCTGCACCGAGGTGGCCCCGCTGATCTGCGTGATGATCGGGTAGGCCTCGAAGGAGCGCCAGGCGTAGATCACCTCGTCACCGGGGCCCGAGGTGGCCTGCAGCAGCTGCTGGGCGACGCCGACCGAGCCGGTGCCGGTGGCCACGTGGGACACCGGGACCGCGAAGCGCTCGGCCAGCTCCGCCGTCAGCGCCGTACAGGCCATGTCCGGGTAGCGGTTGAACGAGGCGGCCGAGGCCGTCACGGTCTCCATCACGCCCGGCAGCGGCGGATAGGGGTTCTCGTTGGAGGACAGCTTGTACGCCGCCGGTCCGCCGGCCGCCGCCGGTTTGCCCGGCTTGTACGTGGGGATCCCCTCCAGCTCGGCGCGCAGCTTGGGGCTCGTCTCGCTCACCGCAGTCCTCCTCGCGAAGACCGGCGGCACCCGTGTCCGCCGCCGACATCCAATACTGCTCACCTTATGAGGATTCGGCCCCGCTGCGTATAGGAGGGGACGAGGCGTGCTTCCCGGGGGCCGGAGGGTCCGGCGCGCCCGCCGGAAGGCCGGGTCCTCGCGCCCGTGGCACCGGTCACGGGAACAACAGGGGGCAACGTCCCACGAAGGGGTACGAAGGGCGTGCGGGCCAGGGGCGCGCCGCACATATATCTACGCGCCGGTGGTTCGCGCCGTGGCGCGCATCCCCCGTGCAGGTGAGTTGAGACCTCTTCGCAACATCGCACCCTCGCCAGGCCCGCATGCGCCGACACGTCAGGTCCTGGCATTGGAACGTTCAACCTCCTTGATTTGCAAGGCAATTGAGTATCAATGATCATGCAGAAACGTGCCTGTCAATGTGTGCATATGCGTCCGCCCTACCCCACCGCATGAGCCCTACTATCGGCTCGCCATGACAGCAGCAGGGAAGCACCAGGTGAGCCGCGCGGAAACCTCACGCCGAGGCAGCCGGCCGGGTCGAGCGGGCATCAGGGACGTGGCCGCCGCCGCCGGAGTCTCCATCACGACCGTCTCCGACGCCCTCAACGGCAAGGGCAGGCTCCCGGACGCCACCCGGCGCCACGTCCGCGAGGTGGCCGACCGACTGGGGTACCGCCCCTCGGCCGCCGCCCGGACGCTCCGCACCGGGAAGTCCGGACTCATCGGCCTGACCGTGACGACGTACGGGGATGAACCTTTCACCTTCACCGAGTTCGCGTACTTCGCCGAGATGGCGCGGGCCGCCACCTCCGCCGCGCTCGCCCGCGGCTACGCCCTGGTCATCCTGCCCGCGACCTCCCGCCACGACGTGTGGTCCAACGTCGCACTGGACGGCACGGTCGTCATCGACCCCTCCGACCAGGACCCGGTCGTCAGCGAACTGGTCCGCCAGGGCTTACCGGTCGTCTCCGACGGCCGCCCGGCCGGCGCGCTGCCGGTCACGGCCTGGGTCGACAACGACCACGAGGCCGCGGTCATGGGCATCCTCGACCACCTCGCCGACGCCGGCGCCCGCCGCATCGGTCTGCTCACCGGCACCACCACCGACACGTACACCCACCTCTCGACCACCGCGTATCTGCGCTGGTGCGAGCGCGTGGGCCAGGACCCCGTCTACGAGTCCTACCCGGCGCACGATCCGCGCGCGGGCGCCGTCGCCGCCGACCGGCTGCTCGCACGCCCCGACCGCCCCGACGCCGTCTACGGCCTGTTCGACCCGAACGGCACCGACCTGCTCGCCGCCGCCCGCCGCTACGGCCTGCGCGTCCCGGACGACCTGCTGCTCGTCTGCTGCAGCGAGTCCATGGTCTACGCCAACACCGAACCCCCGGTCACCACGCTCTCCCTCAAACCGCGCCGCATCGGCACGGCGGTGATCCAGCTGCTCATCGACGCCATCGAGGGGGTCGAGTCCGACCAGCCGGTGGAGCAGGTCATACCGACCGAACTGATCGTCCGCACCTCCTCACAGCGCCGCCCGCCGCGTACGACGGTCAGCCCGCCGAGGTCCCCGAACGGGACGTGACACACCGGTCCGAGCGGACTGGCGCCGCCCGGCCACGGAACAGGACGGGCCGGCCGCCCCGAGAGGACGGGCCGGCGACCGGCGGAGGGCGCGGGGGAACGGCGGACGAAGACCGTCCCAAACGGGGCGAAAGCCTCGGTGAAGCGGAGTCTCGCTCCGATTCACCACCCCTGGGTCATCACACAGCGCGATCCGCATTCCTATGATGGGCCCACGACACCGCGGGCCGCTGCGACCAGGCAGTCCGACGCGGTGCGGAAGCGGCGTGATGGTGGAGGGGTCGATGACTCAGGGGGCCGGTCAGGGACCCGATGTGGAGCGGACGGCGACGCTGCGCGACTTCCGGGTACCCGCGTACGTCCACGAGTCCGGTCCGTACGCCCAGAGCACGCACCCCGGTGACGTCGCCCCGCCCTCCGAGGAGACCTATCCGGAGGGATACACGCCCACCCAGCGGGACCTCCCCGTCATCAATCGGGGTGACACTGTCCAGGTGACCGTCGACCCCGCGTCCGTCCCCGCTCCGCCGCCCGCCACCGGCCAGGGCCCGCTGTACGTGGTCGGCGACGTCCACGGCTACCTCGACGAGCTGATGGCCGCGCTCCGGGAGCAGGACCTCGTCGACGCGGCGGGCAAGTGGTGCGCCGGCACCGCCCGGCTGTGGTTCCTCGGCGACTTCACCGACCGCGGCCCGGACGGCATCGGCGTGATCGACCTCGTGATGCGGCTGTCCGCCGAGGCCGCCGCCGCGGGCGGGTACTGCAAGGCCCTGATGGGTAACCACGAGCTGCTGCTGATCGGCGCCAAGCGGTTCGGGGACACCCCCGTCAACTCCGGCGCCGGCACCGCCACCTTCCAGGCGGCCTGGCTGCTCAACGGCGGACAGAAGACCGACATGGACCGCCTCCAGGACCACCACCTGCAGTGGATGGCCCGGCTCGACGCCGTCGAGGAGGTGGACGGCCACCTGCTGCTGCACTCCGACACCACCGCCTACCTCGACTACGGCCGCTCCATCGAGGAGGTCAACGACACCGTCCGCGAGACGATCACGCGCAACGACGCCGACGAGGTCTGGGACCTCTTCCGCAAGTTCACCAAGCGGTTCTCCTTCCGCGACGAGGGCGGCGCCGACGCGGTGCGCTCCCTGCTGGACACGTACGGCGGCACCCGGGTCGTACACGGCCACAGCCCCATTCCGTACCTGCTCGGCGAAGTCGGCTCCGAGGAGGACGAGGACGACACCGGCCCCGTGGTCACCGGACCGCACGTCTACGCCGACGGACTCGCCATCGCGATGGACGGCGGGGTCACCATGGCCGGAAAACTGCTGGTCCAGCAACTGCCGCTGCGCGCCTGACGGTTCGGCGGGCCGCTACGGCGCGGCCCGCAAGCGCACCGTGCACATGCCAATTTCGGTAAACCCCCTGTCACCGCGCGCCGTCACCGCTCTACCATCGGCTTATCCGTAGCAGGCTCCCCTCCGTTTCTGCCCGACGGCTCGTCAGCATGCCGAGCCCCAAGCCCTACGGAGCATCGGGGGATGCACATGAACAGCGTTCCGCAGCACCTGCTGAGTGAGGACCGCCAGGAATACGAGCGGATCCTCCATGCGGCGCTGCGCTCCGCACCACACCACCCGGAACTGGCCGCTGTCGGTCAGCGGCTCAACTCGGAACAACTGCGCACCATGGCGCTCAACGCCAGCGCCCTCATCACGGCGGCCGCGGCCACCGAGTACCAGAACTACGTGAAGCTGCGCGAGGAACTGCGCCGGCCACCCGCACAGGGCACGCCGTCCGCCCGTGATTCCGGCTCCGCCGAGCCGGGCGCGAACGCGGTGGGGCTCGCCGCCACCATGGGCGAGGTCGCCGAGACCGCCGGGGCCGGCGCCGTCGCCGTCGTGGCCGTCCTGGCGCCCGTCCTGGCCGGTACCTCGGCCGCGATCTTCCTGCTGGTCGGCTACATCCTGCGGATGCTCGATCCCGGCGCCGCGTTCGCCCGGACCATGCTCACCACGGGCTGGGTGTTCGGCGCGGTGACGGCCGTCGCCATCCTGGTCGCCGCCGTGGGCCTGCTGATCACGGCGCTGCACAACAAGCCCTCGGCGCCCGGCGGCTCGTACGACGAGCTCGACGGGGAGGTGACCCGGGCCAGGGACGCCTGGCGCGAGGCCCTGCTGGAGCGGGGGATCCTGCCGTTCCTGCGGGAGGCCCTCGCCGACCCGGCGACGGCCACCGCGCTGCAGCACACGGCCCCGCCCCCGCCGGCCGGCCGTATCCCGCACCTCGGGTACGACAGGCCGGGCTTCTCCAGCCCGGGCGAGGGCTCGGCGCGCGGCACTCGGCCGAGCTACTCCAGTCCGGACTACTCGAGCCCGGACTTCGGCGGGCCGGAGCACCAGCCGGACTAGCCGGAACGGCTTGGCGGCACGTCCGCCGGCTCGCGCTCCGCGGCGGAGACGCGAGCCGGGTGGGCGGGCCGGCCGGACGGGGCCGGCCCGACGCGGTCCTCAGAGGATGCCCGCCCGTCCGGCGGCCGTGATCCACTGCGGGAACTCGGAGAGCAGACGGTCGTACAGCTCCGCGTCCGGCACGGTGCCGATGTCGTCGACGGCGAAGAAGCCGACGTTGTCGACCCGGCGCCCCGCCAGCGTGTCGAACCGCTCCAGCACGCCGTAGTTGGACTTGCCCAGCCCCACGAACTGCCAGAACACGGGTTCCTCCACCGCCTCACGGAGTTCGCGCTCGATCTCCTTGTTGCGGTAGACGCCGCCGTCGGAGAAGAACAGGACGAGCGTCGGAGCGGACGCGGGATTGTCCCGGACGAACGCCCGCACCTCGGCGATCACCTTCTGCTCCTCGTTCTGGATGCCCACGTCGCGCATGTCGACCTGGCTGGGGTCCAGTCCCTTCTTCCGTCCGCGCCGGAACAGGCCCACCTCCCCCACGCGCACATGCAGCCGCAGCCACTCCGGAAGCTCCCCGAGCCGCAGGTCCGGCAGCCGGGCCGGGTTCGAGGCGAACGTCCAGGCCTGCATCTCACCGTCGTCGTCCAGCTGCGCGGCGACCGCCGCCATCCGCTCCACGACATCGGCCACGACCCCCTTGGAGTACAGGAAGGACATGGACCCGGAGGCGTCCAGCACGAGGACGACGCGCGCGACGACGTCGGCGGCGCCGTGTTTGCGCAGACTGACCGCCACCTGCTCCTTGCGCAGCGACAACCGCTTCCGCATGTCGACGGGCAGCCGCTCCTCGCCCTTGGTCAGCCGGGGGGCACCGGGACGGGAGGGGGCGGAGGCGGCGGGCGCGGCCGGTGCGGCGGGAGGAGCCGGCGGGGGCGGCGGGACCGCGGGTGCGGCGGCGGGCCGGGGCGCGTCGTCCACGGTGATGCCGAAGTCGGTGGCGAGCCCGGCGAGCCCGGAGGCGTACCCCTGCCCCACCGCCCGGAACTTCCACTTCCCCTGCCGCCGGTACAACTCGCCGCCGATGAACGCCGTCTCCGTCCCTGCCACCATGTCGAACCGGGCCAGCTCGGACCCCGTCGAGGCGTCCAGCAGCCGCAGCGCCAGACCCGGCACCTGGCCGAACGTCCCGCCGTCGGCCGACGCGCACAGCACGATCCGCTCGACCGCCGGCTCGACCGCCCCCAGATCCACCTCGATGGTGTCGCCGGCGGCACCGGCGACGCTCCGCTTCCCGAGGTGCGTCACCGCGCCGGAGGCGTGACGGGGCTGGTTGTAGAAGACGAAGTCCGCGTCGTCCCGCACCTGCCCGGCCTCCGTGAGGAGCAGCGCGGAGGCGTCGATGTCGGGCACGCCGGACCCGGCCGCCCAAGCGAGCTCAACGCGCACCACGCGGGCATCGACGGGAAGGTTGGACCCCTTGCTCATGGAACTCGCTGTCATGGGGCCAGTCTGCCCATCCACCCCGCCGAAGGGGAGGGGCGGCCCGGCCCGGCTCCCGCAGGAGCGGCACCCCGTCACGGGCGCCGCCCCCGCGCGGCCGCTCAGTCGGTGAGGGGGAGATACACGCGATTGCCCGCCGCGGCGAACTCCTTCGACTTCTGCGCCATTCCCTCCTCGATCTCGGTACGGCTGCCGCCATGTTCACGGCGGATGTCCTGGGAGATTTTCATCGAACAGAATTTCGGACCGCACATCGAGCAGAAGTGGGCCGTCTTGGCGGGTTCCGCCGGGAGGGTCTCGTCGTGGAACTCCCGTGCCGTGTCCGGGTCGAGGGCCAGGTTGAACTGGTCCTCCCACCGGAACTCGAAGCGGGCGTCGGACAGCGCGTCGTCCCACTCCTGGGCGCCCGGGTGCCCCTTGGCGAGGTCCGCGGCGTGGGCGGCGATCTTGTAGGTGATGACGCCGGTCTTGACGTCGTCGCGGTTGGGCAGGCCCAGGTGCTCCTTGGGCGTGACGTAGCAGAGCATGGCCGTGCCCCACCAGGCGATCATCGCGGCACCGATGCCGGAGGTGATGTGGTCGTACGCCGGCGCGACGTCGGTGGTCAGCGGGCCGAGCGTGTAGAACGGGGCCTCCTCGCAGATCTCCTGCTGGAGGTCGATGTTCTCCTTGATCTTGTGCATCGGGACGTGCCCCGGGCCCTCGATCATGGTCTGCACGTGGAAGCGCTTCGCGATCGTGTTGAGTTCCCCGAGCGTGCGCAGCTCCGCGAACTGCGCCTCGTCGTTGGCGTCCGCGATGGAGCCGGGCCGCAGGCCGTCGCCGAGCGAGTACGTGACGTCGTATGCGGCGAGGATCTCGCAGAGCTCCTCGAAGTGCTCGTAGAGGAACGACTCCTTGTGGTGCGCCAGACACCACGCTGCCATGATCGAGCCGCCGCGCGAGACGATGCCGGTCTTGCGGTGCGCGGTGAGCGGCACGTACGCGAGGCGCACGCCCGCGTGCACCGTCATGTAGTCCACGCCCTGCTCGGCCTGTTCGACGACCGTGTCCTTGTAGATCTCCCAGGTCAGCTCCTCGGCCCGGCCGTCGACCTTCTCCAGGGCCTGGTAGAGCGGCACGGTGCCGATGGGGACGGGGGAGTTGCGCAGCACCCACTCGCGGGTGGTGTGGATGTTGCGGCCGGTGGAGAGGTCCATGACCGTGTCGGCGCCCCAGCGGGTCGCCCAGGTCATCTTCTCGACCTCCTCCTCGATGGAGGAGGTCACCGCGGAGTTGCCGATGTTGGCGTTGACCTTCACCAGGAACCGCTTGCCGATGATCATCGGCTCGATCTCGGGGTGGTTGACGTTGGCCGGCAGCACGGCCCGGCCCGCCGCGATCTCCTCGCGGACCACTTCGGGCGCGACGTTCTCCCGGATCGCCGCGAACTCCATCTCGGGCGTGATCTCGCCGCGCCGCGCGTACGCCAGCTGCGTGACCGCCCGGCCCCCGCGGCCCCGGCGCGGCTGGCGCGGCCGGCCGGGGAAGACGGCGTCCAGATTACGCAGACCGCCGCGCGGAGAGGTGTGCCTGATCCCGTCGTCCTCGGGACGGACGGGGCGGCCCTCGTACTCCTCGGTGTCGCCGCGGGCGGTGATCCAGTTCTCCCGCAGCGGTGTCAGCCCCCGGCGGACGTCGGTGCCGACCAGCGGATCGGTGTATGGGCCCGAAGTGTCGTACAGCGTGACCGACTGCCCGTTGGTGAGGTGCACCTGGCGGACCGGCACCCGCAGATCGGGGCGGGTGCCCTCGACGTACGCCTTGTGCCAGCCGATGGACTTCCCGGCCTCCCCGTTCTCCGACGTGCCCGTCGGGTCCTGCGTGGAGGCAGGCGTGCGTGCGTCCTTGTTGGTCATGAGACCTACTCCCTACGCCGGCATTACCCGGTAACAGGTTCAGCGGTCGACGCAGCGGTTTCCGTCTGCCGGCGTTCCGTGTGAAACATCACTCGACTTCGGTGACGTTTCATGTGAAACATGGCTGGGACGGAGGTCAGCGCCCTCTCAGCCCGGTGCTCCGAGCTCCCGCGTGTACAAAAGCGCCTCCACGCTAGCGTCCTTTCTGGCGCGGTGAACAGAGGGCCCACCCCGTTCTTGCGATGATCGGGCGGTGACCCCGACTCAGCCTCCTCCGTTTCCACCGCCCGAACCCCCGCGCCCGCCCGGCGCGGGAGACGGCGGCGGCCACGGCCACCCGCACGGGCACGGACACAGCCACGCCCACGGCCCGGCGGCGCCCGTCTCCCAGCACCTGCGCAAGGTCATCGCGGCGATCCTGATCCCGTTCGCGGCGGCGGTGCTGATCGGGCTCGCCGTGCTGTGGCCGGGCGGCGCCCCGGCGCACGAACGCACCGGCGTCGGCTTCGACCGGCAGACGCAGCACGCCACGGTCACCAAGGTGGTCGAGCTGAGCTGTCAGTCCGTCAACGCCTCCGGAGGCGTGCCGACCGGCGACACCTCCACCGCGGAGGGCTCCTCCGCCCAACAGCAGGCGGACGGCACCTGCAAGAAGGCGACGATCCGTGTCGACACCGGCAAGGACAAGGGCCGTACCTTCGACGAGATCGTGCAGCCGGACCAGTCCCGGCAGCTGAGCGAGGGCCAGAAGGTCGTCGTCGCCTACGAACCCTCGGCGCCCGACGACCTCCAGTACTCGGTCACCGACGTGGACCGGCGCTTCCCCCTCGCGCTGCTCGCCGGCATCTTCGCGCTCGCCGTGGTGGCCGTGGGACGGCTGCGGGGCGTCATGGCGCTGGTCGCGCTGGCGATCAGCTTCCTGGTGCTCAACTTCTTCGTGCTGCCCGCCATCCTGCAGGGCTCGAACCCGCTGGTCGTGGCGGTGGTGGGGGCGAGCGCGATCATGCTGATCGCGCTGTACCTCTGCCATGGGCCGTCGGCGCGCACATCGGTGGCGGTGCTCGGCACGCTGATCTCGCTGCTGCTGATCGGCGTCCTGGGCTCGGTGTTCATCGGCTGGGCCGCGCTCACCGGCAACACCGACGACAACACCGGTCTGATCCACGGGCTGTATCCCGGTATCGACATGAGCGGTCTGCTGCTGGCCGGCGTCATCATCGGTTCGCTCGGCGTCCTCGACGACGTGACGGTGACGCAGACGTCGGCGGTCTGGGAGCTGCACGAGGCCAACCCGTCGACGGGCTGGCGCGGGCTGTACCGCGCGGGCATCCGCATCGGCCGCGACCACATCGCGTCCGTCGTCAACACGCTGGTCCTCGCCTACGCGGGCGCCGCGCTGCCGCTGCTGCTGCTGTTCTCCATCGCGCAGAGCAGCGTGGGGACGGTCGCCAACAGCGAGCTGGTCGCGGAGGAGATCGTGCGCACCCTGATCGGCTCGATCGGCCTGGTGGCCTCGGTGCCGGTGACCACGGCCCTGGCCGCACTGGTCGTCTCGGCCGACCGCCCCTCGGCACGGACACCCGGCCGGGCGGGGGCGCAGGAGGCTGCACAGGCACCGGAAGCCCGGCCTCCCACGATGCGCGGGGGCAGGGGCAGGCGCCGCAAGCGCTGAGGTCCGCGGGGCGGGCGCAGCCCGCTGAAGCGTTCCGCCACCGGTCACCCGGCCGGCGGAACTCCTCAGCCGGCGCTCTGCTCCGCCAGGATCCGGTCCAGCGCGTCGTCGAGGTGGGCGTCGAAGTCGGCGAGCGCCCCCTCCTGGCCCAGCGGCACCAGCTTGTCGGTGCGGTCGAGGAAGGCCACCAGCGGCGCCGTCGACGAGCGGAACAGCGCCTGGTCGCCGCCGACCTGAAGCCGGATCAGCACCTCGCCCAGCGCGTCGGGGTCGAGCGGCGAGACCCGCACATCGCCCTCGCCGCACGGCCGCCCCACGCCGTCGATCAGCAGCTCTCGGCCGAACGCCCAGGTGACGGGGGCGTCCCCGGGCAGGTGGAAGGTCAGCCGTACGGCGTAGGGATCACAGGTGTCGTAGCGGAGCTCCACCGGAATGCGGAAGGACAGCTCCTCCGACACGAGAAAGCTCATCATGACCTCTGCCTGTACGGATTCGCGCATCGCCTACCCCGTCATTCGCCACGGACTGGCCGGGCATGGACCCTGACACCACAGGGAATCTTGCTGAAAGTACACAGCAGATCACAAGGAGTGAGTTTTCAGATACTGATAGACGGCGTGAGCGACCCGAGCAGACGTCCCGCCTCGGCCTGGAGCCGCAGGGCCGCGGGGACGAGCCGGTCGGCCTGGTGTGCGGGGAGCGAGAGGGCCACCGCCGCGGCCGTGGAGCCGACGGTGACCGGGATCGCCGCGCAGACCGTGCCGAGGGCGTACTCCTGGCGTTCCATGACCGGTTCCATGCGCCGCGTCCGCTCCAGGCGCCTGAGCAGCCCCTGCTCGTCGCGCACGGTGTACGGAGTGACGGGCCGCACGGGATGGCGGTCGAGGTGGTCGCGGCGGCCCTCCTCGTCTAGCTGGGAGAGCAGGCACTGTCCGAGCGCGTGGGCGTGGCCGGTCTGCCGGAAGTCGGCCCATTCCTCGACCGCGGGGTTGCCGGGGGTGTCGGAGACGCAGACGAGGTCGATCTCGCCCTCGCGGTACACGGCGTAGTACACGGGGGCGCCGATCGCGTCCCGCCAGCGGGCCAGGGTGTCGGCCACCGTGCTGCGACGTTTCTGCTGTGCTCCGCTGCTGCTCAGCCGTGCTGCCGCCTCCCCCAGGAAGAACAGGCCCTTGTCACGGCGCAGATAACCCTCGTGCACCAGGGTGCGCAGCAGGTGGTAGGCGGTGGGGAGCGCCAGCCCGGTCTCACGGGCCAGCTGCTTGGCGGGGGCCCCGTACTCGTGGCCGGCGACGGTCTCCAGCAGACGCATGGCCCGCTGCACCGAGCCGATCAGGGTCGCGGTGGGAGGCGGTGCGGAGGGCGCCGGCGAACGGGGCTGCGGGGGGACCGCGGTCAGCTGTGCGGAGGCGGTGCCAGTCGTGGCCAAGGGTCACTTCCGTAACGCGAGAGGGCGGCCCGTGCGGGAACACGGGTGGGGGACGCCGCTCGCGGGGATCGTCCCCGCGTCGAGTTCCGGACTCTAACGGGCTGTCACCGCGCGCGGACGGCCCGCCGGAGAAACTTCCCCCGCCCGAGGGAACCGGTGATTCCTGTTACCGCCCCACCGGTCCCCCTCGGCTCACCAGTCGCTGCGCGACGAGGAGCTCGACATGAACTTCCTCACGACGTAGATCAGTCCGCCGACCAGCGCCACGAAGAGCAGCACCTTGAAGAGCAGTCCGATCACGAAGCCGATCACGCTGGCGATCAGTCCGCCGAACACGACCAGAGCGATGACCGGCACCGCGATCCACTTCACCCACCACGGCAGTCCCGTGAAGATCTCTCGCATCGCCCTGTCCTTACCTCTCCGCCCGCCGAGTGCCGGGTCGTGTCGATGTGTCCTGCACTCGATGCTAGGGCCGCGGGTGCTCCGGCGGGGGCCCCGGATCCCTTGTCCTCCCCTGACCGTTCCCCTAGGGAACCCCGGGGCGGGGCTCAGCTCTCGGGGGGAGAGAACACCACCAGAACCCGCAGATCCTCGCTGATGTGGTGGAACTTGTGCGCCACCCCGGCCGGTACGTACACGACGCTGCCGCGTGCCACCTGGGTGGTCTCCATGCCGACGGTGATCGCCGCACGGCCGCTGACGACGAAGTACACCTCGTCCTGGCTGTGCGGCTGCTGCGGGTCCTGGGCGCCCGCGTCCAGCGCGTAGAGGCCGACCGACATGTTCCGTTCCCGCAGGAACTGCAGGTAGGCCCCGTCGTTGGCGGCGCGCTCCGCCTCCAGTTC
Source organism: Streptomyces fungicidicus (assembly GCF_003665435.1). Taxonomy (NCBI): domain Bacteria; kingdom Bacillati; phylum Actinomycetota; class Actinomycetes; order Kitasatosporales; family Streptomycetaceae; genus Streptomyces; species Streptomyces fungicidicus. The sequence goes on from NZ_CP023407.1 coordinate 3,809,644, forward strand.
GTCCAGCCGGAATGCCTTCATCGTGTGGTCCCGCCCCTGCCTCACTGCCCGTGTCCGATCGTGTCTGCCACGATCAGACACATGATGAATTTCCTAGTCAAGACGCTCGCCAACGCCGGCGCCCTGGCAGTCGCGGTCTGGCTGCTCGACAAGATCACCCTCACCGGTGACAGCACGGGCAAGGAGATCGGCACCCTCATACTTGTCGCACTGATCTTCGGCGTGGTGAACCTGCTGGTCAAGCCGTTCGTGAAGCTGCTGAGCCTCCCTCTGCTCATCCTGACCCTGGGGCTGTTCACCCTGGTGGTGAACGCGCTGATGCTGCTGCTCACCTCCTGGCTCGCCGACCAGTTCGACCTGAGCTTCCACGTGGACGGCTTCTGGACGGCCGTACTGGGCGCGCTGATCATCTCCGTGGTCTCCTGGGCGCTCAACGTCGTGCTGCCCGACGGGGACTGAGCACCATGACCTACCGCGTCTGCTTCGTCTGCACCGGCAACATCTGCCGCTCCCCGATGGCCGAGTCCGTCTTCCGCGCGCGGGTGGTTCAGGCCGGTCTCGACGGCCTGGTCGAGGTGGACAGCGCCGGTACGGACGGCTGGCACGAGGGCGAGGGCGCCGATCCGCGCACGGTGACCGTGCTGCGGGAGCACGACTATGACGCCGGTCACACGGCCCGGCGGTTCGACCCCTCCTGGTTCGCCCGCCTCGATCTCGTGATCGCGCTCGACTCCGGCCACCTCCGGGCGCTGCGCCGCCTCGCCCCCACGGAACGGGACGCGGAGAAGGTGCGTCTGCTGCGTTCCTACGACCCCGCGGCGGACGGCGATCCCGACGTACCGGATCCCTACTACGGGGGCGCGGAAGATTTCGCCGCATGTCTTGAGATGGTGGAGACGGCGAGCACCGGACTGCTCGCCGCGGTACGCGAGCAGGTGGAAGGACACGCGGCATGAACGATTCGACGACCGGCGCGGGCCAGGGGCCCGCGCTGCCGGACGGGGCGGGTGACGGCACCCGCGCGGTTCGTGCCGGGCTGCCCGAGCCGGTCAAGCACGAGCCGACCCTGCCCGGGCCCGTGTTCGCGGCGCACTTCCATCTGCCCGGCGACCCCACCGGCCCGTACACCTACGGCCGGGACGAGAACCCGACCTGGACCTTGCTGGAACGGGCCGTCGGGGAACTGGAGGCGCCGGGGCAGGACGACGTCGAGGCCCTCGTGTTCGCCTCGGGCATGGCCGCGATCTCCTCGGTGCTCTTCTCCCAGCTGAGCGCCGGGGACGCGGTCGTCCTGCCGGACGACGGCTACCAGGCCCTGCCCCTGGCACGGGCCCAGCTGGAGGCCTTCGGCATCGAGGTGCGCACCGCGCCGACCGGCGGGGACGCCCAGCTGGAGGTTCTCGACGGCGCGAAGCTGCTGTGGATCGAGACGCCCTCGAATCCGGGGCTCGACGTGTGCGACGTCCGGCGGCTCGCCGAGGCGGCGCACGCGCGCGGCGCCCTGGTGGCCGTGGACAACACCCTGGCGACGCCGCTCGGCCAGCGCCCGCTGGAGCTCGGCGCCGACTTCTCGGTGGCCAGTGGCACCAAGCAGCTCACCGGTCACGGCGACGTCCTCCTCGGCTACGTCACCGGCCGGAACGCCGAGGCCATGGCCGCGGTCCGCCGCTGGCGCAAGATCGTCGGCGCCATTCCGGGACCTATGGAGGCCTGGCTCGCGCACCGCTCGATCGCCACGCTGCACCTGCGTGTCGACCGGCAGAACGCCACCGCCCTGGCGCTCGCCGGGGCACTGCGCGAGCGGCCGGAGGTGACGGGTCTGCGCTATCCGGGGCTGCCCGACGATCCCTCGCACCGGATCGCCTCGCAGCAGATGCGGCGCTACGGGTGCGTGGTCTCCTTCACGCTGCCCTCGCGGGCGCGTGCGGACGCCTTCCTCGACGCGCTGCGGCTCGTGGACGACGCGACGAGCTTCGGCGGCGTACGGTCCACCGCGGAGCGGCGCGGGCGCTGGGGCGGGGACGCGGTGCCGGAGGGCTTCATCCGCTTCTCCGTGGGCGCCGAGGACCCGGAGGACCTGGTCGCGGACGTACTGCGCGCCCTCGACGAGTCGGCCGGCTGACCGGCGGCTCCCGCGAAGGCCGGCGGGCGACCGGCACACTGCGGCGGACGGTCCGAGCCTCCCCCCTCGTGGCTCGGACCGTCCTCGGTTCCGCGCGCGAAGAACCGCTCGACCAAGGCTAGTTGACTCAGTGTCAGTGTCCAATCACAGTAACGACAGCGGCCTATCGACATATTTATAGTTGGCCGCGTCCGGCCCGCAGCGGGGACGACGAGGGAGGGTGTGCCGTGGATCTGGCATTGCTGCGGACCTTCGTGACCGTGCACCGGGCCGGCTCCTTCACCCGTGCGGCGGCCCTGCTCGGCCTCTCCCAGCCCGCCGTCACCTCGCAGATACGCACGCTGGAGCGGCAGCTGGGACGACCCCTGTTCCTGCGGCAGGCGCGCGGTGTGACACCGACGTCCATCGGGGACGAGCTGGCCCACAAGGCGGCGCCGCATCTCGACGCCCTGGTGGAGATCGCCGAGTCCGGGCTGGAGGAGGACTCCTCCTTACGGACGCTGCACCTGGCCGGCCCTCCGGAGTTCACCGCCGAGCGGGCGCTGCCCGTGCTCACGGAGCTGACCGGCGAGGACGGCCGGAGCATCGCCCTGCGCGCCTCGTTCGGCACCGCCGAGGAGGCTCTGGAGGGGCTGGCCGCCGGACACCACGACCTCGCCATCTGCACGGCCCGGCCACGCGGCGCCCTGCTCACGGCGACCGCCCTCTGCGACGAGGAGCACGTCCTGGTCGCCGCCCCGCGCTGGGCCGAGCGGATCGGCTCCGGCGGTCTCCGCCGCACCGGCCCGTCCGCCCTGGAGCGCGTCCCGGTCGTCGAGGTCCATGAGTCGCTGCCCTTCGTCGCCCGCTACTGGGCCTCCGTCTTCGACTCCCGCCCCGTCGCCCCGGGCACCGTCGTCGTGCCGGATCTACGCGCGGTGCTGGCCTGCGCCGCCGCGGGAGCGGGACTGGCGGTACTGCCCCGCTATCTGTGCGGGGACGCGCTCGGCCGGGGCGACGTGGTGGCCCTGCACGAACCGACGGTGCCACCGCTGCGCACGTACTTCCTGGTGGTACGCACGGGCACGCTGGCGATGCCGCACATCGCACGGGCCCACGAGCGGCTGGAGCGGGCGGCCGCCGACTGGAGCTGACCCGCCGGACGGGCCGGGGCCCCTTCCGATGTTTCACGTGGAACCAGCCGGGCCACATTCCCCCCATGACCGTCCGACCCGTGGTCAAGCGCACCGCCCGAGCAGTTCTGCTGGACGGCGAGAACTTGATCCTGATCAAGCGCACCAAACCCGGCGTGGACCCGTACTGGGTCACCCCCGGCGGAGGGGTCGAGCCGGAGGACCCGACCGTCGTCGACGCCCTGCACCGCGAGGTGTACGAGGAGCTCGGCGCCAAGGTCACCGATGTGGTGCCCTGTTTCGTCGACACCGTGGAGCACATCGGCGAGGACGGCGGCGCCACCGGGGTGAAGGTGCAGCACTTCTTCGTCTGCCGCCTGGAATCCATGGACACCTCCCTGCGGCACGGCCCGGAGGTCGACGAGCCCGCCGGCGAGTACGAGATCGTCCGCGTGCCGTTCACCCGCGTCGGGATCGCCTCGGTCCACCTGGTGCCGCTGTCGCTGCGCCACTACCTGGACGGCAACATCGAGGGCGTACGGGCCATGCACGCTCCCGACCTGGGATGACGTCCGGCCGTGGAGCGCCACGCACCGGGCGCGGGCAGGCCCGCGCTCTCGTTCCGCGGGCGGCCGTGGCGTGGCCGAAAGCCCTCAGGATTCTCCTGAAACAGGTGGACGCCGAAGCCCTCTGTCGGACAGCCTGACCTGCGTGCCGACACCTTCCCTTGACTCCCTGCCCATCCGCCGTCTGACGCTGCGCGACCTCACCGCCTGCGCCGACTTGTCCGAGGACCGGGGGTGGCCACGGGAGGAGCACAAGTGGGGCCTCCTCCTCGCGGCCGGGACGGGGTACGGCGTCGACGACCCCGACGGGGGGCTGGTGGCGGCCTGTGTCGTCACCGAGTACGGACCGGGTGACCGGCCCGCCCTGGCGGCCATCGGGATGGTCCTGGTCGCCGAACGCCACGCGCGCCGGGGCGTGGGACGCCGGCTGATGCGGCATGTGGTCGCCGCGATGGGCACCACGCCCCTCACCCTGCACGCGACTCCCTTCGGCCGCCCCCTCTACGAACAGCTCGGCTTCAAGGTCATCGGCCGGTCCGAGATGCTGCGAGGCCGCTTCGTGCCCTCGGGCGGTCTGTCGGAGGCCGGCACCCGGGCCGCGACCGCGGAGGACCTCCCCGCGATCGTCCGCTTCGACGAGGAGGTGTTCGGCGCCGACCGGACCCATGTCGTCACCCGCCTGCCCGCCTTCGCCGACCAGCTGCGCGTCGCCGAGGAGGACGGGCGGATCACCGGCTACGCGGCCGCCTGGCCCAACATGGACACCCATGTCGTGGGCCCTCTGATCGCCCGCGACACCGGGACGGCCCGGGCACTGCTGGTCTCCCTCGCCGCCCGCACCGACCGGCCGCTGCGCACCGACATCGATGTGCGGCACGAAGAGCTGGTGAGCTGGCTGAAGGCGCACGGGCTGGCGCCCGTCGCACGGAACGCCGTCATGACGTACGGGATCACGGAGCTGCCCGGCGACTGGAGCCGGAGGTTCGCCCCGGTGACGGTCGCCGCGACCTGAGACGGGGCGACCCGAGGCATGACCGCCTGGTGCGGGCGACACGGCGACGCCGGTCCCGGGCTTCGGGGCCGGCGTCGCCGCTTCCGTCGCGTCGTGTCGTCAGACGAGGGCCTTAACGGCTGCCGTGGCGAAGTCGTGGTCCTGCTCGGGTGCGCCCCCGCCGACGCCGATCGCACCGATCAGCCGGCCGTCGCGCCGGACCGGCACGCCCCCGGCGATGAACAGCAGCGGCCGGTCCAGTGCGGTGGGCAGGGTGTGGAACGGCGCCCCGGGCTGCACGGCGTCCACCAGATCGGCGGTGGGCGCGTTCAGCTGCAGAGCGGTGTACGCCTTGCGGGTGCTGGTCTCGCCGGAGATCAGCACGGCCCGGTCGTCCCTGCGGAAGGTGAGCGGATGCCCGCCGGCGTCGAGGACGGTGACGCTGACCGTGACACCGGCCGCTTCGGCGGCCCGGCCTGCCGCGGCGACGAGGGCCTCGGCGTCCGCGGTGGTCAGCGGGGCTGTGGCGCTGGTGGTGGTGCTCATGAGGGTGTTCTCCTTGCGGTACTGGTGACATCGGTGGTGCGGGGAGACGGTCGCGGGAACGGCCCTGGTCCCGCGACTCCGGGCGCGGTGGGTCAGGGGGTGACGGCGGTGCGCCGCTCGGCGGTCGCCGGAGCGGTGACCGGGGTGGCGGGCGCGGCGGCGGAGGTGCCGCGGCGCTCGAGCGCGGCCGAGACGAAGGCCAGCACCAGGGCGCTCGCGGCGAGGACGGCGCCGACCCAGTTGGGCGCGGTGTAGCCGAGACCGGCCGCGATCACGAGGCCGCCCAGCCAGGCGGCCAGCGCGTTGCCGAGGTTGAAGGCGCCGATGTTCAGGGCCGAGGCCAGGGTGGGGGCGCCGTGCGCCTGGTCGAGCACCCGCTTCTGCAACGGCGGCACCGTGGCGAATCCGAGGCCGCCGATGAGCACGATGGTGACGGCCGCCGCGGCCTTGTTGTGGGCGGTCAGCGTGAAGAGCGCGAGGACGACGGACAGGGCGCCCAGGGACAGGTACAGCATGGGCATCAGGGCGCGGTCGGCGTACCTGCCGCCGACGAGGTTGCCGCCGACCATGCCGAGCCCGAAGAGGACCAGCAGCCAGGTGACGGAACCGTCCGCGAAACCGGCGGCGTGCGTCATCATCGGCGCGATGTAGGTGATGGCCGCGAAGACCCCGCCGAAACCGAGGACGGTCATCGCCATCGCGAGCAGGACCTGGATGTTCTTCAGTGCCGCCAGCTCATGACGCAGCCGTACGCCCTCGGGCCTTGGCATGTCGGGGACGAGCTTCGCGATGCCGGCCAGGCCGACGACGCCGAGGACGGCGACGATGCCGAAGGTGACGCGCCAGCCGAGGGACTGGCCGACGAGGGTGCCCAGCGGCACGCCGACGACGTTGGCGACGGTCAGGCCGGTGAACATCAGGGCGATGGCCCCGGCCTTCTTGTCCGGCGCGACCAGCTCGGCCGCCACCACCGCACCGATGCCGAAGAAGGCGCCGTGGGCCAGTGAGGCCACCACCCGGCCGGTCAGCATGACGCCGAAGGACGGTGCCAGGGCCGAGAGCAGGTTCCCGGCGATGAACAGTCCCATCAGCAGCATCAGCATCCGCTTGCGGGAGATCCTGGTGCCGAGCACGGTCATCAGCGGGGCGCCGAACATGACGCCCAGCGCGTAGCCGGTCACCAGATAGCCGGCGGTGGGAATGGAGACCCCGAAGTCACCGGCGACCTCGGGCAGCAAGCCCATGATCACGAACTCCGTGGTTCCGATCCCGAAGGCCCCGATCGCGAGGGCCAGTAGCGCGAGAGGCATGGGGGACAGACCTTCCCAGACGATTGCAGGAGCGCTTTACAAGCTCAGACAATAATTGCAGATGCCGATTAATTGCAAGCGCGGGCTATTGCGGACTTGCTCTACCCTGGTGCCAGTAGCTCCTTGGACGGAGGAAACGCCCATGACGGCCACGGATCCCGCGCTCACCGCCCTCTCCCAGGGCTGGTGCGCACTCTCCCTGCTGCACGGGAGGATCGAGGCCCACATCGAACGCGCCCTGCAGGCCCGGCACGACCTGAGCGTGCGCGAGTACTCCCTGCTCGACGTGCTCAGCCGGCAGCACGACGGCGACGGGGGCCATCTGCAGATGAAGCAGGTCGCCGACGCGGTCGTGCTCAGCCAGAGCGCCACCACGCGCCTGGTCACCCGCCTGGAGGACCGTGGACTGCTGGAGCGCTATCTGTGCCCCACCGACCGCCGCGGCATCTACACCAACGTCACCCCGGCCGGCCTCGAGCTTCTGACCCGGGCGCGACCCACCAATGACACGGCCTTGCGTGAGGCCCTGGACGAGGCAGCGGCCAATCCCGAACTGGCCCCACTGGTCCGGGCCGTGGAAACGCTCAAGACGTCGGTGCCCGCATAGGCTGCGGCCATGGACGATCTCGAGATACGTGCCGCGGCCGCCGACGACCTCCCCGCGATCGTCGGCATGCTCGCGGACGACCCCCTGGGCGCGCAACGAGAGTCGCCGGAGGACCTCGCCCCCTATCTCACCGCTCTGGAGCGGCTCGGCGCCGACCCGAACCAGCACCTGGTCGTGGCGGTCCGTGAGGGCCGCGTCGTCGGCACCCTCCAGCTCACGATCGTTCCCGGCCTCTCCCGCCGCGGCGCCACCCGGTCGATCATCGAAGCGGTCCGGATCCACGGCGACGAGCGCGGCAGCGGTCTGGGGAGCCGGCTCATCGAGTGGGCGATCGACACGTCCCGCCGTGAGGGGTGCCAACTGGTCCAGCTGACCTCGGACAACACCCGCACCGATGCCCACCGCTTCTACGAGCGCCTCGGCTTCACGGCCTCCCATGTGGGCTTCAAGCTGCCGCTGTGACGCAACGGGCCGGATCCTGTTTCACGTGAAACAGGACCCGCCGCCGCCGGACCGGCCGGAGGCTAGCCGATGCCCCTCCACCCCTCGGGGTCCACTCCGCCCGGCACGGGAGCCCCCTCGTCATACGGCTGCCGCGTGAACACGAACGAGCCCAGGTCGAGATGGCTCACCGCCCCGTCCGGCCGCCGTACCGGCCTCAGGACCTCTCCGGCGTAGTAGCCCTCCAGCCCCACCCAGGTGCCGTCCCCCTGCGGACGGAAACGTGAGCGCCTGCCGTTGCCGGACAGCGGCCCGAGCGAGACGAGACCGTCCGCCCGGAGCCGCAGGGCGAACGCGGCCGTCCCCCAATACCACTGCCCCACCAGCTCCAGCACCGCGGGATCGGGGGTCTCCCGCAGCGGCTGCCAGGGAGCCGGGATACGCGGTTCCGCCTCGGCGACGATCCGTACGAGGTCCGCGGCGACCGTGAACGGCGCCGGCCCCGAGGTGCAGTTGGCCAGGACCACCGCGCTCACGTCGTCCGCCACACCGGCGGTGAGGCAGGCGAGGAACCCCGGCAGTGATCCGGTGTGCCCGACGAGGGACCGGCCGTGCTGGTGCCGGACCTCCAGGCCCAGGCAGTACGCGTAGCCGCTCGTCACGTCCGCCGCCTCGGCCGGTGCCGCAGGCGTCCTCATCTCCCGCAGCGACTCGTCACTCAGCACCCGCTCGTCGCCCCCGGACAGGAAGGCCGCGAAGCGCGCCAAGTCCCCTGCGGTCGACCAGAGTTGCCCGGCGGGCGCCATCAGCCCGAGGTCCTCCAGCGGCTCGGGCAGCATCACATCCGCCCATGGGTGCACCGCCCAGCCGCCCGCGTGCGGCGCCTCCGCGTGCACGGTCGTGCGACGCAGGCCCAGGGGTTCGAGCACCTCCCGCCGGAGCACCTCCTCCCACGGCGCACCGCGCAGCTTCTCGACCAGCGCGCCGAGCAGCGCGTATCCGGTGTTCGAGTAGTGGAACCGCCTGCCCGCGGGATGCACCAGGGGCCGCTCGCCCAGCACGTCGGCGAGATCCGGCCGCAGGGAGCCCGGGGTCCGCTCCCACCAGGGCCCGGGCGTCTCCGCAGCCAGCCCCGCGCTGTGGGAAAGCAGTTGCGCGACGGTCGCCCCGCCCGCGCCCGTGCCCGGCAGATGTCTCTCCAGCGGGTCGGAGAGAGCGAGCGCTCCCTCGTCGCGCAGCCGGAGCACCAGCACGGCGGTGAAGGTCTTGGTGATCGAGCCGATCCGGTACTGCACGTTCTCGTCCGGGGCCTGGCCCTCCACCGAGGTCCGTGCCCCCGTCCACACGGTCCTCCCGCCGCGCACCACGGCCGCGACGAGCGACGGCGCCCGCCCTTCGGCCTGGGCGACGGCGATCCGGTGCAGCAGTGCCCGACGAGTGCCGGGCAGCAGTTCTTCCTGAGCTGTCGTCATGCGCCCAGTTCAACAGCAACCGCGGGATCGGGAGAACTCCTGCCCGAGGCACCTCAGTCGTCGAACCAGACCACGAGTCGCACGTGGTCGTCGCCGTGCTGCGACGCGAGGGCCTCCATGACCGTCCAGACCGGTTTCCACTCGCCTGTCTCCGGGACGGCGTCCCGGCGGCGGAGTCTTTCGGACCTGTAGAGAGTGTCGCCGATGAGCCATTCGCTCCCCTCGGGCCACTCCCGGGCCTCGCCCGGCACCGGGCCGGGAAGGCCGACGGCTTCTGCCAGGCGAGGACTCCAGGCGGACTTCCCGGTCAGCCGGAGCCCGTCCGGAGTCCGACGGTACTGGTGGAGCCGGCTGTCGGCCTTCTCGGCCGGCTCGCCCCAGTCGACCTCCTTCAGCTCGGCCCAGGTGATCCAGGTGGTGCCGTACGCCTGGTCCGGCCACTCGGCGAGTCGGCCGAGTTCGGCACGGACGGTCTCCGACGCGTCGGCCGGGAGTCCCCGGTCCGCGGCCAGCGGCCGGAAGTTCGCGTAGTTGCGGACTCCGAAGAGGCAGCCGAACGCGTCGTAGTTCCGGGTGGTGTTGAGGAGGAAGAGGTCGATGGCGGCGCGCCAGACCGGGCCTTCGCCCTCCTCGTGGAGGTGCCGTGCCCGGCACTCGACGAAACCGCTGATGTCCGTCCCCATGTGACGGTCAGGTCTGCGCCATGTCGACGAAGCGCGAGTAGTGGCCCTGGAAGGCCACGGTGATGGTCGCCGTGGGGCCGTTTCGGTGCTTGGCGACGATCAGGTCCGCCTCGCCCGCGCGCGGGGACTCCTTCTCGTAGGCGTCCTCGCGGTGCAGCAGGATGACCATGTCGGCGTCCTGCTCGATGGAGCCGGACTCACGCAGGTCGGAGACCATCGGCTTCTTGTCCGTGCGCTGTTCGGGGCCACGGTTGAGCTGGGAGAGCGCGATCACCGGGATCTCCAGCTCCTTGGCGAGCAGCTTGAGGTTACGGGACATGTCCGAAACCTCCTGCTGACGGCTCTCGGACCGCTTGGAGCCGCCGGCCTGCATCAGCTGCAGATAGTCGATGACGACCAGCTTCAGGTCGTTGCGCTGCTTCAGACGGCGGCACTTGGCGCGGATCTCCATCATCGACAGGTTCGGCGAGTCGTCGATGTAGAGCGGCGCCGCCGAGACGTCCGGCATCCGGCGGGCCAGGCGCGTCCAGTCCTCGTCGGTCATCGTCCCGGAACGCATGTGGTGCAGGGCGACCCGGGCCTCCGCGGACAGCAGGCGCATCGCGATCTCGTTGCGCCCCATCTCGAGCGAGAAGATGACGCTCGGCAGGTTGTTCTTGATGGAGGCGGCCCGCGCGAAGTCCAGGGCGAGCGTCGACTTGCCCATCGCGGGACGCGCGGCGATGACGATCATCTGACCCGGGTGCAGGCCGTTGGTGAGCGAGTCGAAGTCGGTGAACCCGGTGGGTACGCCGGTCATCTCACCGCTGCGGGATCCGATCGCCTCGATCTCGTCGAGCGCGCCCTCCATGATGTCGCCCAGCGGCAGGTAGTCCTCACTGGTGCGCTGCTCGGTGACCGCGTAGATCTCCGCCTGCGCGCGGTTGACGATCTCGTCGACGTCGTCGTCGGCCGCGTATCCCATCTGCGTGATGCGCGTACCGGCCTCGACCAGGCGGCGCAGCACGGCACGCTCGTGGACGATCTCCGCGTAGTAGGCCGCGTTGGCCGCCGTCGGCACCGTCTGGACCAGGGTGTGCAGATACGAGGCCCCGCCGACCTTGTTGATCTCACCGCGCTTGGTCAGCTCCGCGGCGATGGTGATCGGGTCGGCCGGCTCGCCCTTGGCGTACACGTCGAGGATCGCCGTGTAGACGGTCTCGTGGGCCGGCTTGTAGAAGTCGTGGCCCTTGAGGATCTCGACGACGTCGGCGATGGCGTCCTTGGACAGCAGCATGCCGCCCAGCACCGACTGCTCGGCCTCAAGATCCTGGGGCGGCACCCGCTCGAAGGCGGAGCCTCCCCCGTCCCACGCGCCGCCGTCCCGGCCCCGGTCGTGCTGCTCGTCGCGGCCCCTGCCCCGGTCCTCGCGGCGGCGGGAGGCGGGCAGACGATCACTGGGACCGCTGTCGGCCCACGGATCGTCCAAGGGCTCGGAAATGCTCACCGAGCCACCTCCTCCCGTCCGCCGGAGCGGACCTCGCCGTGCCCCTCAGTTCTACGGCACGGCTCTGACAAATAAGAGGCCCAACTCCAGTTGCCGCACGCCAGGTTTGTGGCGTTTTTGTGAGCGGTGGACGGAGCAAGCGCCGGACCACCGTAGGCCCCTCGGCACCGTCAGCCAATCTGGTTATCCACAGGCCCTGTGGACGACCGGCCCAATGCTGTGGAGAACTCCGGGAAACCTGTGCACGAGCCGGTGGACAGCCCTGTGAACAAGCCGGGGCCCCTCTTGTCGACACAGCCTTGACCTGCAGTTTTATCGTCCACCGGCTGTGCAGAAGAAAAAGTTTCCCGGTCGGATCAAGATCGCTTCATGAGGTGTACGCAACCCCACACCCAGAGCCACGAAGTAAGGGTCTATAAAGCTTTGCATCTCTTACCTGTGGACGATTAGATTGGTGCACATGACACAGGCCCCCGCACGGCCCCGAGCCGCTCGACGGCAGCATGACCGAGAGATCGTCATGCTGGCAGTTCCCGCCTTCGGCGCGCTCGTCGCCGAGCCGCTCTTCGTCATGGCCGACAGTGCCATCGTCGGCCATCTGGGGACGGCACAGCTCGCCGGCCTCGGCGTCGCCTCCGCCCTCCTGATGACCGCGGTGAGCGTCTTCGTCTTCCTCGCCTACGCCACCACGGCCGCCGTCGCCCGGCGGGTCGGTGCGGGCGACCTCCCCTCGGCGATCCGCCAGGGCATGGACGGCATCTGGCTGGCGCTCCTCCTCGGTGGCATCGTCGTGGCCGCCGTCCTGCCCACGGCACCCGCGCTCGTGGAGCTCTTCGGCGCCTCGGACACAGCGGCCCCCTACGCGACCACCTATCTGCGGATCTCCACGCTCGGCATACCGGCCATGCTGATCGTCCTCGCCGCGACCGGGGTCCTCCGCGGGCTGCAGAACACCAGGACACCGCTCTATGTGGCGATCGCCGGTTTCGTCGCCAACGGTGTCCTCAACGTCGCCCTGGTCTACGGCGCCGGCCTCGGTATCGCCGGCTCCGCCTGGGGCACCGTCATCGCACAGTGCGGCATGGCCGTGGTCTACCTGGTCGTGGTGGTGCGCGGGGCCCGCAGGCACGGGGCGTCGCTCCGGCCGGACGCCGCCGGGATCAGGGCCTCGGCCCGAGCGGGGGTCCCCCTGCTGGTGCGCACCCTCTCGCTCCGGGCGATCCTGATGATCGCGACAGCCGTCGCCGCGCGCCTCGGCGACTCCGACATCGCGGCCCACCAGATCGTCCTCTCCCTGTGGAGCCTGCTCGCGTTCGCGCTGGACGCCATCGCCATCGCCGGGCAGGCCATCATCGGGCGCTATCTGGGCGCCGGGGACGTCCGGGGCGCCCGTGAGGCGTGCCGCCGGATGGTCGAGTGGGGCATCGCGGTCGGGGTCGTCCTCGGTGTGCTGGTGGTGCTTGCCCGACCGGTGTTCCTGCCTCTTTTCACCGGCGACCCCACCGTCAAGAGCGTGGCACTGCCCGCCTTGCTGCTGGTGGCGCTGTCCCAGCCGATCTGCGGCATCGTGTTCGTCCTGGACGGCGTGCTGATGGGCGCGGGCGACGGGCCCTATCTGGCATGGGCGATGCTGCTGACGCTCGCGGTCTTCACCCCCGCCGCCCTGCTGGTCCCCGCTCTCGGGGGCGGGCTTACCGCTCTGTGGGCCACGATGACGCTCATGATGAGCGTGCGCATGCTGACGCTGTGGCTCCGCACCCGCTCCGGCCACTGGATCGTCACCGGCGCGGCGCGCTGACCGTTTCACGTGAAACACAGCGATGGGGGCCGCCCCCGAAGGGTGCGGCCCCCATCCTCACTGCTTCAGTGGGCGCGGCCCTCAGGCAGCGACGACCTCGAGGCTGACCTTGGCGGCAACCTCGGGGTGCAGACGGACGGACGTCTCGTGGGCGCCCAGCGTCTTGATCGGCGAGCCCAGCTCGATGCGGCGCTTGTCGACGTCGGGGCCACCGGCGGCCTTGATCGCCGAAGCGACGTCGGCCGGCGTGACGGAACCGAAGAGACGACCGGCGTCGCCGGAGCGGACGGCCAGGCGGACCTTGACGCCCTCGAGCTGCGCCTTCACCTGGTTGGCCTGCTCGATGGTCTGGATCTCGTGGATCTTGCGAGCACGACGGATCTGCTCGACGTCCTTCTCGCCGCCCTTGGTCCAGCGGATCGCGAGCTTCCGCGGAACCAGGTAGTTGCGAGCGTAGCCGTCCTTGACGTCGACGACGTCGCCCGCGGCACCGAGGCCGGAGACCTCGTGGGTGAGGATGATCTTCATGAGTCGGTCACCCTTCCCTTATCGCGCGGTGGACGTGTAGGGCAGCAGCGCCATCTCACGGCTGTTCTTCACGGCCGTGGCGACGTCACGCTGGTGCTGCGTGCAGTTGCCGGTCACGCGGCGGGCACGGATCTTGCCGCGGTCGGAAATGAACTTCCGCAGCATGTTCGTGTCCTTGTAGTCCACGTACGTGACCTTGTCCTTGCAGAATGCGCAGACCTTCTTCTTAGGCTTGCGCACAGGCGGCTTCGCCATGATGTTTCTCCTGTGTGATCAAGAAGTGTGCGTGCGGCCCCGCCTAGAAGGGGGGCTCGTCCGAGTAGCCGCCGCCGCTGCTGCCGCCGGAGCCACCGCCCCAGCCGCCGCCACCGCCGCCGCCCTGCTGGCCGCCGGCGGGAGCGCCGGTCGCCCACGGGTCGTCGGCGGGCGCGCCGCCGCCCTGCTGGCCGCCACCGGGGCCGCCGCCCCAGCCGCCGCCCTGCTGGCCGCCGCCGCCACCGCCGCCGTAGCCGCCCTGGCCACCGCGGCCGGTGGTCTTGGTGACCTTGGCCGTGGCGTTGCGCAGGCTGGCGCCGACTTCCTCGACGTCCAGCTCGTAGACCGTGCGCTTGACGCCCTCACGGTCCTCGTAGGACCGCTGCTTCAGCCGGCCCTGCACGATGACGCGCATGCCTCGCTGGAGCGACTCGGCGACGTTCTCCGCCGCCTGACGCCAGACCGAGCAGGTCAGGAACAGGCTCTCGCCGTCCTTCCACTCGTTCGTCTGGCGGTCGAAGGTGCGGGGGGTCGACGCGACACGGAACTTCGCGACGGCCGCACCGGACGGGGTGAAGCGCAGCTCGGGGTCGTCGACAAGATTGCCGACGACCGTGATGACGGTCTCGCCTGCCATGGGGAACCTCTCGGCGGGTTTGCTGCTGGCTGCTTGTGCTGCTACTCGTGTCCCGGGACCAGCTGAGCGGGAAGGCTCAGTGGGTCTCGGGGCGGAGGACCTTGGTCCGGAGGACCGACTCGTTCAGGTTCATCTGGCGGTCGAGCTCCTTGACGACCGCAGGCTCGGCCTGCAGGTCGATGACCGAGTAGATGCCCTCGGGCTTCTTCTTGATCTCGTACGAGAGACGACGACGGCCCCAGGTGTCGACCTTCTCGACCTTTCCGCCGCCGTCACGGACGACGGAGAGGAAGTTCTCGATCAGGGGGGAGACAGCGCGCTCCTCCGTGTCGGGGTCGAGGATGACCATCACCTCGTAGTGACGCATGTGGAACCCACCTCCTTTGGACTCAGCGGCCACGGTCGTTCCGTGGCAGGAGGGTCGTGATGCGTTGCTGCAACGATGTCTGTCAGTAGAACAGCCGCCACTGACAATCGGGGTCGGGCGGCGGTTCACCGGGCCGGCCGGGACGGGCCGTGGCCCTGCCCTGCTCGCGCCTGGCTCTGTCCGGACAGACACCGGGGCAGACGGTACAGAGTACCCGCACAGCGGCTTCCGGTTGAAATCCGCCTGTGGGGACAGTCAATCTGTACACATCGGGTGTGTACGGCGCTACGATCCGCCGCCTTTCGCAGGAGGTGCCCCATGGCACAGGCATTGCGACCCAACACCGCCGGTGGCCTTTTCGCCACGGACGGCAAACCCCACCCGCTCCAGGACGCGCTGCTCGCGGTGACCCTGGTGCTGGGCATCACGTCCTTCATCACGGCGATGTTCCACCATCTGCACCTGCTCAGCTCCTGGACCGGTCTGGCGGGAATCCTCGTCGGTGCCTACGGCCAGTGGATCTCGGTGACCACGCGCGAGCGCTTCGGCCTCATCCTGGGACTGGGCGCCTCGGCGGTCGGGTTCTTCCTGGGCATGGCACACGGGGGCCTCTTCGGCGGGCTCTTCGACTAGCGCCGGCACCACCCGTTTCGGACATCGTCCAACGCCCCGGCCCGGCAACGGGCCGGGGCGAAGGTCCCGTGCGCCCAACCGGGGCGCCCCCGAGGCGCAGTAGGCTTCGCGCGAGAGCCGGAGCCCCTGAACCCATGGGGACACACCAGCCCGAGGAGCGCCCCGAATGAGCCTGACCCTGAGGACCATCAGCCGAGAGCAGCATCTGGCCTACATCCAGAGCCTGCCGTCGGCGAGCCACATGCAGGTCCCGGCCTGGGCTGATGTCAAGGCGGAATGGCGCTCCGAGAGCCTCGGCTGGTTCGACGACCGGACCGGTGAACTGGTCGGCGCGGGTCTGGTCCTCTACCGGCAGCTTCCCAAGATCAAGCGTTACCTCGCCTACCTGCCCGAGGGTCCGGTCATCAACTGGTTCGCGCCGAACCTCCAGGAGTGGATCGAGCCCATGCTCGCCCACCTGAAGCAGCAGGGCGCCTTCTCCGTGAAGATGGGCCCGCCGGTGATCATCCGGCGCTGGGAGGCCGCGACCATCAAGAAGGGCATCCAGGACCAGGACGTGAAGCGCCTGCGCGACCTGGAGGCCGACTTCATCGAGCCCCGTGCCTTCGAGGTCGCCGACAAGCTGCGCCGCATGGGCTGGCAGCAGGGCGAGGACGGCGGCGCCGGCTTCGGTGACGTCCAGCCCCGCTACGTCTACCAGGTGCCGCTGGCCAACCGCGCCCTGGAGGACGTCCACAAGAACTTCAACCAGCTGTGGCGCCGCAACATCAAGAAGGCGGAGAAGGCCGGCGTCGAGGTCGTCCAGGGCGGCTACAACGACCTGGCCGAGTGGCAGCGGCTGTACGAGATCACGGCCGTGCGCGACCACTTCCGGCCCCGCCCGCTGTCGTACTTCCAGCGCATGTGGACGGCCCTCAACACCGAGGACCCCAACCGGATGCGGCTCTACTTCGCCCGGCACAACGGCGTGAACCTCTCCGCGGCGACGATGCTGATCGTCGGCGGGCACGTCTGGTACTCCTACGGCGCCTCCGACAACATCGGCCGCGAGGTCCGGCCCTCCAACGCCATGCAGTGGCGGATGCTGCGCGACGCCTACGCGCTCGGCGCCACCGTCTACGACCTGCGCGGCATCTCCGACTCGCTGGACGAGACCGACCACCTCTTCGGTCTGATCCAGTTCAAGGTGGGCACCGGGGGCCAGGCCGCCGAGTACCTCGGCGAGTGGGACTTCCCGCTGAACAAGCTGCTCCACAAGGCGCTCGACATCTACATGTCGCGCCGCTGACCGGCTCTTCGTCACGGTCTTCGTCTTCGTGGCCCCGAGGGCTGCGTCGGCTCCCATACCTTTGATACACCGCAGCCACCAGAAAGGTTCCAGGTCCGGCCATGGCGCTCACGCTCTACGTCGACACCGCGCGCTGGCGGGCGCATCACAAGCACGTGCAGGAGCAGTTCCCGGGACTGGTCCCGGTCTGCAAGGGCAACGGCTACGGCTTCGGCCACGAGCGCCTCGCCGAGGAGGCCACCCGGCTGAGCTCGGACGTCCTCGCCGTCGGCACCACGTACGAGGCCGCCCGGATCAAGGACTGGTTCGGCGGTGACCTGCTGGTGCTGACGCCGTACCGGCGCGGTGAGGAGCCGGTGCCGCTGCCCGACCGCGTGATCCGCTCGGTCTCGTCGGTCGACGGCGTGTACGGCCTGGTCGGCGCGCGCGTGGTCATCGAGGTGATGTCCTCGATGAAGCGGCACGGCATCGGTGAGCAGGACCTGGCCCAGCTGCACGCCGCGATAGAGAACGTCCGGCTGGAGGGCTTCGCCATCCACCTGCCGCTGGACCGCACCGACGGCTCGGACGCCGTCGAGGAGGTCATCGGCTGGATGGACCGTCTGCGGGCGGCGCGTCTGCCGCTGCACACGATGTTCGTGAGCCACCTCAAGGCGGACGAACTCGCCCGGCTGCAGCAGCAGTTCCCGCAGACCCGGTTCCGCGCCCGGATCGGCACCCGGCTGTGGCTGGGGGACCACGACGCCACCGAGTACCGGGGCGCGGTCCTCGACGTCACGCGCGTCGCCAAGGGGGACCGGTTCGGCTACCGGCAGCAGAAGGCCGCCTCCGACGGCTATCTGGTGGTCGTGGCGGGCGGTACGTCGCACGGAGTGGGCCTGGAGGCCCCCAAGGCCCTGCACGGGGTCATGCCGCGCGCCAAGGGCGTCGCCCGGGCAGGCCTCGCCACGGTCAACCGCAACCTCTCGCCGTTCGTCTGGGGCGGCAAGCAGCGCTGGTTCGCCGAGCCGCCGCACATGCAGGTGTCGATCCTGTTCGTGCCCTCGGACGCGCCGGAGCCGCAGGTGGGTGACGAGCTGGTGGCCCATCTGCGGCACACCACCACGCAGTTCGACCGGCT
The DNA here is from genome assembly GCF_003665435.1 of Streptomyces fungicidicus. Taxonomy (NCBI): domain Bacteria; kingdom Bacillati; phylum Actinomycetota; class Actinomycetes; order Kitasatosporales; family Streptomycetaceae; genus Streptomyces; species Streptomyces fungicidicus. Next base: position 3,827,606 of record NZ_CP023407.1, read on the forward strand.
CGTCGACCGCTGACAGCGAGAAGGCCGTGCACGGGTTCACCGTGCACGGCCTTCTGTCTGCCCTGAGGGAGCGTCACCTCGGGGTGCGTTCGCTCAGAGCGAACCCCCGGCGGCCCCCGTCCGGCCCCATTCGACCTGGGGCCCCTCGAAGTGGGCGGCGGCGTGCCGTGCGGGATACGCCGCGGGACCGATCACGAAGGCGTCCTCGGCGCCGTCCAGCACCCCGCCCGAGGGATCGTCGTCGCCGGACCGGCGCACCGGGTCCCGCTCCGGCATCAGGACGTCGCGCACCACCATGACACACAGGTAGAGCGTCCCCAGCAGATGCACGCCGATCGCCCAGTGGTAGCCGTCGGTGGGCAGTCCCTTGTGGGCGTCCCCGCTGGTCGTGTAGGCGAGGTACATCCAGATGCCCAGGAAGTACGCCACCTCGCAGGCCTGCCAGACCAGGAAGTCCCGCCACTTGGGCCGGGCGAGGGCGGCGAGCGGCACCAGCCACAGGACGTACTGCGGCGAGTAGACCTTGTTGGTGAGGATGAACGCCGCGACGACCAGGAAGGCGAGCTGGGCGAAGCGCGGCCGGCGGGGAGCCATCAGCGTGAGCGCGGCGATGCCCGCGCAGCACAGCAGCATCAGCACCGCGGCGAGCGTGTTGACCGTGTCGGTGCTCAGCGGGTTGTCCGAGTTCTGCGCCAGGATCAGCCAGAAGGACCCGAAGTCGACGGGGCGTTCATGGCTGAACTCGTAGAACTTCGACCAGCCGTCGAACGCGAAGAGCATCACGGGTCCGTTCACGACGAGCCAGGCGGCCGCCGCGCCGCCGAGGGCGGTGCCGAACTCCCGCCAGCGTCCCGCGCGCCAGCACAGCACCAGGAGCGGCCCGAGCAGCAGCCCGGGATAGAACTTGGCGGCCGTGGCGAGCCCCAGGAGGAGCCCGAAGGCGAGGGGACGACTGCGCGCCCACATCAGCATCGCCGCGGCCGTCAGAGCGACCGCCAGGAGGTCCCAGTTGATGGTCGCGGTCAGCGCGAGGGCCGGCGCCAGCGCGACCAGCAGGCCGTCCCAGGGACGCCGCGCGTGCGTGCGGGTCACGCAGACGACGAGGACGGCCGCGCACGCCATGAGCATTCCGGCGTTGACCATCCAGTACCACTGCTCCTGGTCCTGGATGCTGCCGCTGCCGGGCGTGAGCCAGGCGGCGACCTCCATGAACAGGCCGGTCAGCACGGGGTACTCGAGGTACTGCATGCCCCCCGACAGCTTGTCGAAGTACGGCACCAGCCCGTCGGCGAATCCGCGCCCCTGGTAGAGGTGGGGGATGTCCGAGTAGCACGCGTGCGTGTACTGGGAGCTGGCGCCGAAGAACCAGGCCCCGTTGTAGCAGGGCGCCTTCTGCACCATGCCGAGGGCGAACATGCCGATCGCCACGAGCGCGATCACCCGCACCGGGGTCCACCAGGACGCGCCGAGCAGGGCTCGCCGCCCGAGCGGACCGCCGATCAGCTCACTGCCGGCCGCGGCGACCCGGTCCTCGTCGGTCGGACGCACCTGGTCCTGCTCGTGGACGCTCGCTCGCGTCGATTCTCCACTGGGCATGCCGCACATCCTGCCGTACGAGGCTGGGGATACGCCGAGGGCCGCCGCACCCGGGGGGGGTGCGACGGCCCTCGTTTCACGTGAAACGCCCATGCCGGGCGAAGGGGCTGCTAAGCGGCCGGGCCTCCGAAGAGACCACCGCCGTTGCCGTTGCCTCTGCTGCTTCCGGTATCACCGCTCTCCGTGGGATCCGGTGAGCTCGTCGCCCCTCCGTCGGTGCCCCCGTTGTCGGTGCCGCCGTTGTCGGTGCCGCCGTTGTCGTTGCCGTCGTCGCAGTTGATGTCGAACGGCCCGCATGTGGCGGTGTCCGTCGGCGTCGGCGTGACCTCGGTCTCGGTGGGCGACGGAGGCGCCGACGGCGTCTCCTTCTCCTCCTCCTCGGTCTCCGTGACAGTCGGCGTCGGGGTCGGCGCGCCGATCCCGTCCGCGATCTCACCGATCTTCTCGGCCTTGGGGAAGCCCGGGTCGTCCTTCCCCTTCAACGCGGTCTTCATGTACTCGGTCCAGATCTGGGTGGGGATGTCACCACCGTGGATCGAGTCCTTGCCCGCCGTGCCGTTCATGGACAGCAGCTTGTGGCTCTTGGGGTCCTCACGGAACATCGCGACCGAGGTCGACAGCTGCTGGGTGTAGCCGACCCACCAGGCGGACTTGTTCTCGTCCGTCGTACCGGTCTTGCCGGCGGCCGTGCGCCCCAGGTCCTGCGCGTGGTAGCCGGTACCGTTCTTGATCACGTTCTCGAGGGTGCTGGTGACGTTGTTGGCCACGTTCTCGGGCATCGCCTGCTTGACCCGCGGCTTCTCGAAGCCGGGGAGCTCCGAGCCCTTGTTCTTGACGGCGGTCACCGAGTACGGATCGGCCTGCTTGCCGGACGCCGCGAAGGTCGCGTAGGAGTCGGCCATGCGGATCGCGCTGGGGGTCGACGTACCGAGGGCGAACGACGCGTTCAGGCCGGCGAAGCTGTCCTTCAGGATGCCGGACTTCTCGGCGACGTCCGCCACGTTCTTCATCCCCACGTCCATGCCGAGCTGCACGAAGGGCGTGTTGACCGACTGCTCCATCGCCTTGCGCAGGGTGATGTAACCCCACGGGTAGTCGCTCTCGTTCTTCTGGCGGAAGGGCGTGTTGTCCTTCTTCAGGACGAGCGAGCCGTCGTTGTTCTTGATCTCCAGGTTGTCGTCGCCGTTGTACTTGCTCTGCGGCGAGACACCTTCGCCGTTGGTCTTGTAGGTGCCGTGCTGCATCGCGGCGGCCAGCACGAACGGCTTCCACGTCGAACCGACGGGGATACCCGAGGTGTCCGCGTTGTTGTTGAAGTGACCGTTCTCGAAGCCGGCGCCGCCGTAGAGCGCGACGATCGCACCGTCGTTGGGCTTCACCGAGGCGGCGCCGAACTGGACGTGCTTGTCCAGCTCACGCTTCGGGTTGATGTGTTCCTTCTCGATCTTCTTGACGGCCTTGGCCAGTGCATCGACCTTGTCCTTCTCGAAGGTCGTGTAGATCTGGTAGCCGCCCTGGTCGAACTGCGCCTCCGTGATGTCGGAGTTCTTCAGGACGAAGCGCTTGGCCGTGTCGACGAGATAGCTGACCTGGCCGGTCATGCCCTTGGTCGCCTTGCGGCCCTGGGGCATGGGGTACTTCTTGGTCGCCTCCTGGTACTCGGCGTCCGAGAGGGACTTGTCGCTGTGCATCTGCTCGAGGATCCAGCCCCAGCGGTCCTCCGAGCGCTTGCGGTTCGCCGACTCGGTGGCCGAGGAGTCGAGGCTCGTGTTGCCCGCGGGGTCGTAGTACGTCGGGCCCTTGAGCAGAGCGGCGAGGAACGCGCACTCGCTCGGCGTGAGATCGACCGCGTCCTTGCCGTAGTAGGTCTGGGCGGCGGCCTGGATGCCGTACGCGCCGCGGCCGTAGTACGAGGTGTTCAGGTAGCCCTGGAGGATCTCGTCCTTGGAGAGCTTGGTGCCCACCTTGATCGAGATGAACATCTCCTTGAACTTCCGGGAGACCGTCTGGTCCTGGCTCAGGTACGTGTTCTTGACGAACTGCTGTGTGATCGTCGAGCCGCCCTGGGTGTCACCGCCGGTGGCCATGTTGCCGAGCGCCCGGGCGATACCCATGGGGTCGATGCCCGAGTCGTCGTAGAAGCTCTTGTTCTCGGCCGAGATCACCGCCCGCTGCATGGCCTCGGGGATCCGGTCGATCGTGACGTTCTGCCGGTTCTGGCCGCTGCCGGTGGCCACCATCTGGGACCCGTCCGCCCAGTAGTAGACGTTGTTCTCGGACAACGCCATGGCGTTCTCCTCGCTGGGCACGCTCACCATGGCGTACCCGATGCCCGCCACGGCGACGAGGCTACCGAGGAACGCGAGGCACAGCCCGGACACGAGCTTCCAGGACGGCATCCACCGGCGCCAGCCGTCCTTGTCGTAGCGCGGATAGTCGATGATCCGCTTCTTGTCGGGCGGAGCCGCGCGTCCTCTGCCACGGCCGGCCCCGGCGGCGCCGGCACGGCGGCCTCCGCCTCTCTGTGCGGCACGTCGCGCCTCGGCGCGGCTGCCGTACGTACGCTCCTCATCCCCCGCTCCGGGGGAGCCCGACCCATAGGAATCGGACGGAGACCCGGTGGCGCCTCGCGGTGCCGCGCGGCGGCCGGAGGACGAGCCGGACTGGCCGCGTCGGGCCGCGGCACGTCCGCCTCCCTGCGGCTGCGGCGGTTTGCGACGGTGCTCGCTCATCGAACGACTACTCCTCGGGCAGGCGCACCCTTGCGCGCCTGGAAACGGCGGCTGGTTTCCGGTCCCCCCGAAGTACGGATGCGTTGCTGTGCGCATTCACCCGTACTGCACCGGGGACAAAGACGCCCCCAGGCGTCACTCGGTTCCCGGTGGCGTGCATGGCGCACAGACTACGCACCGCCAAAACCCGCCGAGCACAGAAGTTCAGCCCAAATCAGGCAACTTGCTCACGATGAATCGGTGATGTGACCCCGTTCACCCTTCTCCCCCTTGTCGCATCCGGAAGGCCGTTCTATCGTCATGATGTATCGAGTCGATACATCAGCTCGGCATAAGGGCGGCGACGAGCCGCACACGAACCCGTCACGGCGGGACCGCGGCAGAGGGGAGGCGACGATGAGCCGGCGTTCCGGGATCCTCGAGTTCGCCGTCCTCGGCCTGCTCCGCGAATCACCCATGCACGGCTATGAGCTGCGCAAACGACTCAATACGTCACTGGGCGTGTTCCGTGCGTTCAGCTACGGGACGCTCTACCCCTGCCTCAAGACGCTGGTCGCCAACGGCTGGTTGATCGAGGAACCGGGGAACACCACCGAGGACGCCCTCGCCGCTCCGCTCACCGGGCGCCGCGCCAAGATCGTCTACCGGCTGACGGCGGAGGGCAAGGAGCACTTCGAGCAGCTGCTCTCCCAGACCGGACCGGACGCCTACGAGGACGAGACCTTCGCCGCGAGGTTCGCCTTCTTCGGGCAGACCTCCCGCGATGTGCGGATGCGCGTCCTGGAGGGCCGCCGCAGCCGGCTGGAGGAACGCCTCGAGAAGATGCGCGCCTCCCTGGCCCGGACCCGGGAGCGCCTCGACGACTACACGCTCGAGCTCCAGCGCCACGGAATGGAGTCCGTGGAGCGCGAAGTGCGCTGGCTGAACGAGCTCATCGAGAGCGAGCGGGCCGGGCGGGACCTGAAGGGGTCCGCCACCGGGGGGCCCGCTCAGCAGGACACCACATCTGGAACGCCGGGCGGCCTGCCCCGGACCGGGGACGACCCCCGGCCGGATACGCCCGACGACACCGCCACGTGAGACCCGCTCCAGGGCCTCACTCGTACACACAGGGAGCAACCGGAATGGGTTCGGTTCGCGTAGCCATCGTCGGCGTGGGCAACTGCGCCGCCTCGCTGGTGCAGGGCGTCGAGTACTACAAGGACGCCGACCCGGCGTCCAAGGTCCCGGGCCTGATGCACGTCCAGTTCGGCGACTACCACGTCCGTGACGTGGAGTTCGTGGCCGCCTTCGACGTGGACGTCAAGAAGGTCGGCTTGGACCTCGCGGACGCCATCGGCGCCTCCGAGAACAACACGATCAAGATCTGCGACGTGCCGAACAGCGGTGTGCAGGTCCAGCGCGGCCACACCCTCGACGGTCTCGGCAAGTACTACCGGGAGACCATCGAGGAGTCCGCCGAGGAGCCGGTCGACGTCGTCCAGGTCCTCAAGGACAAGCAGGTCGACGTTCTCGTCTGCTACCTGCCGGTCGGCTCCGAGGACGCGGCGAAGTTCTACGCCCAGTGCGCCATCGACGCCAAGGTCGCCTTCGTCAACGCCCTGCCGGTCTTCATCGCCGGCACCAAGGAGTGGGCGGACAAGTTCACCGAGGCGGGCGTCCCGATCGTCGGTGACGACATCAAGTCGCAGGTCGGCGCCACCATCACGCACCGCGTCATGGCGAAGCTGTTCGAGGACCGGGGCGTGATCCTGGACCGCACGATGCAGCTGAACGTCGGCGGCAACATGGACTTCAAGAACATGCTCGAGCGTGACCGCCTCGAGTCCAAGAAGATCTCCAAGACGCAGGCCGTCACCTCGCAGATCCCCGACCGGGAGCTCGGCGAGAAGAACGTCCACATCGGCCCCTCCGACTACGTCGCCTGGCTGGACGACCGCAAGTGGGCCTACGTCCGCCTCGAGGGCCGTGCCTTCGGTGACGTCCCGCTGAACCTGGAGTACAAGCTCGAGGTCTGGGACTCCCCGAACTCCGCCGGCGTCATCATCGACGCCCTGCGCGCCGCGAAGATCGCGAAGGACCGGGGCATCGGCGGCCCGATCCTCTCGGCGTCCTCGTACTTCATGAAGTCCCCGCCGGTGCAGTACTTCGACGACGAGGCCCGCGAGAACGTCGAGAAGTTCATCCAGGGCGCGGTCGAGCGCTAGGAACTCCCGTCGCGGGCAGTTGAGGGTCTCCGGGTCGTATGGCCCGGAGACCCTTCCCGTATGTGAGGCTGTGCCCCATGGCCGTCGTCCGTGACCTGCGCGTTCTGCTGCGCTACCAGGGTTTCCGACGCCTGCTCTCCGTCCGGCTGCTCTCCCAGGGCGCGGACGGCGTCTTCCAGGTCGCACTGGCGTCGTACGTGGTGTTCTCGCCGGAGAGGCAGACCTCGGCCGCGGCGATCGCCTCCGCCATGGCGGTCCTGCTCCTCCCGTACTCCGTGGTCGGGCCCTTCGCCGGCGTCCTGCTGGACCGCTGGCGCCGCCGCCAGGTCTTCCTCTACGGCAATCTGCTGCGCGCCCTGATGGCGTCGGTGACCGCCCTCCTCATCCTCGGCCGGGTGCCCGACTGGCTCCTCTTCGTCGCCGCCCTGTGTGTCACCGGCGTCAACCGTTTCGTCCTGGCCGGCCTGTCCGCCGCGCTGCCGCGGGTGGTGGACCCCGGACGGCTGGTCATCGCCAACTCCCTCTCACCGACCGCCGGGACGCTCGCCGCGACCGCCGGCGGCGGTCTGGCCTTCGTCGTGCGTCTGGTCGTCGCCGACTCCGACGCGGCGGTGGTGCTCGTGGGCGCCGCGCTGTATCTGTGCGCGGCCGTGGCCGCGCTGCGCATCGCGAAGGAACTGCTCGGTCCCGACCGGGCGTTGGTGCGTCCCCGGCTTGCCACGGCGCTCAGCGGGACCGCCCGCGACCTGGTGGCGGGTGTGCGCCACCTGGTGGAGCCACCGCGCAGGGAGGCCGCCTGGTCGCTCGCGGCGATGTCGCTGATGCGGTTCTGCTACGGGGCGATGCTGGTCATGCTGCTGATGCTGTGCCGGTACTCCCTGACGTCGACCACGGACGAGGGACTCGCACTGCTGGGGCTGGCGTTGGGGGTGTCCGGCGCCGGCTTCTTCGCCGCGGCCGTGCTGACGCCCTGGGCCGCGGGGCGGCTCGGTCCCGGCCGCTGGGTCATGGTGTGCGCCGCCGCGGCGGCGGTGCTGGTGCCTGCGCTCGGTCTGCCCTTCGCCTCCGGCCCTCTGCTGGCCGGAGCGTTCGTCCTGGGTCTGACGAGCCAGGGCGCGAAAATCGCCACGGACACCATCGTCCAGTCGTCCGTCGACGACGATTTCCGCGGCCGCATCTTCTCCGTGTACGACGTCCTGTTCAACGTTGCCTTCGTCGGCGCGGCGGGAGTGGCGGCCCTGATGCTCCCGCCGGACGGCCGATCCGTCCCGCTGGTGGTAACAATCGCCGTTATCTACGGAGCAGTAGCTGTGACTATGGCCCGTTTTGAGCGCCAGTAAGTGTCACATCAACGCCACAGAGCCTTATTGAGCTACAGAGTTGTCAGTGTGGGCCGGTAGCTTACAGGCGTCTTATCAACGCGTCTTTCGCGCCACGCACCCATGTTCTAGGGGGACCCCAAGTGACCACTCCGCCGCCCCAGGGCAACCCATTCGCCCAGGGCCAGCAGCAGCCCTACGGCCAGCCCCAGGGCCAGGCGCCCCAGGGTGGCTTCCCGCAGCAGGGGGGCCAGCCCGGGTTCCCCCCGCCGGGTGCTCCGATACCGCCGCCGCAGCAGGGACGCAAGCTCAGCTTCAAGACGATAAAGAACATCGTCATCGTGCTGATCGTCGCCGGTGTGGCCATCGGTGGTTACATCGCCAGCAAGGACGACGCCAACACCGCCGCGGTCGGCGACTGCATGCACCGCGGCAGCACGGACGACAACGACCCGGACCTCGAGGTCGTCGACTGCGGCGACGCGAAGGCGCAGTACACGGTTCTCGCCAAGATGGAGGGCAACTTCTCCGGCCTCACGGCGCAGAACAAGTGCGAGGCGGAGGCCAAGGACTTCCAGTACGTGTACACGGAGACCAACGGCAGCAAGAGCTTCCTCCTCTGCCTGAAGGACAAGTAGGACAGACGGAGGGGGCGGTGTTTCACGTGAAACACCGCCCCCTCCGGCACTCGCGGGGCCATGTTTCACGTGAAACATGGCCCCTTTCCGTTCTCTCAGCCCTGCTGCGCGGCCCACCACTCCTTGAGTGCCGCCACCGCCGCGTCATGCGCCATCGGACCGTTCTCCAGTCGGAGCTCCAGCAGGTGCTTGTACGCCTGACCGACGGCCGGACCCGGCTTGACGCCGAGGATCTCCATGATCTGGTTGCCGTCGAGGTCGGGACGGATCGCGTCGAGCTCCTCCTGCTCCTGGAGCTGGGCGATGCGCTCCTCCAGGCCGTCGTACGCACGGGAGAGCGCGGCGGCCTTGCGCCGGTTGCGCGTGGTGCAGTCCGAGCGGGTCAGCTTGTGGAGCCTGCCGAGAAGCGGGCCGGCGTCGCGCACATAGCGGCGGACGGCGGAGTCCGTCCACTCTCCTGTGCCGTATCCGTGAAAGCGCAGATGCAGCTCGACGAGCCGGGAGACGTCCTTCACCAGTTCGTTCGAGTACTTGAGCGCGGTCATGCGCTTCTTGGTCATCTTCGCCCCGACCATCTCGTGGTGGTGGAACGAGACCCGGCCGTCCTTCTCGAAGCGGCGCGTGCGCGGCTTGCCGATGTCGTGCAGCAGGGCCGCGAGGCGCAGGGTCAGATCGGGGCCGCCCTCCTCCAGGGCCATCGCCTGCTCCAGGACGATCAGCGTGTGGTCGTAGACGTCCTTGTGCCGGTGGTGCTCGTCCCTTTCCAGGTGCAGGGCCGGCAGCTCGGGCAGCACGTACTCCGCGATGCCGGTGTCCACGAGCAGTGAGAGCCCCTTGCGGGGGTGCGCGGAGAGGATCAGCTTGTTCAGCTCGTCCCGTACCCGCTCGGCGGAGACGATCTCGATGCGCCCGGCCATCTCCTTCATGGCCGAGACGACCTCGGGCGCCACCTCGAAGTCGAGCTGGGCGGCGAACCGGGCCGCCCGCATCATCCGCAGCGGGTCGTCCGAGAAGGAGGCCTCCGGAGTCCCCGGCGTGCGCAGTGCACGTGCCGCGAGATCACCGAGACCGCCGTGCGGATCGATGAACCGCTTCTCCGGGAGCGCGACGGCCATCGCGTTCACCGTGAAGTCCCGGCGGACCAGATCCTCCTCGATGGAGTCGCCGTACGACACCTCCGGCTTGCGCGACGTGCGGTCGTACGCCTCCGAGCGGTAGGTGGTCACCTCGATCTGGAAGCTCCGGTCGGCGTCCCCGACACGGGCGTCCTTCTGCGCCCCGACCGTGCCGAAGGCGATTCCGACGTCCCAGACGGCGTCCGCCCAGGGACGCACGATCCTCAGCACGTCCTGCGGACGGGCGTCGGTCGTGAAGTCCAGGTCGTTGCCGAGGCGGCCGAGCAGCGCGTCCCGCACCGAGCCGCCGACCAGGGCGAGCGAGAACCCGGCCTCCTGGAAAAGGCGGGCGAGTTCGTCGGCGACAGGGGCGACCCTCAGCAGTTCACTCACGGCGCGGTCCTGCACCTGGCTCAGGGCACTGGTTTCTTCGTTGGCGTTCGGCACAACAGAAGAGGGTACGTGGCCCGAACGGCCGTGAGCCTCCTCATTGTGCGGGTGCGGACACCCCCGCCGATACAGGGACAACGGGCTCGCCCCCCGATCTTGTAACACCGGTCCGCGGCACTTCCCCTCAGCGCACATCGTTACCATGCGTGGACGCACATTCCGACGACCATTGACGAAGACGAGGGACGGGCGAGCGCGTGGCCGAGGCGGCAGACTTCCAGGGGACGAATCCCTCACCTGCCCGCCGCTGGATGCGGCGCACCGGAGCCCTGCTCGCCGGAGCGCCCCTGCTGGCCGGGCTGGTCCAGCTGCCCACGGCTTCCCCCGCAGCCGCCGCCCCGGGGGAAGCGCCGCGGGCGGCCACCGACACGGGCCCGGTCTCCGTCTCGGTCGACACGCTCACCCCCAGCGCCCCCACCGAGGGCGACACCGTGACGGTCAAGGGAACGGTGACCAACAAGGGCAAGCAGAACGTCACCGACGCCCACGTGGGACTGCGCGTGGGACCGCTGCTGAACACCCGCTCGGGCATCGACACCGTCTCCAGGGACAGCACCGACGTGCAGAGTGCCGTCGGCCCGGAGGTCGGCGACAAGTACGCCGAGGAGTTCGACAAGCTCACCCCGGGCGTCTCCCGGCCCTTCAGCATCTCGGTGCCGGTGAACAAGCTGAACCTCGGGCAGGACGGCGTCTACCAGCTCACCGTGGCGCTCTCCGGGCAGACCTCCGCCCAGCAGTGGGAGCAGACCCTGGGCGTGCAGCGGACGTTCCTGCCCTGGCAGCCGGACGAGGCCGCCACGAAGTCCAGGACCACGTTCATGTGGCCGCTGATCTCCACCTCCCACATGACGGCGGAGACGGCATCCGACGAACAGCAGACGCCGCTCTTCCACGACGACGACCTCGCCGAGGAGATCTCCCCGGGCGGACGGCTGGACCGGATGGTGGCGCTCGGCAAGGACCTCGACGTCACCTGGGTGATCGACCCGGACCTGCTGGCGTCCGTCGAGTCGATGACCGAGCGTTACGAGGTGAGCGGCGAGGGTGACGAAACCGTCGTCGGCAGCCACCAGGCGGTCGCCAAGAAGTGGCTCACCGAGGTGCAGAAGGCGGTGGCGGACAAGGACGTCGTCGCGCTGCCGTTCGGCGACCCCGACCTGGCGTCCCTCGCACACAACGGCACGTCCGTCACCGGCTCGCTGAGCCACCTCAAGGAGGCCACCGACGTCGCCTCCGAAACCGTGGAGTCGATCCTCCACGTGAAGCCCAGCACGGACTTCTCCTGGCCCGTCAACGGCGCCGTCGACCCCTCCATCGTCAAGGTCGCCACCTCCGCCGGAGCCGACAAGGTGATCGCCCGCAGCGATACCTTCGAGGAGACCGCCGGCCTGTCGTACACGCCCTCCGCGCCCCGGCCCATCGGCGGCGGCACCACCGCCGTCGTCGCGGACGCCCCGTTGTCCGTCGCGTTCCAGGGCGACATGACCAAGGCGTCCTCCTCGACCCTCGCGGTACAGCGCTTCCTGGCCCAGAGCCTGACCCTCGACCTGCAGACGGGCAAGCGGCGCAGCGTCGTCGTCGCACCGCAGCGCACCCCGTCGGCAAGCCAGGCCCAGACGATGGCCGAGGCTCTGGACGCCCTCCAGAACGGCACCTGGTCCGAAGCACAGGGCCTCCCGGCGGCCGCCAGGTCCGAACCCGATTCCGCCGCCACGACCAAGGTCCCCCCGGCGTCCTCGTACCCCTCCTCCCTGCGCAGGAACGAGCTGCCGAAGGCGACGTACGAGCAGATCGCGCGGACACAGGACAAGCTCGACAGGTTCAAGGTGATCCTCTCCGACCAGTCCCGCGTGGTGACCCCGTTCGGACGGGCGCTGAACCGGTCGATGTCCGCGTCGTGGCGGAACCGTCAGTCCGAGGCCGCGATCTACCGGAGCGGCATCGAGTCGTACCTCGACGGGCTCATCGGGCAGGTCAGACTGATCGACAAGTCGGAGACGAAGCTCTCCGGCCGCAGCGCCACCATCCCCGTGACCGTCCAGAACAACCTGGTGCAGGGCGTCGAGCACCTGGTGCTGCGGCTCAGCTCGACCAACCCGACCCGTCTCGAGATCGGCGGGAACGCCTACGAGGAGCACCCCGTCACGGTCTCGGGCGGCCACAGCCAGTCGGTGAAGTTCACCACGTCCGCCAACGCCAACGGCCGGGCGACGGTCGTCGCCCAGCTGTACACGCAGGACGGCCAGAAGTACGGCGAGCCCGTCACGTTCGACGTGAAGGTCACCGAGATCACCGCCACGGTGATGCTGGTCATCGGCGGCGGCGTGCTGCTGCTCGTCCTCGCCGGCTTCCGGATGTACACCCAGCGCAAGCGGGCCGCCGCCCGCGACGCGCAGGAGCGGGACGACGACGCGGGCGAGGACGCCGGCGACCCGCAGAACCCGGAAGCCGCCGGGGAGCGTCTCACCCAGGAGTCCGGGGCGGACACGAAGGCGGACGGCCCCGAGCAGCCGAGTGACCCGGCACCGGACACCGCACCGGAAAACGCCGACCCGTCCGGCACGGGTGAGAGAGTGGACCGTTGAGGATGTCGTGGCCGGTGGGCCGGGGACGATGAGGTGGGGTAACCATGAACGCGCCGTACGACGGTGACCGCGGCCATGCCGCGGGCAACTCGGGCCATCCCGAGTCGGACCCCCCGCAGGGTCCGCCGCCCGGGCACGACCAGGCGCCGCCGCCGCCCGCCGACCCGTACCTCCAGGACGCCTACGACCAGGACCCCTACCGGGCGCAGGACCTCTCCGCGCAGGACCCGGTCGCCGAGGCGCTGTACGACCGCGCCGCCCACCCGCCGCCCCCGCCGGGCGCCTACGCCCCTCAGCAGCCGCTGTACGGGCAGCCGCCCCAGTCGCCGTACGCCCCCGACCCGCGGGTGTGGGCCCAGACGCCCGCGCCGGAGCCGGACGGGCCGACGCAGCACCTGCCGTACGGCGACGACCCGCGCACCACGCAGTTCGTGGGCGTGGACGACCTGGTCGGCCAGACGGGCGACCAGCGACACGAACCGGACGCCTTCGCCCACCTCTTCCGCGACCAGCAGCAGAGCGGCGCCTTCCCCGACCAGCAGCAGGCCGGCGGACACCCTCAGCAGCACGGCGGCGCACACCCCGGACACCCCCCGGTGAACGGCATGCAGAACTATGCCGCGGCACCCGTCCCGGGCCCCGCGTCCCCGACGCCCGGCCACTACGCGGGAGCCACCCCGCCTCCCGCCGCGGAAGCGCCCGCGCCGGAACCGGCCCCCGCGCCGAAGAAGGGCGGCCGGGCCGGGGGACTGCTGAAGTCGAGCGCCGTGATGGCGGCCGGCACCATGGTGTCCCGCCTCACCGGGTTCATCCGGTCCGCGCTGATCGTCTCGGCCCTGGGCCTCGGCCTCCTCGGCGACTCGTTCCAGGTCGCCTACCAGCTGCCGACCATGATCTACATCCTCACCGTCGGCGGTGGTCTCAACTCCGTCTTCGTACCGCAGCTCGTGCGGGCGATGAAGGACGACGACGACGGGGGCGAGGCGTACGCCAACCGCCTGCTGACGCTCGTGATGGTCGCCCTGGCCGCCCTCACCACCCTCGCGTGGCTGGCCGCCCCGCTCCTGGTGCGCGCGCTGTCGAACCCGGTCGCCACCGACCCGGCGGCCAACGACGTCGCCGTCACCTTCACCCGCTTCTTCCTGCCCTCGATCTTCTTCATGGGCGTGCATGTGGTGATGGGTCAGATCCTCAACGCGCGCGGCCGGTTCGGCGCGATGATGTGGACCCCGGTCCTGAACAACATCGTCATCATCGTCACGCTCGGCACCTTCATCTGGGTCTACGGCACCGCCGGGGACTCGAAGATGGAGGTCACGAACATCCCGCCGGAGGGCCAGCAACTGCTCGGCGTCGGCGTCCTGCTCGGACTCGTCGTCCAGGCCCTCGCGATGATCCCGTATCTGCGCGAGACCGGGTTCCGCATGCGCCTGCGGTTCGACTGGAAGGGCCACGGGCTCGGCAAGGCGGCGATGCTCGCCAAGTGGACCATCCTGTTCGTCCTCGCCAACCAGGCGGGCGCCCTGGTGGTGACCCAGCTGTCCACGGCCGCGGGCCTGGACTCCGCCGTCCAGGGCACCGGCTTCGCGGCATACGCCAACGCCCAGCTGATCTGGGGCCTGCCCCAGGCCATCATCACCGTCTCCCTGATGGCCGCCCTCCTGCCCCGTATCTCACGCTCGGCGGCCGACGGCGACGCCGGCGCGGTCCGTGACGACATCTCCCAGGGACTGCGCACCACGGCCGTCCTGATCGTGCCGCTCGCCTTCGGCTTCGTCTCGCTCGGCATCCCGATGTGCACCCTGATGTTCGGCTCCTCGGGCACCTCGGCGGCCACCAACATGGGCTACATGCTGATGGCCTTCGGCCTCGGCCTGATCCCCTACTCCGTGCAGTACGTCGTCCTGCGCGCGTTCTACGCGTACGAGGACACCCGCACCCCCTTCTACAACACGGTCATCGTGGCCGCGGGCAACGCGATCGTCTCGGGCATCTGTTACGTCGTGCTCCCGGCCCGCTGGGCCGTGGTCGGTATGGCCGCCTCCTACGGCCTGGCCTACGCGATCGGCGTCGGCGTCGCCTGGCGCCGGCTGCGCAAGCGGCTGGGCGGCGACCTGGACGGTGCCCGGGTACTGCGGACCTACGCCCGGCTGTGCATCGCCGCCGTCCCGGCCGCGCTGCTCAGCGGCGCGGCCTGCTACGGGGTCAGCCAGGCCCTGGGCCAGGGGGTCGCGGGCTCGTTCGCGGCACTGCTGGCCGGCGGGGCCGTGCTGTTCGGCGTGTTCTTCGTGGCCGCGCGCCGGATGCGGATCGACGAGGTCAACTCGCTGGTCGGTATGGTTCGCGGACGCCTTGGACGCTGAGACACGGGGTAGGCGCACAACCATCAACGGCCACCGTGTGTCGTGCATAGCGGCGGACTGTGGGCACAATTGGTCTCGGCGTCGAACGGCGCGCGACGGACGCCGGCCGACGCGCATGGGATGGGGAGGCAGGGAACGACGGTGGCCGAACGGAGCACAGCTGCCGTCGACGTGGCAGACAACAGCGGCGAGCAGCCGCTGACCGCACAGGCGGACCAGTCCACGGCCGACGGGGTGGCCCAGAACCGGGAGCGGGACACGGACAACGACGAGGCACAGGAGAACACCGGGGCCGACGGTTCCGCGATGACCTCGCCACCCGAACTGCACAGCGGTCACAAGCTGGCCAGGCGCTACCGCCTCGAGGAGTGCGTCACCCGTCTGGACGGGTTCAGCAGTTGGCGTGCCGTGGACGAGAAGCTCCGCCGCGCCGTCGGCGTGCACATCCTGCCCGCGGACCACTCGCGCGCCCGGTCCGTCCTTGCCGCGGCCCGTTCCTCCGCCCTGCTGGGCGACCCGCGCTTCGTCCAGGTCCTGGACGCCGTCGAGGAGAACGACGTCGTCTACGTCGTGCACGAATGGCTCCCCGACGCCACGGAACTGACCGCGCTCCTGGCGGCCGGCCCGCTGGAGGTGTACGACGCCTACCAGATGGTCAGTCAGATCTCCGCAGCGATGGCGGCGGCACACCGCGAGGGTCTCGCCCATCTGCGGCTGAACCCCAACGCCGTCCTGCGCACCTCGACCGGACAGTGGCGGATCCGCGGCCTCGCGGTGAACGCGGCGCTGCGCGGCGTCAGCTCCGAGACGCCGCAGCGCACCGACACGGAGTCGATCGGCGCCCTGCTGTACGCGGCGCTCACCCAGCGCTGGCCGTACGAGAGCGACGCCTACGGCATGTCCGGGCTGCCGAAGGACATCGGGCTGATCCCGCCCGACCAGGTGCGCGCGGGCGTCCACCGGGGGCTGTCCGAGCTGGCCATGCGCGCGCTCGCCAACGACGGCGCCACCGCCTCGCGCCACGAGTCGGCGTGCACCACGCCGGAGGAGCTGGTGAAGGCGATCGGTGAGATGCCCCGCATCCGCCCGCCGGAGCCGGCGTTCACGACCCCGCCCGAGTACCAGCGCACCACGTACCAGCAGGGCACCTACGGCCGTCCGACGCCGCACCCCGGTGTCACCCAGGCGCTCCCGACACCGCCTCCTCCGCTGCAGAGCCGCACGGGCAAGGCGCTCAAGTGGGCCGTCTCGGCGCTGCTGATCGCCGCGCTGGGCTTGGGCAGCTGGCAGCTCGCGGACGCGCTCATGGATCAGGGCGGCAAGGCGGACGACACGAACAAGACCCAGACGACGGACGGCGACGACAAGAGCCCGAAGAAGCCGGTGAGCGGTAAGCCCATCGCCATCACGGCGGCGCGGGACTTCGACCCGTTCGGCAGCGACGGCTCCGAGAAGCCGGCCGACGTGGGCAAGGTGTACGACAGCACGCCGGGTACGTACTGGCAGACGGACTACTACCTGAGTACGGACTTCGGCCGGCTCAAGTCCGGCGTTGGAGTGATCCTCGACCTCGGCCGGTCCCAGCAGGTCGGCAAGGTCACCGTCTCCTTCGTGGGGAACACGTCGGTGGAACTCCGTGCCGCCCCGAGCGACGCAGGGGTACAGCCCACGTCTTTCGACGACTACGCCAAGGTCGCCGAGGGCACCGGCTCCAGTGTGACCCTCAAGCCCGGGGAAGCGGTCAAGTCCCGGTACCTGCTGGTCTGGCTGACCGAACTGCCGCAGACGAGTGACGGCAACTTCCGTGGCCGTGTCGTGGACGTCAAGGTGACCAGCTAGCCCGTCCGCATCGAGGGAGGGGACCCGATGGCAGCAGGCGCCGCACATGACGGAGTGAGCGATCAGGATCTGCTCACCCGGCATGTCGAGGGCGACCCCGACGCCTTCGGTGAGCTCGTGCGCCGGCACCGCGACCGGCTGTGGGCCGTGGCCCTGCGGACGCTGGGCGACCGCGAGGAAGCCGCTGACGCCGTCCAGGACGCCCTGGTCTCCGCCTACCGGGCCGCCCACACCTTCAGGGGCCAGTCGGCCGTCACGACGTGGCTGCACCGGATCACGGTGAACGCCTGCCTGGACCGCGCCCGCAAGGCGGCCTCCCGGAAGACCTCCCCGGTCGACGACACGGAGCGCCTGGAGCAGCTGCTCGAGCCCCACGAGTCCGCCTCGGCCCCCGCGGAGCGCAACGATCTGCACCGCCAGCTCATCGAGGCCATGGGCACCCTCCCGCCGGATCAGCGGGCCGCGCTCGTGCTCGTTGACATGCAGGGATACCCGGTCGCGGAAGCCGCCCGCATCCTCGAAGTGCCCACCGGCACGGTGAAGAGCCGCTGCGCCCGCGGCAGAGCCAGACTGCTGCCCCTGCTCACTCATCTGCGGCCGGACGGGCCCGGTGAGAAGAAACGGGGTGAGGGACGGAACCGGACGCAGGGGACGTCCGTCCCACCCGCAGCGGGACCGCGACAGGCGGATCCCCCGGACTCAGGATCGAACGACCCGGCTGCAGTGAAGGGCGGAGGTGGGCGAGCGTGACGTCGACGACGGACAGGGCGGAGCACCCGGACGTCGCGGAGATCTCCGACCTCACCGAGGGACTCCTGCCATCCGCCCGGAGCGCCGAAGTGCGCCGGCATCTGGACGAGTGCGCGCTCTGCGCGGACGTCCATGCCTCGCTCGAGGAGATCCGGGACCTGCTGGGCACGGCGCCGGGCCCGCCGCGGATGCCCGCCGAGGTGGCGGGACGCATCGACGCGGCGCTGGCCGCGGAGGCCCTGCTGCATGCCACGGCGCCGGAACCCGAGACCACCGGGGACACCGCCGGTAGTTCGTCCGCGTCCCCCGGCGACGAGCAGGCGCATGTTTCACGTGAAACATCGCCGCTCCAGGACCGGCCGGCCGGGCGCCCCCGCTCCTCCACGACCGGGCCGGGCCGCAAGGGCCGTCTCCGCGGCGGGCGCCGACGGGTCGCCGTCCTGGGGACCGTGTTCACGGTCGCGGCTCTGGGGCTCGGATCAGTGGTGCTGTCGAGCATGAACGAGGGAGGGCCGGACGAGGGCCCCCGGACCACCGCGTCGGACACCTTCTCCGAGGGGAAGCTGGAGAAGCAGGTCACCGATCTCCTCGCACAGAGCCAGGGGGAGCGGAAGGGCGCCAGCACCGGGCGAACCTTCGGGTCGCAGTCGGAGTCCCACGCCGTCAGTCCCCGGGTTCTCAAGGAGCCCGCGGTGCCGAAGTGCGTCAGCGACGGCATCGGCCGCGACGACGCCGCGCTCGCCACCGAGAAGGGCACGTACCAGGGGAAGGAGGCGATGCTTGTGGTGCTCCCCGACGCCTCGGACAGCTCCCGTGTGACCGCGTACATCGTCGAGGCGACCTGTGTGGACAACGTGTCCGCGGCCACCACGGCGAAGGTTCTGCTCGAGCACTCCTACGCACGCTCCTGACGACCGGCGCGCCCGCTCTGACGTCCGGCCCACACGGCCCTGACGTCCGGCGCTTCGTCCGCCTCCCGCGTGGTATCCCGTACTGGGTGTGTTCCTCACCGTGCCGGCAACGGGCCGTGTCCGTGTGCGCGGGCACGGCGGGAATGCGCGCCCCTTAGGATCCGTTGGGTGGGGTGAGAGCTGCAAAGGCGGCTCCCACCGGTCGACCGACGCAGACCAGAGACGAGGAATTCAGCCGTGAGCGACGTCCGTAACGTGATCATCATCGGCTCCGGGCCCGCCGGCTACACGGCGGCGCTCTACACCGCCCGTGCGTCGCTGAAGCCCCTGGTGTTCGAGGGCGCCGTCACCGCCGGCGGTGCGCTGATGAACACCACCGAGGTCGAGAACTTCCCCGGCTTCCAGGAAGGCATCATGGGCCCCGAGCTCATGGACAACATGCGGGCCCAGGCGGAGCGCTTCGGCGCCGAACTCGTCCCGGACGACGTGGTCGCCGTCGACCTGACCGGTGAGATCAAGACCGTCACGGACACCGCCGGTACGGTGCACAAGGCCAAGGCCGTCATCGTCACCACCGGCTCGCAGCACCGCAAGCTCGGCCTGCCGAACGAGGACGCCCTGTCCGGCCGCGGTGTCTCGTGGTGCGCCACGTGTGACGGCTTCTTCTTCAAGGACCAGGACATCGCCGTGATCGGTGGTGGCGACACCGCGATGGAGGAGGCCACCTTCCTCTCGCGCTTCGCCAAGTCCGTGACGATCGTCCACCGCCGTGACACCCTGCGCGCCTCCAAGGCGATGCAGGAGCGTGCCTTCGCCGACCCGAAGATCTCGTTCGTCTGGGACAGCGAGATCGCCGAGGTCCAGGGCGACCAGAAGCTCTCGGGCCTGAAGCTGCGCAACGTCAAGACCGGCGAGCTCTCGGACCTGGCGGCCACTGGCCTGTTCATCGCGATCGGCCACGACCCGCGCACCGAGCTCTTCAAGGGCCAGCTGGAGCTGGACGAGGAGGGCTACCTCAAGGTCGACGCGCCCTCGACGCGCACGAACATCACCGGTGTCTTCGGCGCCGGTGACGTGGTCGACCACACGTACCGGCAGGCGATCACCGCGGCCGGCACGGGCTGTGCCGCCGCCCTCGACGCCGAGCGCTACCTCGCGGCCCTCTCGGACGAGGAGCAGGCCGAGCCCGAGAAGACCTCTGTCTGACCCCCACCCGCCCCACGCACCGACCAGTTAAGGAGCCCGCTGTGGCCGGCACCCTGAAGAACGTGACCGACGACTCCTTCGAGCAGGACGTCCTCAAGAGCGACAAGCCCGTCCTGGTGGACTTCTGGGCCGCCTGGTGCGGTCCGTGCCGTCAGATCGCTCCGTCCCTCGAGGCGATCGCCTCCGAGTACGGAGACAAGATCGAGATCGTCAAGCTGAACATCGACGAGAACCCCGGCACGGCCGCCAAGTACGGCGTCATGTCCATCCCGACCCTGAACGTGTACCAGGGTGGCGAGGTGGCCAAGACCATCGTCGGCGCCAAGCCGAAGGCCGCGATCGTCCGCGACCTCGAGGACTTCATCGCCGACTGACGTTTCACGTGAAACACGAGTGGGCCGGCCCGGAAGGGCCGGCCCATTCGCATGACGGCAGCACATCCGGCGGGGAGACGGTCACGCTCCCGCGGACGCACTCACAGCGGCCTCAGCGCCGGCTCCTTCTGTACCGCCCCGAGCAGCCGGTCCAGCGCCATCTCGACGTCCTCCTTCCAGGAGAGCGTCGTCCTCAGCTCCAGTCTCATCCGGGGATGGGTGGGATGCTGACGGACCGTCTTGAAGCCCACGGCCAGCAGATGGTCGGCGGGCAGCAGGCAGGCGGGTTCCTTCCAGCGGGCGTCGCCGAAGGCCTCGATCGCCTTGAAGCCCCGGCGCAGCAGATCCTTCGCCACCGTCTGCACCATCACGCGGCCCAGTCCCTGACCCTGGTACCGGGGCAGGATGAACGCGGTCATCAGCTGTACCGCGTCCGGCGACACGGGGCTTGTGGGGAACGCCGCGGAGCGTGGCACATAGGCGGGCGGTGCGTAGATCACGAAGCCCACGGGGACGTCGTCGACGTAGACGACCCGCCCGCAGGATCCCCAGTCCAGGAGAACGGCCGAGATCCACGACTCCTTCTCCTCCGCGGACGTGCCCGCCCTTACCGCTGCCTCGCCACTGACGGGGTCGAGTTCCCAGAAGACGCATGAGCGGCAGCGCCGGGGGAGGTCCGGAAGGTTGTCCAGCGTGAGCGGTACGAGCCGACGCCCCATGAAGGCTGTTCCTCGCTTCCTTCGCCCGCTGCCACGCGGGCGGCCGTCAGAGCACTCCGTTCCCTGAGCAGGCTGCCGATGAACCCGCTGACGGCGCCCACCCCCAGCCCCGCGCTCACCAGTCCGGTGCGGCTCGTCAATCGCATGGCTCCTGCCTTGCTCTCCGAGGTGCTGCCGGGTGGATGCGCCATACCCGAACGCATCGTATCCATGAAGCGATTCCGCCGATACCGCCAAAAAGCAAAGGGCGGACCGTGTTCCGGTAGACACCGGACACGGCCCGCCCCTGGTCGCTCGGACGGCTCTCGGCCTGACCTCGGAGGGTCAGCCCTCGGCCTCCACGGAGTCGTCGTCCGTCAGGCTCGGCTGCAGCACGGGCCCTTCCCCGGGAGCGAGGGTGCCCAGGATGCGCTCGAGGTCCTCCATCGAGGCGAACTCGACGGTGATCTTGCCCTTCTTCTGCCCGAGGTCGACCTTCACGCGCGTCTCGAAGCGATCCGACAGACGCGTCGCCAGTTCTGTCAGAGCCGGGGAGACCAGGGCTCCCGCGCGCGGACCCTTGGACCGCTGAGCCTTCTGGGGCCGTGAACCCATCAGGGTCACGATCTCCTCGACCGCCCGCACCGACAGCCCCTCGGCCACGATGCGGTGGGCCAGCCGGTCCTGATCCTCGGAGTCCTCGACGGACAGCAGCGCCCGCGCGTGCCCGGCGGACAGCACACCGGCGGCCACCCGGCGCTGGACGGTGGGCGACAGCTTCAGCAGACGCAGGGTGTTGGACACCTGAGGCCGGGAGCGGCCGATGCGGTCCGCCAGCTGGTCGTGCGTGCAGTTGAAGTCCTTGAGCAACTGGTCGTAGGCGGCGGCCTCTTCCAGCGGATTCAGCTGGGCGCGGTGCAGGTTCTCCAGCAGCGCGTCCAGGAGGAGCTTCTCGTCGTCCGTGGCCCGCACGATCGCCGGGATCGCCTCGAGTCCCGCCTCATGGCAGGCACGCCACCGGCGCTCGCCCATGATGAGCTCATAGCGCTCTGGCCCCACCTGCCGCACGACGACCGGCTGGAGGAGGCCGACCTCCTTGATGGAGGTGATGAGCTCGGACAGGGCGTCCTCGTCGAACACCTCCCGCGGCTGCCGCGGGTTCGGCGTGATGGCGTCGAGCGGGATCTCGGCGAAGTGCGCGCCCATGGGCGGCGCGGGCACGGCCGCGGCGCTCTGGGCCGGCGCCTCTTCCGTTTCACGTGAAACAGCCGACAGGGTCGCCAAGTTCGCGGCGCCCCCGCTTCGACCGCCGGGCAGACCCGGCACCGCCGCCGGAGACGTGGAAGCAGTACCCCCCACCGCCGGGGGCGTCACCGTCTTCTCCGCCGGCCCAGGGATCAGTGCGCCTAGACCACGACCCAGCCCCCTCCGTCGCTCGCTCACTGGATGCCCTCCACCATGCTCGGATCGTTCTGCTGTGCGCCGATGTGGGCCCCCGCCGCGTCATAGCTGACGCCGACGCCCCTCAACGCGATCTCTCGTGCCGCCTCGAAGTAGGAGAGGGCACCGCTCGATCCAGGATCGTAGGTCAGCACCGTCTGCCCATAGCTCGGCGCCTCCGAGATACGGACGGAGCGAGGAATGCTCGTCCGCAGTACCTCGTCGCCGAAGTGGGTGCGCACCTCGTCCGCGACCTGCGACGCGAGGCGCGTCCGGCCGTCGTACATGGTGAGCAGGATCGTCGATACGTGCAGGGTGGGGTTGAGGTGGCCCCGCACCAGATCGACGTTGCGCAGCAGCTGTCCCAGGCCCTCCAGCGCGTAGTACTCGCACTGAATCGGGATCAGGACCTCCTGGCCGGCCACCAACGCGTTGACCGTCAGCAGGCCGAGCGAGGGCGGGCAGTCGATGAGGATGTAGTCCAGCGGCTGCTCATACGCCTGGATCGCCCGCTGCAGCCGGCTTTCCCGCGCCACCAGCGACACCAGCTCGATCTCCGCACCGGCGAGATCGATCGTGGCGGGTGCGCAGAAGAGCCCCTCGACGTCGGGGACCGGCTGGACGACTTCCGCCAGCGGCTTGCTCTCCACCAGGACGTCGTAGATGGAGGGGACGTCGGCGTGGTGGTCGATGCCCAGGGCGGTGGACGCGTTGCCCTGGGGGTCGAGGTCGATCACCAGGACACGACTGCCGTGCAGAGCGAGCGACGCGGCAAGGTTGACGGTGGTCGTCGTCTTGCCGACACCGCCCTTCTGGTTGGCGACCACGATGACGCGGGTCTGCTCGGGCCGTGGCAGGCCTTCGCCGGCTCGCCCCAGAGCCTCCACCGCCAGTTGGGCAGCGCGACCGATGGGAGTGTCGTCCATCGGAGGCGGTGTTTCACGTGAAACATCCGCTCCCGTCGATTCGGTACGGGGACCGGGGACCGGATCGGTCATCGGTCCCGCGATGTTGGCGTCGGACCGCAAGGATTCACTCTCCTCGACTTCAGGCTCGCTATGAACAGAGCCTCCCATGCCTTCGGGGTCGTGAACCAGTGAGCCCTGGCGTTCTGTGGAGAAATCCACCTCTGTGGACAACTCCGCGCCCGCGGAGGAGGCCCGTGTCTCATCGGAACCGGGAGCCTCTCCGAGAGAACCGAGGGGCTTCCGGTCACGGGGTTCGGCCGCGGCGCGGCCCCGACTGATGATGCCGTGCAGCAGTGAGCGACGTTTCACGTGAAACACGATGCACAGCAGCCGGGGCGGTACTGCCGCGACACTCCGGCATGCATGGGTTTGGCAGCTTGTGTGGAGTACGTCCAACCCTCAGCGCCGTCGTCGCGCCCGTCCCGTGCGGGCGGCCTTGGCGCGCTTCGCGGCGAACCGCACACCGCCCGGGCTCTCCCCGACCTCGACCCGTACCACCGTGGACATCGGGTCCACCACGCCCTCGCCCACATGCACGATCGATGTCTCCACGGCGCCGAGCTTGCTCAACGCCGTCGCCGCGCTCTTCAGTTCCTCCTCGGCGGTGTCGCCCTTGAGGGCCAGCATCTCGCCGTAAGGACGCAGCAGGGGGATGCCCCAGGTGGCGAGGCGGTCCAGCGGAGCCACGGCGCGCGCGGTCACCACGTGCACCGGGGTCAGCTTGCCCATGACCTCCTCGGCCCGGCCGCGGACGACCGTCACATGATCCAGGCCGAGCAGCTCCACGACCTCGGTGAGGAAGTTGGTGCGCCGGAGCAGCGGCTCCAGCAGAGTGATCTTGAGGTCCTCCCGGACCAGCGCCAGGGGGATGCCCGGCAGACCGGCCCCCGATCCCACATCGCACACCGTCACGCCCTCGGGCACGACCTCCGAGAGCACCGCGCAGTTCAGCAGATGCCGCTCCCACAGGCGGGGCACCTCACGCGGGCCGATCAGGCCGCGCTGCACACCCGCCTCCGCGAGCAGCTCCGCGTACCGGACCGCGTCCTCGAAGCGATTGCCGAACACCTCGCGTGCCTGCTCGGGCGCGGGGGGAAGCTCCGCTGCCTCCGTCACGGGGGACCGTCCTTCCGTACCGTGCCGGCACGGGGCGCCGACACCAGAACCACAGAACTATCAGGCTGACAAAATTCGGCCCCGTCTGCGCACAGACGGGGCCGATGGAACGTAGTGGCCGATCAGGCGGGAAGCACGACGACGAAGCGCTGCGGCTCCTCGCCCTCGGACTCGCTGCGCAGGCCGGCCGCCTTGACCGCGTCGTGCACGACCTTGCGCTCGAACGGCGTCATCGGGTCCAGCTTCACGGCCTCGCCGCTGCTCTTGGCCTCGGCGGCGGCCTTGGCGCCCAGCTCGGACAGCTCGGACCGCTTCTTGGCGCGGTAGCCGTCGATGTCGAGCATGAGGCGGCTGCGGTCGCCGGTCTCCCGGTGCACGGCCAGCCGCGTGAGCTCCTGGAGGGCTTCCAGGACCTCACCGTCACGACCGACCAGCTTCTGCAGATCACGGGTGCCCGCGTCGCTGATGATCGAGACGGAGGCCCGGTCGGCCTCGACGTCCATGTCGATGTCACCGTCGAGGTCGGCGATGTCGAGCAGACCCTCCAGGTAGTCCGCGGCGATCTCGCCCTCCTGCTCGAGGCGGCTGAGGGTGTCTGTGCCCTCGCCAGCGGCGGCGGTGGTGCCTTCCGTCACGGGATGGACTCCTTCTTACTTCTTGGACGAGGACTTGGGCCGCTGCGGGCCCTTGCGCTGCCCGGACTGGGCCCTGCTGCGGGTGCTGCCGGCGGGCTTGGCGCCGCCCTTCTTGGCGGGGGCCGCGGGCTTGCCGTCGTCCTCGGGCTCGTCGTCGGACTTGGTCAGCGAGGTGGGTTCACCGGCTGCCTTGGCCGGACCGGTCTGGCGCTGGGACTTGGACTGCCGCTTGGGCTGCTGCCGCTTGGGAGCGGCCCCGGTGCCCGGCGTACCGTCATCGGACTGGGCGGCGGCGGTGCCCTCGCTCTTGATCACCATGCCGTCGGCCTGAGCCGCGAGCCCCGCCTTGTTCAGACCGTTGATGAACTTCCGCTCGTACTCGTTGCGATCCCGGCCCTTGGCGACGATGGCCTTGACGATGGCCCGCTCACGACGGTTGCGGGTCTTGCCCTGGTGGGTGACGTGCTTGGTGAGGCGCTCCAGGTAGGCGGCCTGGGCCTTGGAACCCGGCGTGGGGTTGTTGTGGATGACGTACATCTGCTGGCCCATGGTCCACACGTTGGTGGTCAGCCAGTAGACGAGGACACCGACCGGGAAGTTGATGCCGAAGACGGCGAAGATGACGGGGAAGACGTACATCAGCATCTTCTGCTGCTGCATGAACGGCGTCTTCACCGTGGTGTCGACGTTCTTCGTCATCAGCTGGCGCTGCGTGTAGAACTGCGACAGCGACATCAGCACGATCATGATGGCCGTGACGACGCGGACGTCGGTCAGCGAGGAGTTGAGCGCCTCGACCTTGGCCGAGCTGTCCGTGAACTTCGCCGCGAGCGGGGCGCCGAAGATGTGCGCCTTCTGGGCGCTCTCCAGCAGCCGGGTGTTGATCACGCCGATGGTGTCGTTCGACGCGATGCTGTTGAGCACGTGGTACAGGGCGAAGAAGAACGGCGACTGGGCCAGGATGGGAAGACACGAGGAGAGCGGGTTGGTGCCCGTCTCCTTGTAGAGCTTCATCATCTCTTCGGACTGGCGCTGCTTGTCGTTCTTGTAGCGCTCCTGGATCTTCTTCATCTCCGGCTGGAGAGTCTGCATCGCGCGCGTGGCCTTGATCTGCTTCACGAAGAGCGGGATCAGGCAGATGCGGATCAGGATCACCAGGGACACGATGGACAGGCCCCAGGCCCATCCGGTGTCAGGGCCGAAGACGGCGCCGTACACGCTGTGGAACTGGACGATGACCCAGGAGACAGGGGTTGTGATGAAGCTGAAGAGGCTGGCAATCGTGTCCACTAATCATGCTCCTTGGGCATGGGACGGGGTCTCTGCGGCCGGGCTCGGGGGACTTGTCTGACCTGTGGGAGAGGTCTGTCCCTCGGTGGCCGGTTCGGCGGCGGAGGTCCCGCCCCTGCGTGCACGCCAGGCGTTACGCAGCATTTCGTGCCACCGCGGACGCTTGCGCGGCGGAACATGGTCCACACCGCCCAGCGACCACGGATTGCACCGCAGGATGCGCCAGGCCGTGAGTGCTGTGCCCTTGATGGCACCGTGCCGGTCGATGGCCGTGTACCCGTAGTGGGAGCACGACGGGTAGTACTTGCACACCGGCCCCAGCAGCGGACTGATCGTCCACTGGTAGATCTTGATCAGGGCAAGCAGTGGGTACTTCATCGCGCGCCCCCTCCCAGCAGCCGCCGCAGGGCGGCGTCCAGGTCTCGGGCCAGCTGTGCATGGTCGGCGTCACCCGCACCGGGCAGCGCTCGTACGACTACCAGGCTACCGGGGGGCAGCCGGTCGACTCGCTGGCGCATCAGATGGCGAAGCCTGCGCTTCACCTTGTTGCGCACCACCGCACCACCCACGGCCTTGCTCACGACGAAACCCGCACGCGACGGGGGAGCGCTCTCCCCAGGCGCATGCGGGTCCGTGGCACCGCTACGAAGGTGGACGACGAGATGCCGGTTCCCAGCCCGGCGACCCCGTCGTACCGCGGTCGCGAAGTCCTCGCGCCGCCTCAGCCGGTTCTCGGTGGGCAGCACGACGTCATGACCCGATTGGGATCAGGCGGACAGACGGGCGCGACCCTTGCTGCGGCGGGACGCGAGAATCGCGCGGCCGGCACGGGTGCGCATACGCAGCCGGAAGCCGTGGGTCTTGGCGCGGCGACGGTTGTTCGGCTGGAAGGTGCGCTTGCTCACTCGGGGGCTCCAGAAAGACTCGGTGTTTGCGGGGTGCCGTCTTGGCTGTCACCGTGCGCCCACGAGTAGCTCGCGTTACGCCCGAGTGCACCGCTGACCGATCAACTTGCGCGATCTGTGCCCATCGGAGGCAGGCGGCAGCAGCCATCGACAACTCGACCTGTTTACGGTACGCGCGGCTGCGCCATTCGGTCAAACCGGCGACGGCCGGGGGACACTTGTCCACAGCCTGGGGACAACAACTTGAACCGTACCGGCCGCGCTGACTACCGTGACTGGACTCCGATTCGTTCCCTTGACCCTTCACCACCCGATTTACATCCCGACCCGTCCTTCGCTTCACACGATCGAGGGACCTGTGAGAGAGCGTGCCCTGTGGCTGACGTACCTGCCGATCTTGCCGCAGTGTGGCCACGCGTCCTGGAGCAACTCCTCGGCGAAGGCCGCGGGCAGGGAGTCGAGGGCAAGGACGAACACTGGATCCGGCGCTGCCAGCCCCTGGCACTCGTCGCCGACACGGCCCTGCTCGCCGTGCCCAACGAATTCGCCAAGGGCGTGCTCGAGGGCCGCCTCGCGCCCGTCGTCAGCGAGACCCTGAGCCGGGAGTGCGGCCGCCCGATCCGCATCGCGATTACCGTCGACGACACCGTCGGCGAGCCCTCGCCACCGCCGGTGCCGCGTCCCCAGCCGCGCTACGAGGAGCCCGAGCTCCCGCCCGGCCGCCAGGACCGCCCCGACCGCCCCGACCGCCTTGAGCGGCAGGACCGGCAGGACCGGCAGGACCGCGAGCCCTACGAGACGTACGACGGCTACGACGGCTACGGCCGCCGCCGCGCCGACCAGCACTCCGGCGACCAGCTCCCCACCGCGCGCCCCGCCTACCCGTCGGAGTACCAGCGCCCGGAGCCCGGCTCCTGGCCGCGGCCGGGGCAGGAGGAGTACGGCTGGCAGCAGCAGCGCCTCGGCTTCCCCGAGCGTGACCCGTACGCCTCGCCCCCGCAGGACGGCGCCTACGGCTCCCCGGACTCGTACGGCTCCCAGGACGGCTACGGCGGCCCGCCCGCGCAGGACTACCGCCCGCAGCCCATGGACCGCCCGCCGTACGACCAGCAGCGCTCCGACTACGAGCCGTCGCGCGGCGACTACGACCAGCGCGACGCCCGGCGCCGCGAGCTGCCCGAACCGCCCCCCGGCTCCGGGCACGTCCACCGCGGCGGCCCGGTGGGCCCGAACCTGCCCACCACCGGCGCGCCCGGCCCGCTGGCCGCGCAGCCGGCGCCGGCGACCGGCCCCGGTGAGCCGACCGCGCGGCTGAACCCGAAGTACCTCTTCGACACCTTCGTCATCGGCGCGTCCAACCGCTTCGCGCACGCGGCCGCGGTCGCCGTCGCCGAGGCGCCGGCGAAGGCGTACAACCCGCTGTTCATCTACGGGGAGTCGGGGCTCGGCAAGACACACCTGCTGCACGCGATCGGGCACTACGCGCGAAGCCTCTACCCCGGCACCCGGGTGCGGTACGTGAGCTCCGAGGAGTTCACCAACGAGTTCATCAACTCCATCCGCGACGGCAAGGGCGACAGCTTCCGCAAGCGGTACCGCGAGATGGACATCCTGCTCGTCGACGACATCCAGTTCCTGGCGGACAAGGAGTCGACGCAGGAGGAGTTCTTCCACACCTTCAACACGCTCCACAACGCCAACAAGCAGATCGTGCTCTCCAGCGACCGGCCGCCCAAGCAGCTGGTCACGCTGGAGGACCGGCTGCGGAACCGTTTCGAGTGGGGCCTGATCACCGACGTCCAGCCGCCGGAGCTGGAGACGCGCATCGCGATCCTGCGCAAGAAGGCGGTGCAGGAGCAGCTGAACGCCCCGCCGGAGGTGCTGGAGTTCATCGCCTCCCGGATCTCGCGGAACATCCGTGAGCTGGAGGGCGCGCTGATCCGGGTGACGGCGTTCGCCTCGCTCAACCGGCAGCCGGTGGACCTGGGCCTCACGGAGATCGTCCTCAAGGACCTGATGCCCGGCGGTGACGACTCGACGCCGGAGATCACCTCGACGGCCATCATGGGCGCCACGGCGGACTACTTCGGCCTCACGGTCGAGGACCTGTGCGGCAGCTCCCGGGGCCGCCAGCTGGTCACGGCCCGCCAGATCGCCATGTACCTGTGCCGCGAGCTGACGGACCTCTCCCTGCCGAAGATCGGCGCGCTGTTCGGCGGCCGGGACCACACCACGGTGATGCACGCCGACCGCAAGATCCGCAATCTGATGGCCGAGCGGCGCTCCATCTACAACCAGGTCACGGAGCTCACCAACCGCATCAAGGCCGGCTGAGCGGCCCACCGCCGGACGACTTGGGTCGAGGGCGCCCCCGGAGCGATCCGGGGGCGCCCTTCTTCGTGTCCCGCCCCGAGCCCTCTCGAGCCTCCCGAGCCCCCTTGAGGGGCCCCGGAGGCCCGCGGCGACCCACGGTCGGCCGCCGGCCGACCGCCGGCCGGCCTCCCCGGCGCACCCGCTCTGTTCGATTCCGGGACGGGGTTACGGCCTTCCTCCACAGATTCGGCGACTTTTTCCCGTCCACATCCTGGGGACCGGGAAGTTGTCCCGATTCTTTCCACAGGCACGCCTGTTGAGGGATCATCAGGCCAGGTCAACCGGCTGTGGAAACGTGGACGAACGATCTCCACAGACTGTGGACAAAGCGCGGGCCGCTCAGCCGCGTGTCGCGTTGTCCACGGGCAACCCACAGGCTGAGGGCGGTTGTCCCCAGCGATCACCCACTTCTCCACATGGCTGTCCACTGTTCGGCAACGCGACGCGCCCTCTCACCGTCCCGAGTGAAAGGCGTCACACCGGGCTGCCGCGAGGGGCTGTGGGAAAGGCCCGCAAACCTGGGGACGGACCTGGGGAGAACTCGCCCCTCCCTGTGCACGCGATGTGCAGAACTTTCTGTTCTCCACAGAGAGGCCCGGTTGTCCACTGCCTCCGCCCACAGGGGCGGTGGACAAAATATCGGTGCTGACCTGCGCAAACGAGGTTATCCACGGTATCCACAGGCCCTACTACTACTCCCAACTAGAGAGAGCGAGGAATCCGTTTCGAAGGAGGCCCTGTGCACAACTCGGTGTCTCGGCCCCAACTGCCACCCGGCACGACTTGACCCCGAGGGGCACCTACTGTCAGTGCGGTGCGTCAGACTGGTCCCCGGTGTCCTTCCCGTCACAGGGGCCGACGACACCGAGTCAGACGACGGAAGCCAGGCAGGGCGAGAAGCGCCGGCAACAGCAGGAGGCGGCAACAGTGAAGATCCGGGTGGAACGCGACGTACTCGCGGAGGCAGTGGCCTGGGCGGCTCGCAGCCTTCCGGCCCGTCCGCCGGCCCCTGTCCTCGCCGGCCTGCTCCTGAAGGCCGAGGACGGCAAGCTGAGCCTGTCGAGCTTCGACTACGAGGTCTCCGCGAGGGTGTCGGTGGACGCCGAGACCGAGGAGGAGGGCACCGTCCTCGTCTCCGGCCGTCTGCTGGCCGACATCTCGCGCGCCCTCCCCAACCGGCCGGTGGAGATTTCCACAGACGGTGTACGGGCGACGGTGGTGTGCGGCTCCTCGCGGTTCACACTCCACACCCTGCCTGTGGAGGAGTACCCGGCCCTGCCTCAGATGCCGAACGCGACGGGCACGGTCCCCGGCGAGGTCTTCGCCTCCGCGGTGCAGCAGGTCGCCATCGCGGCAGGCCGCGACGACACGCTGCCGGTCCTCACCGGTGTGCGCATCGAGATCGAGGGCGACACCGTCACGCTGGCCTCCACCGACCGCTACCGCTTCGCGGTCCGCGAGTTCCTGTGGAAGCCGGAGAACCCCGATGTCTCCGCGGTCGCCCTGGTGCCCGCCAAGACCCTCCAGGACACCGCCAAGGCGCTGACCAGCGGTGACCAGGTCATCCTGGCGCTGTCCGGCTCGGGCGCGGGCGAGGGCCTGATCGGTTTCGAGGGTGCCGGCCGCCGTACCACCACGCGGCTGCTGGAGGGCGACCTCCCGAAGTACCGCACGCTGTTCCCGACCGAGTTCAACAGCGTCGCCGTGATCGAGACCGCCCCCTTCGTGGAGGCCGTCAAGCGCGTGGCCCTGGTCGCCGAGCGCAACACCCCGGTGCGGCTGAGCTTCGAGCAGGGCGTGCTCATCCTGGAGGCCGGTTCCAGCGACGACGCACAGGCTGTGGAAAGGGTCGACGCCCAGCTGGAGGGCGACGACATCTCGATCGCCTTCAACCCGACGTTCCTGCTGGACGGGCTGAGCGCCATCGACTCCCCCGTGGCCCAGCTGTCCTTCACCACGTCCACCAAGCCGGCGCTGCTCAGCGGCCGCCCGGCGGTGGACGCGGAGGCGGACGACGCCTACAAGTACCTGATCATGCCGGTGCGGCTCAGCGGCTGACCGCCGTCCTGGGGTGAATCCGCAGGTGAGGGCGTGCGCATGAGCGCGTATGCCCACAGATGTGCGCGGGCGTCCGGGTTTAGGCTCGGACGCCGGCACGTACGTGCCGTCACGCCACGTCGCATACCTAAGGAACACAACTGATGGAGCTCGGTCTCGTCGGCCTCGGCAAGATGGGCGGCAACATGCGCGAGCGGATTCGCCGCGCGGGTCACACCGTCTTCGGATACGACCGCAACCCGGACCTCGCCGACGTCCACAGCCTGCAGGAGCTTGTGGGCAAGCTCAGCGGCCCGCGTGTGGTGTGGGTGATGGTTCCGGCGGGCGGGCCGACCCAGTCCACCGTCGACGAGCTCGCCGAGCTGCTCGAGCCGGGTGACGTCGTGGTGGACGGCGGCAACTCCCGCTGGACGGACGACGAAAAGCACGCCGAGCAGCTGGCGGCCAAGGGCATCGGCTTCGTCGACTGCGGCGTCTCCGGCGGTGTCTGGGGCCTGGAGAACGGCTACGCGCTGATGTACGGCGGCGACAAGGAGAACGTCGCCAAGGTGCAGCCGATATTCGACGCCCTCCGGCCGGAGGGCGACTTCGGCTCGGTGCACGCGGGCAAGGTCGGCGCGGGCCACTTCGCGAAGATGGTCCACAACGGCATCGAGTACGCCATGATGCAGGCCTACGCCGAGGGCTGGGAGCTGCTGGAGAAGGTCGACTCGGTGACCGACGTCCGGGAGGTGTTCCGCTCCTGGCAGGAGGGCACCGTCATCCGCTCCTGGCTGCTCGACCTCGCGGTCAACGCCCTCGACGAGGACGAGCACTTGGACGGGCTCCGGGGTTATGCACAGGACTCCGGTGAGGGACGCTGGACTGTGGAGGCCGCCATCGACAACGCGGTCCCGCTGCCGGCGATCACCGCCTCGCTGTTCGCGCGGTTCGCCTCCCGTCAGGAGGACTCGCCGCAGATGAAGATGATCGCGGCGCTGCGGAACCAGTTCGGCGGCCACGCGGTCGAGAAGAAGTAATCCACAGGGAGGTCGGCGGAACGACCATGCACGTCACGCATCTGTCGCTGGCCGACTTCCGGTCCTATCCCCGGGTCGAGGTCCCGCTCGGCCCGGGGGTGACGGCCTTCGTCGGGCCCAACGGGCAGGGCAAGACGAACCTGGTCGAGGCGGTCGGCTATCTCGCCACCCTCGGCAGCCACCGCGTCTCCTCCGACGCGCCCCTGGTCCGCATGGGCGCCGACCGCGCGATCGTCCGGGCCCAGGTCCGGCAGGGCGAGCGGCAGCAGTTGGTCGAGCTGGAGCTGAACCCGGGCCGCGCCAACCGCGCCCGCATCAACAGGTCCTCGCAGGTCAGGCCGAGGGACGTGCTGGGCATCGTGCGCACGGTGCTGTTCGCGCCGGAGGACCTCGCCCTGATCAAGGGCGACCCCGGTGAGCGGCGCCGGTTCCTGGACGAGCTGATCACCGCGCGCTCCCCGCGCATGGCCGGTGTGCGGTCGGACTACGACCGGGTGCTCAAGCAGCGCAACACCCTGCTGAAGTCGGCCGCGCTGGCCCGCCGGCACGGCGGCCGCACCCTGGACCTGTCCACCCTCGACGTCTGGGACCAGCACCTCGCGCACGCGGGCGCCGAGCTGCTGGCGCGGCGGCTCGACCTGATCGGCGCGCTCCAGCCGCTGGCCGACAAGGCGTACGAGCAGCTCGCGCCCGGCGGGGGGCCGCTCACCCTGGAGTACAAGCCGTCCGCGCCCGGCGAGGCCGACACCCGCGAGGACCTGTTCGAGCAGCTGATGGCGGCCCTGGCGGAGGCGCGCAAGCAGGAGATCGAGCGGGGCGTCACCCTGGTCGGCCCGCACCGCGACGACCTGCTGCTCAAGCTGGGCCGGCTGCCCGCCAAGGGCTACGCCTCCCACGGCGAGTCCTGGTCGTACGCGCTGGCGCTGCGGCTGGCCTCCTACGACCTGCTGCGCGCCGAGGGCAACGAGCCGGTCCTGGTGCTCGACGACGTCTTCGCCGAGCTGGACACGCGGCGCCGCGAGCGCCTGGCCGAGCTGGTCGCCCCGGGCGAGCAGGTGCTGGTCACCGCGGCCGTGGACGACGACGTACCCCATGTGCTGGCGGGTACGCGGTTCACCGTGGCCGAGGGGACGGTGGAGCGCGTATGAGCGAGCGGGACTCGACGGGAGGCGGCGCCGGGAAGGCCCCCGAGCCCTCCGGTGTCGATCTCGCGCGGGTGGCGCTGCGCGCGGCCAGGGAAGCGGCTCGCGCGCGCGGGGACGCGGCCCAGCAGCGGAAGCAGGCGCGGCGCGGTGGACTGCGGTCCGGAGCGCGGGCCGACCGGCGTGACCCGATGGCGCTCGGCTCGGCGATCAGCCGACTGCTCACCGAGCGCGGCTGGGAGGCCCCGGCCGCCGTGGGCGGGGTGATGGGGCGCTGGCCGGAGATCGTCGGCGAGGACGTGGCCAAGCACTGCGAGCCGGAACGGTACGACGAGGGCGAGCGGGTGCTGGTGGTGCGCTGCGACTCCACGGCGTGGGCGACGAATCTGCGCCTGCTCGCGCCGACCCTGGTCGCGCGTCTCAACGAGGACCTCGGGCACGGCACGGTGCGGCTGATCAAGGTCGTCGGCCCCGGCGGCCCGGCCCGTCGTTTCGGGCCGCTGCGGGCTCCCGGAAGCGTGGGTCCCGGCGACACATACGGGTGAGACGCGCCCCGTTTTCCGCCCGTGAGCCCCACGTGATGGACATCACAGCACGTCTCTCAGCAGGGCGGTCGGGTGTCCGGCGACCGGTGCGCCGGACGCCCGTACAGGGTGGCGAATCGCCACCTGACTCCTAAGTAGCCAAGGGTTGACGGCCGGAAGCGCTGAGTGGCCTCGTGGGGCTCTCGGGGACCCCATCCGCATATCGGGAGTCGGACGAGACCGGTTGAGGGCGGCACATGCGAACCCAGGTACCGGCAAACCCCCATCGATGTCAGTGCTACCGGTAGACTGGAAGACAATCCCGCCCCGACCGTGGGGACTGCCCGGGAAAAGCTGAGCAACGCTGATCAAGGCTTACCAACGCAACATGCCGCAGCCGCTCCGGCAACCTGCCGCCGAGCCCGGCTCGTGCTGTGCCAGAAAGGGCGCTTCGTGGCCGATTCCGGCAACCCCAACGAGAACATCCCGTCCACCGACGCCGGCGTGAACAGCGCGGCGGCCACCTCGGGCAGCGAGGGCACCGCCTCGTACGACGCCAGTGCCATCACCGTCCTCGAGGGTCTGGACGCGGTCCGCAAGCGACCCGGTATGTACATCGGCTCGACCGGTGAGCGAGGACTGCACCACCTGGTGCAGGAGGTCGTCGACAACTCCGTCGACGAGGCGCTGGCCGGTCACGCGGACACGATCGACGTGACGATCCTCGCCGACGGCGGCGTCCGGGTCGTCGACAACGGCCGCGGCATCCCGGTGGGCATCGTCCCGTCCGAGGGCAAGCCCGCCGTCGAGGTCGTGCTGACCGTGCTGCACGCGGGCGGCAAGTTCGGCGGCGGCGGTTACGCGGTCTCCGGCGGTCTGCACGGCGTGGGCGTCTCCGTCGTCAACGCCCTCTCCACCAGGGTCGCCGTGGAGGTCAAAACCGACGGCCACCGCTGGACGCAGGAGTACAAGCTGGGCGTCCCCACGGCGCCGCTCGCCCGGCACGAGGCCACCGAGGAGACCGGCACGTCGGTCACCTTCTGGGCCGACGGCGACATCTTCGAGACCACCGACTACTCCTTCGAGACGCTCTCCCGGCGCTTCCAGGAGATGGCCTTCCTCAACAAGGGCCTGAAGATCAACCTCACCGACGAGCGCGAGTCGGCGAAGGCCACCGCCGGTGCGGACGAGGCGGGTGAGGACGAGAAGCACGAGGTCAAGAGCGTCTCGTACCACTACGAGGGCGGCATCGTCGACTTCGTGAAGTACCTCAACTCCCGCAAGGGAGAGCTGGTGCACCCCACCGTGATCGACCTCGAGGCCGAGGACAGGGACAGGCACCTGTCCCTCGAGGTCGCCATGCAGTGGAACGGCGGCTACACCGAGGGCGTGTACTCGTTCGCCAACATCATCCACACCCACGAGGGCGGTACGCACGAGGAGGGCTTCCGCGCGGCGCTCACCTCCCTCATCAACAAGTACGCGCGCGACAAGAAGCTGCTGCGCGACAAGGACGACAACCTCACGGGTGACGACATCCGCGAGGGTCTGACCGCGATCATCTCGGTCAAGCTGGCCGAGCCGCAGTTCGAGGGCCAGACCAAGACCAAGCTGGGCAACACCGAGGTGAAGACCTTCGTGCAGAAGGTCGTCTACGAGCACCTCAACGACTGGCTGGACCGCAACCCCAACGAGGCCGCGGACATCATCCGCAAGGGCATCGCGGCGGCCACCGCGCGGGTGGCGGCCCGCAAGGCGCGCGACCTGACCCGCCGCAAGGGCCTGCTGGAGTCGGCCTCCCTGCCGGGCAAGCTGTCCGACTGCCAGTCGAACGACCCCGTCAAGTGCGAGATCTTCATCGTCGAGGGCGACTCCGCCGGCGGTTCGGCCAAGTCCGGCCGGAACCCGCAGTACCAGGCGATCCTCCCGATCCGCGGAAAGATCCTCAACGTCGAGAAGGCGCGCATCGACCGGATCCTGCAGAACCAGGAGATCCAGGCGATGATCTCCGCGTTCGGCACCGGTGTGCACGAGGACTTCGACATCGAGAGGCTCCGCTATCACAAGATCATCCTGATGGCGGACGCCGACGTCGACGGCCAGCACATCAACACCCTGCTGCTGACCTTCCTGTTCCGCTTCATGCGGCCGCTGGTCGAGGCCGGGCACGTGTTCCTGTCCCGTCCGCCGCTCTACAAGATCAAGTGGGGCAGGGACGACTTCGAGTACGCGTACTCCGACCGGGAGCGCGACGCGCTGATCGAGATGGGCCGCAACGCCGGCAAGCGCATCCGTGAGGACTCCGTCCAGCGCTTCAAGGGCCTCGGCGAGATGAACGCCGAGGAGCTGCGCATCACCACGATGGACCAGGAGCACCGCGTCCTCGGCCAGGTCACCCTGGACGACGCCGCCCAGGCCGACGACCTGTTCTCGGTCCTGATGGGCGAGGACGTCGAGGCCCGCCGCGCGTTCATCCAGCGCAACGCCAAGGACGTCCGGTTCCTCGACATCTGAGTCGGTCTCAGCTGACCGCACAGGGAAGGATCTTCACCAGCAATGACCGACGAGAACACTCCCGTCACCCCTCTCGAGGACGTGGACGCGGCCGCGATGCGCGTCGAGCCCGTCGGGCTCGAGACGGAGATGCAGCGCTCGTACCTCGACTACGCGATGTCCGTCATCGTCTCGCGTGCGCTGCCCGACGTCCGTGACGGCCTCAAGCCCGTCCACCGCCGCGTGCTGTACGCCATGTACGACGGCGGCTACCGCCCCGAGCGCGGCTTCTACAAGTGCGCGCGCGTCGTCGGCGACGTCATGGGCAACTACCACCCGCACGGCGACTCCTCGATCTACGACGCGCTGGTCCGTCTGGCGCAGCCGTGGTCGATGCGGATGCCGCTGGTGGACTCCAACGGCAACTTCGGCTCCCCGGGCAACGACCCGGCGGCGGCGATGCGCTACACCGAGTGCAAGATGGCGCCGCTGTCGATGGAGATGGTCCGCGACATCGACGAGGAGACCGTCGACTTCACGGACAACTACGACGGCCGCTCCCAGGAGCCGACGGTCCTTCCGGCCCGCTTCCCGAACCTGCTGATCAACGGCTCGGCCGGTATCGCGGTCGGCATGGCGACCAACATCCCGCCGCACAACCTGCGCGAGGTCGCGGCCGGCGCCCAGTGGTACCTGGAGAACCCCGAGGCGTCCCACGAGGAGCTGCTCGACGCGCTGATCGACCGGATCAAGGGCCCCGACTTCCCGACCGGCGCCCTCGTGGTGGGCCGCAAAGGCATCGAGGAGGCCTACCGCACGGGCCGCGGCTCGATCACCATGCGCGCGGTGGTCGAGGTCGAGGAGATCCAGAACCGCCAGTGCCTGGTGGTCACCGAGCTGCCCTACCAGACCAACCCCGACAACCTGGCGCAGAAGATCGCCGACCTGGTGAAGGACGGCAAGATCGGCGGCATCGCCGACGTGCGCGACGAGACGTCCTCGCGCACCGGCCAGCGCCTGGTCATCGTGCTGAAGCGGGACGCGGTCGCCAAGGTCGTGCTGAACAACCTGTACAAGCACACCGACCTGCAGACCAACTTCGGCGCCAACATGCTGGCCCTGGTCGACGGTGTGCCGCGCACGCTGTCCCTGGACGCGTTCATCCGGCACTGGGTGGCGCACCAGATCGAGGTCATCGTCCGCCGTACGCGCTTCCGGCTGCGCAAGGCCGAGGAGCGGGCGCACATCCTGCGCGGCCTGCTGAAGGCCCTGGACGCCATCGACGAGGTCATCGCGCTGATCCGGCGCAGCGACACCGTCGAGATCGCGCGCGGGGGCCTGATGGACCTCCTGGAGATCGACGAGATCCAGGCGAACGCCATCCTCGAGATGCAGCTGCGCCGGCTGGCCGCCCTGGAGCGTCAGAAGATCGTCCAGGAGCACGACGAACTCCAGGCGAAGATCAGCGAGTACAACGAGATCCTCGCCTCGCCGGTCCGCCAGCGCGGCATCGTCAGCCAGGAGCTGGCCGCGATCGTCGAGAAGTTCGGCGACGACCGCAAGACGAAGCTGATCCCCTATGAGGGCGACATGTCCATCGAGGACCTGATCGCCGAGGAGGACATCGTCGTCACGGTCACGCGCGGCGGCTACATCAAGCGCACCAAGACCGACGACTACCGGGCCCAGAAGCGCGGCGGCAAGGGCGTGCGCGGCACGAAGCTCAAGGAAGACGACATCGTCAACCACTTCTTCGTGTCCACCACCCACCACTGGCTGCTGTTCTTCACCAACAAGGGCCGGGTCTACCGGGTCAAGGCCTACGAACTCCCCGACGCCGGCCGGGACGCCCGCGGGCAGCACGTGGCGAACCTGCTGGCCTTCCAGCCGGACGAGACGATCGCCCAGATCCGCGCGATCCGCGACTACGAGGCGGTGCCCTACCTGGTCCTGGCCACCAAGGCGGGCCTGGTGAAGAAGACGTCGCTGAAGGACTACGACTCCCCGCGCTCCGGCGGTGTGATCGCCATCAACCTGCGCGAGCAGGAGGACGGCACCGACGACGAGCTGATCGGAGCCGAACTCGTCTCGTCCGACGACGATCTCCTGCTGATCAGCAGGAAGGCGCAGTCGATCAGGTTCACGGCCACGGACGACACGCTGCGTCCCATGGGCCGTGCGACCTCGGGCGTCAAGGGCATGAGTTTCCGCGAAGGGGACGAACTGCTCTCGATGAATGTTGTTCGACCCGGTACGTTCGTGTTCACTGCCACAGACGGCGGGTACGCGAAGCGGACCGCGGTCGACGAGTACCGCGTCCAGGGGCGTGGCGGCCTCGGCATCAAGGCTGCCAAGATCGTCGAGGACCGCGGCTCCCTCGTCGGGGCACTGGTGGTCGAGGAGACCGACGAAATTCTCGCCATCACGCTGTCGGGTGGTGTGATTCGTACGCGAGTCAACGAGATCAGGGAAACCGGCCGTGACACCATGGGCGTCCAACTGATCAATCTGGGCAAGCGCGATGCCGTGGTCGGCATCGCTCGTAACGCCGAGGCTGGACGCGAGGCGGAGGAAGTCGACGGCGACGTGGTCGTGGACGAGACCGCCGACGGGGCCGCGCCCGCCGGTACGGACGAGGGTGAGGCGCCCTCGGCCGAGTAGCACGAGGAGTGAGTCAGCGTGAGCGGAGCCACGGGCGCCGGACCGACCGGGACCGGTAGGGGAACGGACGGCGGTGGCCGTGGCTCCGCCGCGCGGGCGACGGATCCGCACACGACCAATCTCAAAGCGATCAAGTCGCCCGCCAAGGACGCCTCCTCGTCCGGCAGGCAGGGATCCCAGGGGGGAACCGTGACGGACACCCGAGGCGGGCAGCAGGCCGCGTCCGGCCAGGGGGCCGGCGCCCAGACGGCCTCGCCGCTGCCGGGGGAACGCCAGGGGCAGCAGCAGTCGGGCCCGTACCACCCGCCGCAGGCCTACCAGGCGCAGTCCGGTACGGCGGCCGGGCGGACCGGCGCGGTCCGCCGTCCCCGCACGGGGGCGCGCACCACCCCGCGTGTGCGCAAGGCGCGCCTGCGCGTGGCGAAGGCCGACCCGTGGTCGGTGATGAAGGTCAGCTTCCTGCTCTCCATCGCGCTGGGCATCTGCACGATCGTCGCGGCGGCGGTGCTGTGGATGGTCATGGACGCCATGGGCGTGTTCTCGACGGTCGGCGGCACCATCTCCGAGGCGACCGGCTCCAACGAGTCGAACGGCTTCGACCTGCAGTCGTTCCTGTCGCTGCCCAACGTCCTGATGTTCACGACGATCATCGCGGTCATCGACGTCGTCCTGGCCACGGCGCTGGCGACCCTCGGCGCGTTCATCTACAACCTCTCCGCGGGCTTCGTGGGCGGCGTCGAGCTGACCCTCGCCGAGGACGAGTAAGCCCTCGCAGGTCCTCGCCCGGCCCGTCCGCGCGGACCGGCGACAACCGATTTTGGGACTGCCCCGGTCGTGCGCTAATCTTCAGGAGTCAGCGCGCGGGACACACACCGCAGAGCGCGGCGGGGCTATAGCTCAGTTGGTTAGAGCGCATCCCTGATAAGGATGAGGCCACAGGTTCAAATCCTGTTAGCCCCACCAGCGAAAGACCCCCAGCCGGTACCGGCTGGGGGTCTTCTGGTTATGCGGCTGACATCGGCCGATGCGCGGACCTAGGCTCTGCGGATGACCTTGGAATGGCGCAATGTGATCGTCCACTCGGCGGATCCGAAGGCCCTGGGGCAGTGGTGGGCCGAGGCCCTCGGGTGGGTCGTGGTCCACGTCTCCGACGTGGAGTTCGCGATCCAGCCGGAGCGGGACCGCCTGCCGGGGCTGGAGTTCGTCCTGCTCGACGAGCCCAGGAAGGCCAAGAGCCGGCTCCACCTCGACTTCGTGCCCGACGACCAGGACGCCGAGGTGGCCCGCCTCGAGGCTCATGGCGCGAGGCGTGTCGACATCGGTCAGGGGGACCAGCCGTGGGTCGTCATGGCGGACCCCGAGGGCAACGAGTTCTGCGTCCTCGGCCGACGGAGTCAGTGAGCACCGGCCGAAGCGTTGTGCGTGCACATCAGAAGACCCCCGGGCCGATGGCGGCCGGGGGTCTTCGTGGTGGGGCGTGCCGTGAGGCTGTACGCGAGTTCGCCAGGACTCCGGGGAGCCGGGACGGCACGGGAACGGCAGGGGCCGGGGCCTGAGGGTCAGCGCTGGAGGGGAATGCGGCCGGCTGCGGGCTCCGCGCGGCTCGACGTCGTGTCGTCGGAGCAGTCTGCGGGTTCCTGCCGGCCGGTGGACTCCGGCTGTGCGGCGGAATCCTGCTGAGCGGGGGGTTCCTGCTGGGCCGTGGGGTCCGATCCGCCGGTGGTGTCCGCTTGCGGACTGTGCCGGCAGCTGGGGGACTTCCCGTGGGCCTCGGCGTGGATGCGCTGTTTCATCGTGGGGGGCAAGGCCCTGACCAGTGACCAGGACCCGAGGGGCGTAGTCAGGGTGATCGAGCCCTGGGTGCTGTCGCTGTTGCGCGCCTCATCGGTCTGCGGTACCGCCGCGGAGGCGGTCGTGGTGATGAGTCCGAGCGCCGTGCACAGCGCCAGGAAGGCGGTGACGACGGCGTTCCACAGCTTCATGACCTTGTTCCGGGCCATGGCCCCTCACTTTCGGGTTGGGCGATTTGCGTACTTTGCTCATGATGTGTATGCGGCTCGCGAAGTGGGGGACCGACGCCCGTGGCGCGTGGATGTTCAGATGAACACCACTCGGATGGGCGCAGCAGGGCTGAAAAGTTGTCCGGACCGCCCGGTGTCGGGGGGTGGTCGGAGGGGCCGACGCAGGTCACCGATCGGTATCGGCCGGTGTGTATAGTCGGGCGGCAGAGGTCCCCTACGTCAAGGAAAGACGAGGTCGCGCGGTGAAGAAGCTTCTCCTGGTCGCACTGGCCGCCATCGGCGGGCTCCTCGTGTACCGCCAGATCCAGGCGGATCGCGCCGAGCAGGATCTGTGGACGGAGG
Source organism: Streptomyces fungicidicus (assembly GCF_003665435.1). Taxonomy (NCBI): domain Bacteria; kingdom Bacillati; phylum Actinomycetota; class Actinomycetes; order Kitasatosporales; family Streptomycetaceae; genus Streptomyces; species Streptomyces fungicidicus. Next base: position 3,869,376 of record NZ_CP023407.1, read on the forward strand.
CGACTGACTCCGTGCCCACGGGTTCGTGAGTACCGACATACGACGCTGAACAGACCCCGGCCGCACTCGCGGTCGGGGTTTTGTGTGTGGTGGGGCCTTGCCGACGGGCCACGTCCGCCGGGCAGGATGGCCGCGGTGCGACGTCCGGGCGACGACGAGGGGTGGCGCGTGAGGGCACGGCAGGGTAGGGGACGGGGGCGCGCACGCGCCGGGCGGGCGGGCGTGGTGGGGCTCGCGTCCGCGGTGCTGCTCGGGGCGGCCGCCGTACCGGGGCCGCAGGCGCTGGCCGGCGGGTTCACCGGCGCCGCCGGGTCCTTGCCCGCCGCCTCCGCCGGGTCCGGCGGCTATGCCTTCGCCGAGGACGCCCGGAGCGTCGACGGCGCCGCGAGCCCCGGGGACTCCGTGGAACTGGAGCCCGGCCGGACCTACCGGAGCACGCTTCCGGCGAGGGGCAAGGTCTACTACCGCCTCACGCTCGACGACTCCACCAACACCTACGCCTCGGCCACCGCCGCCCCTCCGGCCGGCCGTACCGCCTCCGTGGTCGACGGCATCAAGGTCGCCGTGGAGGACGACGAGGGCCGCTCCTGCGACGTGGACACGGAGAGCTTCGGCGCCGCCGGCAGCCGGCATCCCCTCGCCGGGTGGGCCATGCGGGAGATCTCCCCGAGGAGATCCCTCTGCCAGGAGGCCGCTACGTACTACCTGACCGTCGAACGCGTCGACCCGGACGGGGACGGCTCCTCCCCCGGCCCCTGGGAGATGGAACTTGCGGCGACGGCGGAGCCGCCCCTGGAGAAGGCCGGTGCGACGAGCGCCCCGACGGCGTGGGACTCCGCCCCGCCCCGGCCCGTCGATGGGGATCCGCAACGGCGCACGGGCGGCGCGGGGTTCAGCCGGGCCGCCCCCGTCGGCCACGGGGTCTGGCGGGACGACATCCGTCCCGGGCAGACGCTCTTCTACGAGGTGCCCGTCGACTGGGGCCGCCGACTGCACGCCACCGCCGAACTGGGCGGCTCGGGCGCGGGCGGCAGCGGCTATGTCGCCGCCGCGCTGGACCTGGACCTCTACAACCCCGTGCGCGGGCACGTCGTGGACGCGACCGTCGGCTACGACGGCACCCGGAAGACGGGCAGCCTCGCCGCCCTGCCGCCGGTCGCCCACGTCAACCGGCACGCCGTCAGCCGACAGGTCGCGGCGATGCGGTTCGCCGGGTCGTACTACCTCGTCGCGCATCTCTCCTCGGAGGTCGCGGACGCCTTCGGCGACGCGCCCGTGCCGCTGACGCTGCGGGTGGGGCTGAGCGGCGCGGCACAGGACGGGCCCGGATACGCGGGGGAGTCCGTGCCGGCGGACGCCTTCACGGTCGCGGGGGCAGATCGGGAGACGGCGGCCGGGGGCGGGGCGGCGGGTGACGACACCGCCTACCGGGCGCTGGCGGTGGGCGGGATCGGCGCCGGCACCGCACTGCTGGCGGGGCTCGGTGTGTGGACGCTGGCGGCCCGGCGCCGGACCGCCGCCCAGACGGCGACCGGCTCCCGGCAGGAGCCGTTCAGATCCGCGTGAGGGCCCAGAACCCCACGGCGTAGCAGGCCAGGGCCAGGAACAGGACGGGCACGGCCACCTTCGCCGACGGGCCGGGGCGGCGGGCGCGCCGGCGGTGGGTCCGCCGGGCGGTGGATCCCCGCACCGGCGGCGCCTCGCCCGGGGGCGGGAGCCGTGAGCCCTGGGCGGTGTACTCGGCCGTGGCCGCCTCGGGGTACGGGGCGGGCGGGGGGAGGGGTGAGCGCAGCGGATGCGTGGGGTCGTGCGGTGAGACGGGGGAGGAGTCCCCGGCCTGGGGGTGCGGTACGCCGTAACCGTCCTGTGCCGGCGTGGGAGGCGCGTGGTCGGGGGCGGGCGGAGCGGGGGCGGGCGAGGAGGTGACCGTGGCCCGGGGCGGCGGCAGGGGGAAGCTCCCGGTGTCCGTCATGCCCGGCGGCTGCGGGGCGGGCCCGGACGCGGTGGACCGCCGCGGATCGGCGGGTACGACGCCCCCGCCGCCCGGCGGACCCGAGCGGTCTCCGGTGCCCGCGCCCGTACCGGCGTCGTACCTGCCGGCACCGGACGGAGAGCTCCGCTCCTCCGCAGGCAGGTGCTCCTCCGGGGCCGTGCGGACCCCGCCCGGACCCAGGCCCGAAGCCCGCTTCAGCGGACCGTCCGCGGTGAACCCCGCGGGCAGCGGCCCCAGTTGGTCGAAGATCTCGATGAGTTCGTCGTCGGGGCCGGGTTCCGGCAGCAGCTCCGCGGCCGCCGCGAGCGCCTTCCGCGCCCCCGTGGCCGTACGGAACCGCGCCTGCGGGTCCGGCTGCAGCAGCGAGGCCACGACCTGCCAGAGTGGCTCGGGAACGCCCCGGGGCGCGCCGGGGGTCCCGTGGTCGGCGAAGTACTGGATGAGGGCCTTGGCGTCCGGCTTGGCGCCCTCCAGCAGATACAGCGCGACCAGGCCCACGGCGAACAGATCCGCGGGGAAGTCCGGTTCGGAGCCCATCAGTTGCTCCGGCGCCAGATAGCCCGGCGTGCCCACCACCAGGTTGGTCTCGGTCAGCCGGGGCTCGCCCAGCCGCATGGCGATGCCGAAGTCGGACAGCCGCAGCCGGGGCCTGCCCGTGCCGGTGGCCTCCAGGAGGACGTTGGCGGGCTTGATGTCGCGGTGCAGGACGTCCTCCGCGTGCACCGCGGCGAGTCCGGCCAGCAGCTGGTCGAGCAGGGTGCAGACGAAGGCCGGCGGCAGCGGACCGTAGTCGCCGACCAGGTGGACCAGCGAGCCCCCGGTGACCAGGTCCATGGTGAACAGGACCTTGTCGTCGTCCGCGGCCCAGCTGGAGGGCGCGAGCACATGGGGGTGATCGATGCGCAGCGCCTGTTCGCGCACGAAGCGGAGCAGGGAGTGGGCGTCGCTCTGCAGCAGCACCTTGGCGGCCACATAGCGGCGGCGGCGGTGGTCCCAGGCGCGCCAGACGGCGCCGACGCCCCCGCGTCCGATCGGATCGACCAGTTCGTACCGGCCGGCGAAGACCTCACCCATGACCGTGCGTCGCTCCTCCCCCTGCGGTGTCCCCCGTTCCTTCCCCCCGATGAGCGATACGCATTCCCCCCGCCCCCGTCCGTGCGCGGGTCCCCCGTTCCGCGCGCCGTCCCGGCAGCCGAACCCCCTTCGGCGCCGGGCGGGGAATCAGTTCTGGTGGGACTGGTAGTGCGTGACCGCGTCGGAGGTGCGACCGGCGCCGTAGACCCGGAGGAACTCCGCCAGTTCGGGATGGGTCGGCGCCAGGGTGTCGGCGGCGTCGATGATGTCGCCGGCGGCGGCCACCGAACGCAGCAGGGACTGGATCTCGCGGACCACCCGCTTGACCGTGGGCGCCCCCGAACCGCTGGTCGTCTGCGTGGTGTTGCTGAGCACCGAGCCCCCCTGTGACTTCTTGATCTCCTCCATGCGCTCGGTCGCCTCGGCCGCGCTCACACTGCCGTCCGCGACCTGCCCCGACAGGTCCTGCAGCAGCTGCACCCGCTGCACCACCGCGGGATTGCCGATCTTCGCCCGCTGGCCGCTCATCAGCTGCGAGAGCATCGGTGCGGACAGTCCCAGAACCCCCGCGAGACGGGCCTGGTTGAGGCCCAGGTCGTCTATGAGCCTACGGAAGAGCGCCCCCAGCGGCTCCCCGTACCAGTTCCGCTGCAGTTCCCGCGCCCTCGCGGTTGCTTCCTGCTGTGCGGCGTCCATTGCGTCTCCCCATCGCTTCCCCAGAACCATGGTTCGCTGTAGCGAACCACGTCCGAGCATCTTACGGAGAGTGTTTGGTCACGGGGACCCCCAATCTTTTTGCGGATACCCCGGGGGGACCCGGTACTCTGGTTGCGGGCGGCCACCACGACGCGGTTCTCGCAGGTGGACGCTTTTTCAAGGGGCCTTAGCTCAGTTGGTAGAGCGCTGTCTTTGCATGGCAGATGTCAGGGGTTCGACTCCCCTAGGCTCCACAACCGGACCCCTCCCACCTGCGGAAACGCGGGCGGAAGGGGTCCTTTGTTTCACGTGAAACGGCGCGGTGGGGCAGCGGACACTCAAGTCCGCTGCCCCACCGCGCCGTTGACGTCGTCGCGCGTCAGGACTGGTCGTCGCGGCGGGCCGCCTTCTCCTCGGCCTCCTTGGCCTCGACCTCGGGGTCGAGAGCGGCCCCCTCGCTGCCGTCCACCGACGTCAGCTTCGTCGCCCCGGACACGTCCGTCGCGGCCGGCGGCTCCACCAGCCAGTCCGGGTTGGCCTGCTTGTCCCACCACTTCCAGGCCGCGAAGGCGCCGCCTGCCACAGCGCTCAGGATCAGCGCCGTCTTCGCGGCGCGGCCGGCCTTCGCCCGCCGCCGCTGCTTGCGGGCGAGCTTCTCGATCTGCTGTGCCGACACCTGGCTGCGCAGCGCCGCCAGCGCGGCCGCACCACGGGCCGCGGCCTGCTCCTTCGCGGGACCTGCGACGGCCACCGCCTGCTCGATCCTCGGGCGGGAGTAGTCCGCCGCCTGCCGGGCGGCCTTGCGGGTGCGGTCGGCGGCCTGCTGGGCGGCCAGGTCGACCTTGGGCGGCACACGCGTCCGGGCCTGTTCCATGAACGGCTGCACATGGGCGCCGTACTGGACGCGGGCCTGGCCTGCGGCCTGCGTCACCACGGGCGCGAGCCGTACGCGGGCCTCCTGCGCGTAGTGCGCGGCCCTGACCTTGGCCGTGTCGGCGTAGGGCGCCACCGCTTCCGCGGCGTGCAGCACGCTGTCCTTCGCCGAACCGGTCGCGGTGCGCACGCTGTCGATGCGGGTCACGGGTTCCTCCTCCTCGGTGGCGTACGGTATTTCGACTTTCCACCCTTTTACGGATCATGCATGTCGGGCCGCCTCGCGGCATGCGCGGACGGGCATCCGGGTGCCGACGGCGGTGATCGAATGCGGTGTCGGGTGCGATAGCGGATGAAAACGGGCAACGAAAGCTTGTCGTCGACAATGCCACGGATCGCCGCACCACGCCCCCGCCACGGGGCCACTCCCCCCGTTTTCCGCAAGCGGAACGGCCCGGTCGCCCCTCTGTGAACGGAGGCCGCACGACTGGGCGCCCCGTCCGTGCGAGGATCAGGGAGTCACGGAAAGACAACGGAAGGCACATCGTGGCTGAGCAGCTCAACGCCACCCTGAAGACCAACCACGGCGACATCCAGGTCCGGCTCTTCGCGAACCAGGCGCCGATCACGGTCAAGAACTTCGTCGAGCTCGCCAAGGGCGAGCGGGAGTGGACCAATCCCCAGACCGGTGAGAAGTCCACGGACAAGCTCTACGACGGCACGGTCTTCCACCGGGTGATCAGCGGTTTCATGATCCAGGGCGGTGACCCGCTGGGCAACGGCACCGGGGGTCCCGGCTACCAGTTCGAGGACGAGTTCCACCCGGACCTGCGCTTCGACAAGCCCTACCTGCTGGCGATGGCCAACGCGGGCCCGGGCACCAACGGCTCGCAGTTCTTCATCACCGTCGCCCCGACGGCATGGCTGAACCGCAAGCACACCATCTTCGGTGAGGTCGCCGACCCCGCCAGCCAGAAGGTCATCGACACCATCGCGGCCGCGCAGACCAACCCGCGCACCGACCGCCCGGTGAACGACGTCGTGATCGAGTCGGTCGAGATCCACGAGGGCTGAGCACCTCGTCCCCCGGAGCGCGAAAGCCCTCGAAGGGAACCAATCGCCCCGCCCATCCGTAAGGATGGGCGGGGCGGGGCTTTTCCACACGAGCTAGGGGATCCCATGGACGACCAGGCCGCCGGCAGCCCGCAGGACGCCCGGCGCGTCCCTGTCTGCTATCGCCACCCGGAGCGCGAGACCGGCATCCGCTGCACCCGGTGCGAGCGGCCGATCTGCCCCGAGTGCATGGTCGACGCCTCGGTCGGATTCCAGTGCCCGGAGTGCGTCCGCGAAGGACGGGGCACCGGGCACGCGCCCGCCGCCTCCGTGCCCCGCACGATCGCCGGCGGCGCCGTCGCCGCCGACCCCCGGCTGGTCACCAAGATCCTCCTCGGCATCAACCTCGCGGTGTTCCTCGCCGTACAGGTCCGGCCGTCGCTGGTGCGCGACCTGTATCTCATCGGGGCCTGGCCGCCGGCGCCCTTCCTGCCGACCCAGGGGGTGGCCGAGGGCGAGTGGTACCGCCTGTTCACCTCGATGTTCACGCACCAGGAGATCTGGCACATCGCCTTCAACATGCTCAGCCTGTGGTGGCTGGGCGGACCGCTGGAGCAGGCCCTCGGCCGCGCCCGTTATCTCACGCTCTATCTGATCTCGGGCCTGGCGGGCGGCGCGCTGACCTATCTGCTGGCCTCGGGCACCACGGCCTCGCTCGGCGCGTCCGGCGCCATCTTCGGACTCTTCGGCGCGACCGCCGTGCTGATGCGCCGGCTCAAGTACGACATGCGCCCGGTCATCGCCCTGCTGGTGATCAACCTGATCTTCACCTTCGGCTGGAGCAACATCGCCTGGCAGGCCCACATCGGGGGACTCGTCGCCGGTGTCGTGATCGGGTACGCCATGGTGCACGCCCCGCGTGAGCGGCGGGCCCTGGTGCAGTACGGCACCTGTGCGCTGGTGCTGGTCGCGGTCGCCGTGATGGCCCTGTTGAGGACCGCGCAGCTCACCTGAGCCGCAGTTGTCCACAGCCAGTGGCGGATCTTGTGCACACGGTGCGGGAACATCTGTGCCCTGGCTGACCGGGCGGTGTTCGTGCAGGTCAACCGCAGTGCGAACAGATTTTCGGTTGCCGGTGCTTCTGTCACACCGGCGTCAACCCCGGAAGGGTTATCCACAGATCGTCTTTGTTTTCCCCATGTGGACAAGTCCTGTGGATAACTCAGAGGACAACTCTGCCCAGAGCTGTGGGACAGCTCCGGGCAGAGTGTTGCTCACCGTGCGGCGGGCGCTACTTCCACTGGGTGGAGACGCCGAATCCGGCGGCGATGAAGCCGAAGCCCACCACGATGTTCCAGTTGCCCAGGGCGTCGATGGGCAGCGAGCCGTCGGTGACGTAGAAGACGACGATCCAGGCCAGGCCGATGAGGAACAGCGCCAGCATCACCGGCGCGACCCAGGCGCGGTTGGTCAGCTTGATCGCCGCCGCCTGCTTCGACGGCGGCGGCGTGTAGTCGGCCTTCTTGCGGATACGTGACTTCGGCACGAGGGTCTCTCCTGTCGATGCGCTGCGTGGCCGCGCAGGGAACTGGGTCGGGCTCGGAGCAGCGTACAAGGGGACTCTGAGCTCTCCCCCGGGCGTCCGTTAGCGTAGTGCTTCCGCGGCGCCGAAGGAGATAAGGGTACGTTGAGCAATTCTGCCGACTTCCCCGGGAAGGAATCCAGTCCTGCCCGCCGGCGCCGTCTGCGGCCCGTGCGGGTGCTCACCGCGGGTGTCTTTGCCCTCGCCGGCCTGATCTTCTTCACCAGCTTCGACACGGCCAGGGGCACCGACATCCGCACGGACGCCTCGCTGCTGAAGCTCTCCGACCTGATCCACGAGCGCAGCCGCAAGAACGGCGAGCTGGAGGAGTCCAACGGCGCGTTGCGCGACGACGTGGAGTCCCTGGCCGAGCGCGACGACGGCAGGACCCGGGCGGAGGACGACAAGCTCGCCGGCCTGGAGAAGCGCGCCGGCACACAGGAGCTGAAGGGCGAGGGACTCACCGTCACGCTCAACGACGCCCCGCCGGACGCCACCGCCAAGCTCCCCGGCTATCCCGAACCGCAGCCCGACTACCTGGTCATCCACCAGCAGGACCTGCAGGCCGTGGTGAACGCGATGTGGCAGGGCGGCGCCGAGGGCATCAAGGTCATGGACCAGCGGCTGATCTCCACCAGCGCCGTGCGCTGCGTGGGCAACACCCTGATCCTCCAGGGCCGGGTCTACTCGCCGCCGTACAAGATCACCGCGGTCGGGGATCCCGAGAAGCTGAGGAAGGCGCTCACGGCCTCGCCGGCGATCCAGAACTACATGGTGTACGTCAACGTCTACGGGCTCGGCTGGCAGGTCGAGCAGCCCGGGACGGTGACCCTGCCCGGCTACACGGGAACGGTGGACCTGCACTACGCGGAGCCCGTGGAGTAGCGGCCGTGCTCGACGGACGCCCCCGTCGTTGTTTCACGTGGAACACCCCGTGGGATCGAGGCGATCGGTCCCGCGCCGCGTACATATGAGCACACGCGGCCGGGCCGGGACGGACCTCACGGAGCCCGCGGAGGCCGGGAAACCGGAGGCGTCACGCCGTTAGTCTGTTGGCGTACGGCGTGGGTCTGGTGCCGTGGTACGACGGGAAGGGACGGCATGTACAGCTGGATCTGGCGGCATCTGCCGGGCAACGGATGGGTGCGCGCACTGCTCTCACTGGTGCTGATCACCGCCGTGGTCTACGTCCTCTTCCAGTACGTCTTCCCGTGGGCCGAGCCGCTGCTGCCCTTCAACGATGTGACGGTGGACAACCAGTGAGCGCGCGCATTCTCGTCGTCGACAACTACGACAGCTTCGTCTTCAACCTGGTCCAGTACCTGTACCAGCTGGGCGCCGAGTGCGAGGTGCTGCGCAACGACGAGGTGTCGACCGCGCATGCACAGGACGGTTTCGACGGCGTGCTGCTGTCGCCGGGCCCCGGCACTCCCGAGGAGGCCGGTGTCTGCGTGGACATGGTGCGGCACTGCGCGTCGACCGGGGTGCCGGTCTTCGGCGTCTGCCTCGGCATGCAGTCGATGCAGGTGGCGTACGGCGGTGTGGTGGGCCGGGCGCCCGAGCTGCTGCACGGCAAGACCTCGCCGGTGGAGCACGGGGGCAGGGGCGTCTTCGCGGGCCTGCCCTCCCCGTTCACGGCGACCCGCTATCACTCCCTGGCCGCCGACCCCGCCACGGTCCCGGCCCAGCTGGAGGTCACGGCCAGGACGCCTGACGGCATGGTGATGGGTCTGAGGCACCGTGAACTCCCGGTGGAGGGTGTGCAGTTCCATCCCGAGTCGGTACTGACCGAGCACGGGCACCGGATGCTGGCCAACTGGCTGGTGGAGTGCGGCGACGAGGACGCGGTGACGAGGTCGGCGGGGCTCGCCCCGGTGGTGGGCAGGTCCTCGGCGTGACCGCGCTGCGCCCCGAGCGCGAGTCCGGCGCGGACGCCTACGGCGGCGCCGGCGGACAGGGCACCTCGTACGGCGGGCAGCCGCACGGGGCGCCGGGTGCGTACGGGGACGGCTGGTACGACACCACGGCGCCCGGACCCCACGGGGGTTCCTCCGACACGACGGCGTATCTGCCGCCGGTCGACGAGGAGACGGTGGCGCTGCGGATCCCCGAGCCGCCGGAGCGGACGGCGCGGGAGGAGCCCGCTCCCGCGGCTCCGGGTGGCCGGGCGGCCCGCAGGAAGGCCGCCAAGAAGCGTCAAGGGCGCCGTGGAGGCTCTCACAAGGCCGCGGAGGCCCCGAGGGACTCCCGGGGGCCTGACGGAGGCTCTGAGGGGGCCTCACGGGCGCCGCTGTCCCGGGTGGAGGCACGGCGGCGGGCGCGGGCCAGCAAGGCGAGTCCCGCGGTCCTCGCGAGCCGGGCGATCGGCGAGGTGTTCATCACCTGCGGTGTGCTGATGCTGCTGTTCGTCACCTACCAGCTGTGGTGGACGAACGTGCGGGCGCACGCACAGGCCGGCAAGGAGGTCAGCGACCTCCAGAGCGACTGGGCGAACGGCGCGGGCAAGCCGGGGGCGTTCGAGCCGGGGCAGGGCTTCGCGCTGCTGCACATCCCCAAGCTGGACGTGGTGGTGCCGATCGCGGAGGGCATCAGCAGCAAGAAGGTGCTCGACCGGGGCATGGTGGGCCACTACGCGGAGGGCGCGCTCAAGACGGCGATGCCGGACGCGAAGGCGGGGAACTTCGGGCTCGCGGGGCACCGCAACACCCATGGCGAGCCGTTCCGTTACATCAACCGGCTGGAGCCCGGCGACCCGATCGTCGTGGAGACCCAGGACCAGTACTTCGTCTACAAGATGGCGTCGGTGCTCCCGGTGACGCCGCCCAGCAACGTGAGCGTCCTCGAACCGGTGCCCAAGGGCTCGGGGTTCACCGGGCCCGGCCGCTACATCACGCTGACCACCTGCACCCCGGAGTTCACCAGCAAGTACCGCTTGATCGTCTGGGGCAGGATGGTCGAGGAACGGCCGCGCAGCAAGGGCAAGCCGGATGCGCTCGTCAGTTAAGGGCAGTGGAAACGTGGCAGCGACCGCCGACGGCACCGAACAGCACACCGACGCGCCCGCGTCGCCGCCGCCACCGGGACGCCGCCGTCCCGGGCCGGTGGCGACGGTGGTCGGCTTCTTCGGGGAACTCCTCATCACCGTGGGCCTGGTGCTCGGCCTGTTCGTCGTCTACTCGCTGTGGTGGACGAACGTCGTCGCCGACCGGGCGGCGGACAAGCAGGCGGACAAGGTCCGCGACAACTGGGCCCAGGGGCCGGACGGCGGCGGCCCGGTGTCCTTCGACAGCAAGAACGGCATCGGCTTCCTGCACGTGCCCGCGATGAGCGGTGACGAGATCCTCGTCGAGAAGGGCACGTCGATGAAGGTGCTCAACGACGGCGTCGCCGGCTACTACACCGACCCCGTGAAGGCGACCCTGCCCACCTCCGGCAAGAAGGGCAACTTCTCGCTCGCCGCCCACCGGGACGGGCACGGCGCGAAGTTCCACGGCATCCACAAGCTCGCGAAGGGCGATCCGATCGTCTTCGAGACGAAGGACACCTGGTACGTCTACAAGGTCTACGGCATCCTCCCCGAGACCTCGAAGTACAACGTCGACGTGCTCGGGAAGATCCCCAAGGAGTCCGGCAGGAAGAAGGCCGGCCACTACATCACCCTGACGACCTGCACCCCGGTGTACACCAGTAAGTACCGCTACATCGTCTGGGGCGAGCTGGTCCGCACGGAGAAGGTCGACGAGGAGCGGACCCCGCCGGCGGAACTGGGCTGACGGGACGGTCGCTGACGGGACGGCCCGCGAAGGCGTAAGGCAGGAGCCCCGGCCCCCTCCGGAGAGGGTGCCGGGGCTCCGTCGTGCGGGCGCTACGGGTCAGTCGTCCCCGCGGCCGCCGGAGGGGCCGCCGAAGATACCGCCGTCGTTGCCGCCGTTGCCGCCCTGCTGGCCGCCGAGGGCGACCAGGGTGACCTTGTCGCCCTTCTTGACCTCCTGGCCCTCCTGCGGGTTGCTCTGGAGCACCACGGCGTTGTCGTCGCCGCCGCCCTGCACCTTGTCGAGCTGCAGACCCGCTCCGGCGAGCACCTGCTTGGCCTGGGCGACCGTCATCCCGGTCACCTTCGGCATGGCGAACTTCTGCTCTTCCTTGGCCTTGCCGATCTGGATCGTCACCGGCGAGTTCTTGGCGAGCTGGGTGCCCTGCTGGGGATCGGTGCCGATGACCTTGCCGACCAGAGCCGGGTTGTCCGTCTCCACGTCGACGCAGTTGCCGACGAGTTCGTTGCCGGTCATCTGCGCCTTGGCCTCGTCACAGGTCCTGTTGGTGACGTCGGGCACGGTCGCCTTGTCCGCCTCCTTGGCGACGGTGAGGGTGATCGTGCTGCCCTTCTCCTGCTCCGTGTCGCCGTCGGGGTCCTGTCCGATGACCACACCCGGGGTCTGGTCGGACACCTCGTTCTTCTGCTCGACGGTGAAGCCCTTGTCCTCGAGCTGGGACTTGGCCTTCTCGTAGGTGAGGCCCTGCACGTCGGGGACCGTCACCTTCGGCGCGCCGGTGGAGACCGTCAGGTTGACGGTGGACTCCTTGTCGACCTCGGTGCCGGCCTTCGGATCCTGGTCGCAGATCTTGCCCTTGCTCTGGTCCTCGCAGGGCTTCTCCACGAAGCTGAGTTTCAGGTCGCCGTTCACGGCCAGCTTCTCGGCGTTCGCTTTCGTCTCACCGACGAAGTTCGGGGCCGCGACCTTGTCGTTGCCCACGCCGCCGCTGCCGCTGATCGCCCAGCGGCCGATCAGGATCGCCCCGATGAGGACCAGGACACCCGCCACGACCAGCAATATCGTCGAGGTGTTGTTCTTCTTCGGCTGGCGGCGGCGGCCCTGGCGGTCGTCGTAGCCGAAGCCGCCGTCGTCGGGGTTCATGGGCGGCAGCATCGAGGTGGCCGCCCCGGCGCCGGCGTCCGAGCGCAGTGCCGTCGTCGGCTGGTCGTCGCCGTAGCCGCCGTAGCCGACCGCGCCCAGGGCGGCGGTCGCCGCGACGGGCTGGCCGTCGAGGCAGGCCTCGATGTCGGCGCGCATCTCGTCGGCCGACTGGTACCGGTAGTCGGGGTCCTTGACCAGCGCCTTCAGCACGATCGCGTCCATCTCGGGCGTGATCTCGGGGTCGAAGACGCTCGGCGGCTGCGGCTCCTCCCGTACGTGCTGGTAGGCGACCGCGACCGGGGAGTCGCCCACGAAGGGCGGCCGGACGGTCAGCAGCTCGTACAGCAGACAGCCGGTGGAGTACAGGTCGGAGCGCGCGTCGACCTGCTCGCCCTTGGCCTGCTCGGGCGAGAGGTACTGCGCGGTGCCGATCACGGCCGCGGTCTGGGTCATCGTCATGCCGGAGTCGCCCATCGCGCGGGCGATGCCGAAGTCCATGACCTTGACCTGGCCGTTGCGCGTCAGCATGACGTTGGCCGGCTTGATGTCCCGGTGGACGATGCCGGCCCGGTGGGAGTACTCCAGGGCCTGGAGGATGCCGATGGTCATCTCCAGCGTCCGCTCCGGCAGCAGCTTGCGGCCGCTGTGCAGGAGCTCGCGGAGCGTGGAGCCGTCGACGTACTCCATGACGATGTACGGGATCGACACGTTGTCGATGTAGTCCTCGCCCGTGTCGTAGACCGCCACGATCGCGGGATGGTTGAGCGAGGCGGCCGACTGGGCCTCACGGCGGAACCGGGCCTGGAAGGACGGGTCGCGCGCGAGGTCCGCGCGCAGCGTCTTCACCGCCACCTGGCGCCCGAGCCTGGTGTCATGCGCGTGATAAACCTCCGCCATGCCACCACGGCCGAGCACCGGGCCCAGCTCGTACCGGCCGCCGAGGCGACGCGGCTCTTCCATAGCTACCTACCAGCCCTCTCCGTCGGTCCCGGGCGGCACACGTGTGCCGCCGGAGGCTGCCGTCCGGGCCTACCGTACCCGGCTCGCTTTGTGTGACCTGGCCAAGTACGTCAGCCGATACCGGACCGGTACCGCAACGTGCACCGATGTGAAGCGGACGTGACGGGGGTCACTGCTTGCCCTTGACGACCGCCTCCATCACGCTCTTGGCGATCGGTGCGGCGAGGCCACCGCCGGAGATGTCGTCGCGCACGGCGTTCTCGTCCTCGATCACCACGGCCACGGCTACCGGCGAACCGCCGTCGCCGCTCTTGGCGTAGGAGATGAACCATGCGTAGGGGTTCTCGCTGTTGTTCTCACCGTGCTGGGCGGTACCGGTCTTGCCACCGACGGTGACGCCGGGGATCCGGGCGTTGGTTCCCGTGCCCTCGTTGACGACCGTCTCCATCATCGACTGGAGGATCTGCGCGTTCTTCGCCGACAGCGGCTTGCTCATCTCCTCCGGGTCCGTCTTCTCGATGGTGTCGAGGCCGGGGGACTGGAGCTCGTCGACCATGTACGGCTTCATCAGCGTGCCGTTGTTGGCGACGGCCGCGGAGACCATCGCCATCTGCAGCGGGGTGGCGGCGGTGTTGAACTGGCCGATGGAGGACAGGGCGACCTCGGAGGGGGCCATGTCCTCGGAGAACACCGAGGCGCTGGAGCGGATCGGGGTGAACTGCTCCTCGGTGAAGCCGAACTTCTTGGCCGTCTCGAGCATCTTGTCGTTGCCGAGGTCGGAGCCGACCTTGCCGAAGACGGTGTTGCAGGACACCCGCAGCGCCTCGCGCAGCGTGGCGTCCTCGCAGGGGATGTTGCCCTCGTTCTTCAGCTCGGTCGTGGTGCCGGGCATGGTCCACGGCAGCGGGGTGTCGGTCTTCTGCTCCGCGTCGTCGTACAGCCCGTTCTCCAGGGCGGCGGCCGCGGTGACCACCTTGAAGGTGGATCCGGGCGGGTAGACCTCGCGCAGCGCCCGGTTGAGCATCGGGTCGTCCGGGTTGTTCTTCTTCTGCAGCTTCTCCCACGCCTTGCTGTCCGAGTCGAGGCTGTTGCCGGCGATCGTGGACGGGTCGTAGGAGGGGTAGGAGGCCAGCGCGAGGATCTTGCCGGTGGAGGGCTCGAGCGCGACCACGGAGCCCTTGGCGCCCTGCTTCTTCAGGCCCTCGTAGGCGGCCTTCTGGGCGGCGGTGCTCAGCGTCGTGACGACGTTGCCGCCTTCCTTGTTCTTGCCCGTGAGCATGTCGAGCGTGTTGCGGAAGAAGAGGCGGTCGTCGTTGCCGGTGAGGATGCCGTCCTCGATGGACTCCAGCTGGTTGGCGCCGAAGGCCTGGGAGACGAAGCCGGTGACGGGCGCCCACATGGCGCCGTCCTTGTAGGTGCGCTTGTACTTGAAGTCGCCCTTGGTGGCGGTGTGCCCGGTGATGGGCTCGCCGTCGACGATGATGTCACCGCGCGGCGAGGCGTACCGCTCGATGGCGACGCGGCGGTTCTCCTCGTCGGTCCTCAGCTTGTCCGCCTGGGCGTACTGGATCCAGTTGTTGCGGACGAGCAGGGCGAGCATCAGCAGGCCGCAGAAGATCGCGACCCGGCGCAGGGGCTTGTTCACGGGCGGACCACCTGGGTCATCTCGGCGTCGGGGTTGGCGGCGGGCGCGGGCGCCGGGCGGCGGGCGGTGTCGCTGATTCTCAGCAGGATGCCGATCAGCGCCCAGTTGGCGATGACGGAGGAACCGCCGTACGCCAGGAAGGGCATCGTCATACCGGTCAGCGGGATCAGGCCCATGACGCCGCCGGCCACGACGAACACCTGGAGCGCGAAGGCGCCGGACAGGCCGATGGCGAGCAGCTTGCCGAACGGGTCGCGGGCGGCGAGGGAGGTGCGCACGCCGCGTTCTACGATCAGGGCGTAGAGCAGGATCAGCGCCATGACGCCGGCCAGGCCGATCTCCTCGCCGAAGGTGGCGAGGATGAAGTCGGAGTTGGCGGCGAAGCCGATGAGGTCGGAGTTGCCCTGGCCCCAGCCGGTGCCGAGGGTGCCGCCGGATCCGAAGGCCCACAGCGCCTGCATGGCCTGCTCGGAGTGGACGATGCCGTCCTGGACCCCGGCGCGGCTGAGTTCGAACTCGTGCATCGGGTCGAGCCAGGCCTGCACACGCGTCTGGATGTGCGGCTCGAAGCTGGCCACGCCGACCGCGCCGACCGCGGACATCAGCAGACCGAACACGATCCAGCTGGTCCGCTCGGTGGCGACGTACAGCATGATCACGAACATGCCGAAGAACAGCAGCGAGGTTCCGAGGTCGGTCTCGAAGACCAGGATCAGGATGGAGATGATCCAGACGACGATGATCGGGCCCAGGTCGCGGCCGCGGGGCAGGTAGAGCCCCATGAAGCGGCGGCTGGCTAGGGCCAGGGCGTCCCGCTTGACCATGAGGTAGCCGGCGAAGAAGACCGCGAGGACGATCTTGGCGAACTCGCCGGGCTGGAGGGTGCCGAGACCGGGGATCTTGATCCAGATCTTGGCGCCGAAGACGTTGTGGCCGAGGCCCGGGACCAGCGGCAGGAGCAGCAGGACCAGCGCGCCGGCCATGGAGATGTAGGTGTAGCGCTGCAGGGCGCGGTGGTCCTTGAGGAAGAACAGCACGGCCACGAACAGGGCGACGCCGAGCGCGGAGTACATCAGCTGGCGCGGTGCCGCCTCGACGAACGTCCTGCTCGCCTGGAGCCGCTCCGACTGGTCGAGGCGCCAGATGGCGACCAGACCGATGCCGTTCAGCAGCGTGGCCAGGGGCAGCAGCAGCGGGTCCGCGTACGGGGCGAACTTCCGTACGGCGAGATGGCCGACGCCGGCCATCAGGCCGAGGCCGAGGCCGTAGCTCAGCAGTCCGGCGGGCACCTCGTCGTCGAGGGCGAGCCCCACGTTGGCGTAGGCGAAGACCGGGATGACGACGGCGAACACCAGGAGCGCGAGCTCGGTGTTGCGGCGGCTGGGCGCGCCGATCGCGCCGATCGTGGACGTGTGCTGCGTCGACGGGTTCTGAGTACTGCTCATCGTGTGACAGGGCCTCTCACGGCTTGCCTACTGCTTACCGCACAGCGAGACGACCTTCTGCTCTTCCTCCGAGAGGCTGGGGCCGGGGCTGGGAGTAGGTGCGGTCGTGGACGGGGACGTGGACTCCTCCGGGGCCTTCGGCGAGCCCGAGGGGTTCGGCGTCGGCGAGGCCTTGGACGTGAAGGAGGCGGGGGTGGTTCCCGTGGTGCCTCCGGCCTCGCCCTCGCCGGTCTTCGCGTTCTTCTCGCTCTGGGCGGCGCGCCGCTCGGCCTGCTTCTTGCACGCGGAGGCCTGGACCGACAGTTCCTCGATCTTCTCGCGCGCGCCGTAGAGGTCGCCCTCGACGATGGTCGCCTCGACCAGCTTCTGCTGGTAGGGCGGCAGGTACTTGAGTTCGATCTCGGGGTGGTCCTTCTCGACCTCCGAGAGCGAGACCCAGGCCAGGTCCTGGTTGATGCCCCGGTACAGCGCGACGTGCTCGTCGTTGATGCCGACGTAGTACTGGTTCTGGGTCCAGCGCCAGCCGCCGTACAGGCCGCCGCCGATGACGGCGAGCGCGAGCAGGCCGTACACGGACCTCTTGAGCCACCTGCGGTTCTTGCCGGGCTTGACGAAGTCGTCGTCGCCGTAGCCGAAGCCGTCGGTGGGGATGAAGCCGGTGACGTCGCCGCTGCCGGGCGGGCCGAACTCGCCGCCGCCCTCGCCGCGCCTGCGGCCGAGCCCGGAGGCGCGGCCCGCCGGGGTCTGCATGATGCCGTTGTCGTGGAGCTGGTTCTGGTTCTCGGCGACGGCGCCGACCACCACGGGGGTGTCGGACAGCTGCCCGGCGAGGGTGTCACCGGTGTCGAGGTCCAGGACGTCGGCGACGATCACGGTGATGTTGTCGGGCCCGCCGCCGCGCAGCGCCAGCTCGATCAGGTTCTGGACGGTCTCCTCGGGGCCCTGGTAGCTGGCCAGGGCCTCTTCGAGGGTCTGGTGGGAGACCACGCCGGACAGGCCGTCGGAGCAGATCAGGTAGCGGTCGCCGGCCCGGACCTCGCGGATGGACAGGTCGGGTTCGACGTGTTCGCCGCTGCCGAGGGCCCGCATCAGCAGGGACCGCTGCGGGTGGGTGGTGGCCTCCTCCTCGGTGATCCGGCCCTCGTCGACCAGACGCTGCACCCAGGTGTGGTCCTGGGTGATCTGGGTGAGGACGCCGTCCCGCAGGAGGTAGGCGCGGGAGTCGCCGACGTGCACCATGCCGAGGCGCTGACCGGTCCACAGCAGGGCGGTCAGGGTGGTGCCCATGCCCTCGAGCTGGGGGTCCTCCTCGACCATCATGCGCAGCTGGTCGTTGGCCCGCTGGACGGCCTGGCCGAGCGAGGTCAGCAGGTCGGAGCCGGGGACGTCGTCGTCGAGCGCGACGATGGTGGAGATCGCCTCGGAGGAGGCGACCTCACCGGCGGCGGCGCCGCCCATGCCGTCGGCGATGGCGAGCAGGCGGGGACCGGCGTAACCGGAGTCCTCGTTGCCCTCCCGGATCATGCCCTTGTGCGATCCGGCGGCGAAGCGCAGGGACAGACTCATGCGCACCTCGCCCGTCGGCTCCGGGTACGCCCGGTCGTGTCGAGCCACACTGCCCACCCTCCGGTCGGGAGCGCGCCGGGCCCCTGGACGGGGACCCCCACTGCGTGCTCGCTCCGCTCGCGCTCATTCATGACGTGGCACTACTTCCGCAGCTCGATGACGGTCTTGCCGATGCGGATCGGCGCGCCCAGCGAGATCGGCGTGGGGGTCGTCAGCCGGGTCCGGTCCAGGTAGGTGCCGTTGGTGGAGCCCAGGTCCTCGACGATCCACTGGCCGTCGCGGTCCGGGTAGATCCTGGCATGGCGGCTGGAGGCGTAGTCGTCGTCCAGCACGATCGTGCTGTCGTGCGCCCGGCCCAGGGTGATGGTCTGGCCCTGGAGGGCGACGGTGGTGCCGGTGAGGGTGCCCTCGGACACGACCAGCTTGGTGGGGGTGTTGCGGCCGCGGCGTCCGCCGCCGGACTGCTGGCGCTGCTGCGGAGGCGCCTGCCGGGCGGCGGCCTGCTGCTGGCGGCCTGCCTCCCGCCGGGATCCGCGCTGGGTGACACGAGTGCCGAAAAGGTCACTCCGGATGACCTGCACGGCCACGATCACGAACAGCCACAGTACGGCCAGGAACCCCAGCCGCATGACCGTGAGGGTCAGCTCTGACATTGCCCCCGCTTCACCCTTCGGCTTGCCTATAGATAACGGTGGTGCTGCCCACGACGATCCGCGAGCCGTCGCGGAGCGTAGCGCGGGTGGTGTGCTGCCCGTCCACCACGATGCCGTTGGTGGACCCGAGATCCTGGATCGTCGAGGGCGTTCCGGTCCGGATCTCGCAGTGCCGGCGGGACACGCCGGGGTCGTCGATCCGCACGTCGGCTTCGGTGCTGCGGCCCATCACGAGGGTGGCGCGGGAGATCTGGTGGCGGGCGCCGTTGATCTCGACCCAGTAGCGGGTGCGTCCACCGGGCGCGGCGGCCGGGGGCTGCTGGCCGCCGGCGGGCCCCGGGTAGCCGTAACCGCCGCCGGGCCTGCCGCCGGGGGGCGGCGCGGACGGCATCGGCGGCGCGGCCGCGGGGCCGGCCTGCGGGTAGCCGTAGCCGCCGGGGCGGCCGGCCGGCGGGGCGGCCGCTCCGCCGGGAGCGCCCGGGGCGCCGGGGGACTGGCTGGCGGAGGACGCGAGCGTGCGGCTGCGCACCCGGTACAGCCCGGTGTCGAGGTCCTCGGCCTTCTCCAGGTGCACCTTGATCGGGCCCATGAAGGTGTAGCGCTGCTGCTTGGCGTAGTCGCGCACCATGCCGGCGAGCTCGTCGCCGAGCTGGCCGGAGTACGGGCTGAGCCGCTCGAAGTCGGGGGTGCTCAGTTCGACGATGAAGTCGTTGGGCACGACGGTGCGGTCGCGGTTCCAGATGGTGGCGTTGTTGTCGCACTCACGCTGGAGCGCTCCCGCGATCTCCACGGGCTGCACCTCGGACTTGAACACCTTGGCGAAGGTGCCGTTGACCAGACCTTCGAGACGCTGCTCGAACTTCTTCAGGACTCCCATGGGGCACCTCCTCCGTCGCCACTGTCCTGTGTTCTGCCCGGTGCACGGTTTCGTGCACCGCCTACCTGGTACTGCTTACTGATCGTATCCACGCGTCGGTCGATCGGCTGGTTCCCCCTGTCCGCCCGGTCGACGGGTGTCGACGCCTGACGAAGTTCCCTCCGGGGGCCCTCTTCGAACTCCTTCGGCGAACTCCTTCGGCCGTGCTGGTGCGCGTCGTTCTGCCATGGATCGTAGAGGGGGCCGAAGACCAGTGTCCCGCACCCGGCTGTGGACTCCGTCCTGCTCCTGGGGAGACGGGGACTACCGGTACGAGGTTGATACGTGAGGCGGTCATGGCCGCGACATGAGCGGCCGGGCCGGGAGGCGGTGCGGGGCCCCGCGGACGGCCGGGGTTGGCCGGGCCGGCCGCGGGGAAAGGGATGTGAATCCACCCCGGCCAGCGTGCTAATGTTCTGGGTGTCGGAAGGCGCAGGGCCCCCAGGGGCAGGGCCGGAAGACACACCCAATGCGCGGGTGGCGGAATAGGCAGACGCGCTGGATTCAGGTTCCAGTGCCCGCAAGGGCGTGGGGGTTCAACTCCCCCCTCGCGCACATCGAGAAACCGACGAAACGGGTCTCGGTCAGACGAAAGTCTCGACCGGGGCCCGTTTCTCGTCGTACGGCCGGTTGTGAGCCATCACACAGCTCCCGGTCGGGCGTCGCCCAGGGCCCCGCAGTGATCTATTTCACGGCGGGGCCTTCTTCGTGACGTGAGCATCGCCGGCTGTGTCGGGCCGGCCCGTCACTCCCTCCGTCCCGCGGTCGCGGCGGCCCTTGGCGCGTGTGAGGCGCGTCACTCCTGGATACCCCCGGGGGCATAAACCCGATCTTGTTACGGTTGGGCTCAGGCATACCCCCCAGGGTATTTCCGAACAGCCTCCATCCCCGAGGAGAAGCGATGATCACCGTCCTGCCCGTCGAGACCCCCGGCCTCGGTGACCGCACCTATCTCGCCCACGACGGTTCCGTGGCCCTGGTGGTCGACCCCCAGCGCGACCACGACCGCGTCACCGCGCTCGCCGACGCCGCCGGGGTGCGGATCACCCACGTCTTCGAGACCCACATCCACAACGACTACGTCACCGGCGGCCTGGCCCTGGCCCGTGAGGCGGGCGCGCGGTACCTGGTGAACGCCGACGACGAGGTCGCGTACGAGCGGGTCCCGGTCCGCGACGGCCAGGTGATCGAGGTCGGCGACACCATGCGGGTACGGGTGATCCACACCCCGGGCCACACCCACACCCACCTGTCCTACGCCCTGGAGGCCGACGGGGAGCAGGTCGCGGTGTTCACCGGGGGCTCCCTGCTGTACGGCACCACCGGACGGCCGGACCTGCTGGGGCCGGACCACACCGACACGCTGGTGCGGGCCCAGTGGCGCTCCGCGCGACGGCTGGCCGAGGAACTGCCGGACGAAACGGCCGTCTACCCCACCCACGGGTTCGGCTCCTTCTGCTCCGCGACCCAGGCCACCGGCCTGTCCAGCACCATCGGCGAGGAGAAGCGGACCAACACCGCGCTGACCGCCGGCGAGGAGGCCTACGTCGAGCAGCTGCTGGCGGGCCTGGACGCCTTCCCGGCCTACTACGCCCACATGGGCCCGGCCAACGCCGGCGGGCCCGGCGCGCCGGACCTGTCGGCGCCGTCCGTGGCGGACCCCGCGGAGCTGCGGCGCCGGATCGAGGCCGGTGAGTGGGTGGTCGACCTGCGCGACCGCACCGCCTTCGCGGCCGGGCACCTGGCGGGCAGCCTCAACTTCGGCCTGGACGGCCAGTTCGTCACCTACCTCGGCTGGCTGATCCCGTGGGGCACCCCGGTGACGCTGCTCGGCGAGAGTGCCGAGGACGTGGCCGAGGCCCAGCGCGAGCTGGTCCGCATCGGCATCGACCGCCCGGCCGCCATGGCCACCGGCGGCCCCGGCGACTGGGCCGGCGGCGAGCCCCTGGCCTCCTACGAGCGCGCCACCTTCGGCGACCTGAAGGCCGCCCTCGGCGACGACGACCTCGTCGTCCTCGACGTACGCCGCGACCAGGAGCGCGCCGAGGCGCACATCCCGGGCTCGGCGCACATCCCCATTCACGAGGTGCCGGGCCGCCTCGACGAGATCCCCGCGGGCCGGGTCTGGGTGCACTGCGCCGGCGGCTACCGCGCCGGGATCGTCGCCGCGCTGCTCCACGCCCGCGGCCGTGACGTCGTCGCCGTCGACGACAGCTTCGACAACGCCCTCGGCCTGGGGCTGTGCCCCGCCGCCCCCGCCGCCCGTTCCTGAACCCCGACAACCGACAGGAGATCAACGCGTGACCACCCCCACCACCCCCCGGGGCCTGACCATCGACGAACTGCGCGCCCGGCTCGACTCCGCGAGCCCGCCCCGGCTGCTCGACGTCCGGTCCCCCGCCGAGTTCGAGGGAGCGCACATCCCCGGCTCCTACAACGTCCCCCTGAACACCCTGCGCGAGCACCGCGCGGAGCTGACGAAGCACCTGGACACCGACGTGGTGCTGGTGTGCCGCTCCGGCCAGCGCGCGGGCCAGGCCGAACGCGCGCTCGCCGAGGCCGGACTGCCCGGTCTGGCGGTCCTGTCGGGCGGCATGACCGCCTGGGAGAAGTCCGGTGCCCCGACGAACTACGGCCAGGAGCGCTGGGACATGGAACGCCAGGTCCGCCTGGTCGCCGGCTCCCTGGTGCTGGTCGGCGCCGTCGGCAGCTTCTTCGTCCCCGGCCTTCAGGCGCTGTCCGCGTTCGTCGGCGGCGGACTGGCCTTCGCCGCGATCAGCAACACCTGCGCCATGGGCGTGATGCTCTCGAAGATGCCGTGGAACCGCACCCCGTCCTTCGACCCGCGCAAGGCCGTCGCCCAACTCGCCGACGGCAGGTGAGCACCATGACGCTGACGCTCGTCCTGGTCCTCGCGCTGCTGGTGGGCCTCTCCCTCGGTCTGCTCGGGGGAGGCGGGTCGATCCTGACCGTGCCGCTGCTGGTCTACGTCGCGGGCATGGACGCCAAGGAGGCCATCGCCACCTCCCTGTTCGTCGTCGGCGTCACCTCCGCCGTGGGCATGATCAACCATGCCCGCGGCGGGCGGGTCCGCTGGCGCACCGGCGTCCTGTTCGGCGCCGCCGGCATGGCGGGCGCCTACACCGGCGGGCTCGTCGGCGGCCACATCCCCGACGCCGTGCTGCTGGTCGCCTTCGCGGTCATGATGATCGTCACCGCCGCCGCGATGCTCCGGGGCCGCCGTAACCCCGACCCCGACCGGGCCCACCGGCAGCTTCCGGTGGGACGGGTGCTGCTGGACGGCGCGGCCGTCGGCCTGGCCACCGGCCTGGTCGGCGCGGGCGGCGGCTTCCTCGTGGTCCCCGCGCTGGCGCTGCTGGGCGGACTGTCCATGCCGGTGGCCATCGGCACCTCGCTGCTGGTCATCGCGATGAAGTCGGCGGCCGGCTTCGCCGGCTACCTCTCCAGCGTCCAGATCGACTGGGGCCTGACCCTGGCCGTCACCGCGTTCGCGGTCGTCGGCAGCCTCGCCGGCGCGCGGCTGGCCGGGCGCGTCCCCGCGGACGTCCTCTCCCGGCTGTTCGCCTGGTTCGTCCTGGCCATGGGCACCTTCGTCCTGGTCCAGCAGACACCCGCCCACATCGCCGTCCCGGTCCTCGCCGCCCTCGCGGCGCTGGGCGCCGGAGCGGGCGTCTGCTACGGCCTCGTCGCCCGCTGCCCGCTGCGACGCGCCGTCCACAGGACCTAGCGTCCCCCGCCCTCGCCGCCGCCCCGGTGCGCCGTCCCCCGGCCCACCGGGGCGGCGGCGTGCTGGGCGGAATGTCCCGCTGGGTCCTGGTGTTATGTACCCCAGGGGGTATCAACAACCCCTCGCCCCGGCCAACCGGAAGGAACCCTCCCATGAGCACCGTGGATCTCACCGCCGCCGACTTCGAGAACACCGTCACCGGCAACGACATCGTCCTCGTCGACTTCTGGGCCTCCTGGTGCGGACCGTGCCGGACGTTCGCCCCCGTCTACGAGAAGGCCTCCCGGACCCACTCCGACATCGTCTTCGGCAAGGTCGACACCGAGGCCGAGCAGAGCCTGGCCGCCGCGGCGGACATCACCTCGATCCCCACCCTGATGGCCTTCCGTGAGGGCGTCCTGGTCTTCTCCCAGCCCGGAGCCCTGCCGCCCCAGGCCCTGGACCAGCTGATCACCGCCGTCCGCGGGCTCGACATGGACGAGGTCCGCGCCTCCCTCGCCGCCCAGTGACCACGGCCGGCCCCCGGCCGGTCCTTCGAGAGGAACACCCCATGGTCCAGCTCCCCGCCGACCGGGTGCGGTCGGCCGCCAACAGGCTCAAGCGTGCCCAGGGCCAGCTCGCCGGCGTCGTGCGCATGCTGGAGGAGGGGCGCGACTGCGAGGACGTCGTCACCCAGCTCGCCGCGGTCAACCGCGCGCTGGACCGGGCCGGCTTCGCCATCGTCGCCAGCGGCCTCGAACAGTGCCTGACCGGGGAGGGCGGCGCCGACAGCCTCGACACCAAGAAGATGGAGCGGCTCTTCCTCTCCCTCTCCTGAGGCGCCCCGCCCCGGGCCGTCAGGAGGGGGACAGGGCGTTCAGGGCGGCGTCCAGGCGGGCGGTGGCCTCCTCGGCCACGGGCTGCAGGGCGTCGAGACCGGTGAGGGTCACCATGGTGCCCGGGTCGAGGGCCTGGACGACCGTGTGGCCGCCCTCGCGGCGGACGACGACGTTGCACGGCAGCAGCAGCCCGATGGAGCGGTCGGCCTCCAGGGCGCGGTGGGCCAGCGGCGGGTTGCAGGCGCCCAGGATCAGGTAGTCCTCCATGTCATGGCCGAGCTTGGTCTTCAGGGTGGCCGTCACGTCGATCTCCGTGAGGACGCCGAAGCCCTGGTCCGCCAGGGCCTGCCGGACGGCGGTGACGGCGGCTGCGAAGTCGGCGGTGGCCAGACGGACGGTGCGGTCGTAGGACACGGTGCGCGGCTCCTTCCGTGCGGAGAGCCCGGTTTCCCGGCGTCCGGCCGGGTACCCGCCGCGCCGGACGCGATGCCGGGCCGGGGCCCCGCCGCGGCCTCGCCATTCGTCGGAGCCCCGGACGCGGTGACGGGGTGGGACGGTGCTCAGGCCAGCGACAGGAACAGCTTCTCCAGGCGGGCGCGCATCCGGTCCCGGTCGCCGTCCACCTGTCCGCCCTCGGCCATGCAGTGCTGCAGCCCCGTGGCGATGATCGCGAAACCGGCCCGGTCCAGGGCCCGGGAGACCGCGGCGAGCTGCGTGATCACGTCCTCGCAGTCGCGCCCCTCCTCGATCATCCTGATGATCCCCGCGATCTGGCCCTGCGCCCGGCGCAGCCGGTTGAGCACGCTCTTCAGCTCCTCGGCCGCCATGTCCAGCTCCACGCATCCTCCTCCATAGATACCCCTTAGGGTATTCTAATCCGTTCCGTTTCGTTCCCTCCCCCGGACGACGAGACGACAAGACCGAGAGACGAAAGGCGACACCCCGCCCCATGAGCACCCCCGCCACCATCGCCCCCGCCCAGGCCGCCGAGCGTCTGGGCGACTACACCGTCATAGACGTGCGCACCCCCGGCGAGTACGCCGCCGGCCACCTGCCCGGCGCCCACAACATCCCGCTGGACCACCTGCACACCGCGCTGCCCGCCCTCAAGACGGCGGCCGCCCGCGGCGAACTGCTGGTGGTGTGCGCCTCCGGCAACCGCTCCGCCACCGCCTGCGCGCAGCTCGCCGACGCCGACATCGCCGCCACCACCCTCACCGGCGGCACCACCGCCTGGTCCGCCGACGGCCACCGCGTCGACCGTGACGAGAACGCCAGGACCGCCTGGCCCATGGAACGCCAGGTCCGGCTCGCCGCCGGCTCCCTCGTCGTGGCCGGTCTCGCACTAGGCACCCGCTACCGGTCCGCGCGCTGGCTGTCCGCCGCCATCGGGGGCGGCCTGGTCTTCTCCGCCGTCACCGACACCTGCGGCATGGCCGCCGCCCTGGCCAGGCTCCCGCACAACCAGCCCCGCACCACCGACCTGGACGCCACCCTGCGAGCCCTCTCCCGGTGACCGCGGCCACCGGGTGCGCGGGGCCGTGCTGATCACTCGCGGGCGGCCGCCGGTCCCGGGACGGGCCGGTGCAGCACGACGGCCGCGGACGCCACGGCGGACGCCGTGGCGAGGACGGCGCAGACGGCCGTGACCGCGGCGAGGGCCCGCCAGGGCAGGACGAGCGGCGCGGGGGCCGACTGCAGGGTCAGCGCCGCCCACATCCCGGCGAGTTCGAGCGCGGCCACGGCAACCCCCAGGACGGCGCCGCCCGCGGCCACCGCCAGCGCCTCCGCGCCCACCAGCCGCAGCACCTGCCACCGCGTGGCCCCGGCCAGCCGCAGCGCCGCGAATTCGCCCACCCGGTCGGCGGTGGCCATGACCACGGTGTTGACCAGGGCGATGGCCGCGTAGAGCAGGGCGATGCCGAGGACGAGCAGGAACCCGTAACGGGTGGTGCGCCCGCTGCCGGGCGCGGTGGCGGCCCGCCACCGGTCCCCGGTGAGGACCCGGCCGCCGACGGGCCGCACCGCCCGTTCCAGGCCGGCGGCGACCGCGCGCGGGTCCGCGCCCCCGGCGAGGGCGATGTCGACCCGGTCCACGCGGGCGCCGGGCGCGTTGGCCGGGGTGACGTAGACGCCGTTGTTCCCGGTGCCGGTGGTCATCACGGCGGCGATCCGCAGCGTCCGCCCGGTGCCGTCCCCGAGCCACACCCGCACCCGCTGCCCGACCGTGTGCCGCTCCCACTCCTCGTTGACGACGATCGAGTCGTCGTCGAGGCCGCCGAGCCCGCCCGCGGCCAGCGGCAGCCGCGCGGTGGCCGCGAGCGCCCCGGGTTCGGCCGCCCGCGCCTCGGACCTGACCAGGGCCCCGCCCTCCTCCAGGACGTACACCGCGCTCGGCGCGCTCGCCGACACCCGGGCGCTGGGCACCGCGCGCAGCCGCTCCAGCGTCCGCGGTCCGAAGGCGCCGTCGCCGCCGGCCGTGACGACGAACGCGGCGGTGGTCAGCTCCCGCCTCTCGGCGGCCCCGGCCCGGCCCAGCGTGGCCGTGGCGCCGAGCAGCGACCCCGTGAGGGCGACGGTGACCAGCACGGGCGCCGCGACGGCGGCCGTACGGCGCACCCGGGCCGCCGCGTTCTCGCGCGTCAGCGTGCCGACCGCGCCCGGGAGCCGGGCGGGCAGCCAGGTCAGCAGGCGGGTGAGGGGGCGCACCACCAGCGGTGCGAGCAGCGCGGCGGCGCCGATCAGCAGCATGGGCCGGCTGACGTACGTCTTGCGGTGCAGCAGGTCGCCGGGATCGCCGAGGAGCGCGGCGGCGAGCGTCACCACGGCGGTCAGCAGCAGACACCCGCCCCACAGCCACCGCCCCGGAGTCATGGCCCGGCCATCGGCGGACGCCTCGCGCAGCGCCCGCAGGGGGCTCGTGCGTCCCGCCCGCCAGGAGGCCGCGACGGCCCCGCACAGGGCGACGAGGAGCCCCGTCCAGAACGCCGCGTGGTACGGCCAGGCCGCGTCGCCGACCGTGAACCAGCCGGGCGCCAGCTCCACGTCGACCACCCACGCCGTCAGCCGGGGGGCCGCGTACCCGCCGAGCGCGCAGCCGGCGGCCGAGCCGAGCACCCCGACGAGCAGGGCCTCGCCGCACACCATGCGCCCCACCTGGCCCGGGGTGGCCCCCGCGGCGCGCAGCAGCCCGAACTCCCGGCGCCGCCGGTCGACGGCGAGGGCGAAGGTGGACGCCACCACGAACACCGAGACGAAGGCGGAGACCCCGCCCGCCGTGCCGAACAGGGCGTTCACCGCGGTCAGCGCCGCACGGTCGCGCTCCGGGCCGGCGTCGGCGTACCGACGGTCGCCGCCCGTGAGGACCCGCACCCCGGCGACGTCGCGCACCGCTTCCCGGACGGCCGCCGGGTCGGCGTCGACGACCAGCTGAAGGACGGGCGGGGACAGCGCGGCGGCGCGCGCGTCGGTGTGGAAGACGGCGTGCTCGAAGCCCCGGCCGGCGACGGCGCCCACGACCCGCACGGTGCCGCGGTCCGTGCGGACCCGCTCGCCGGGCCGCGCCCAGTCGCCGCTGACGACGACCTCGTCGTCCGCGCGTGGCGCGCGGCCCGCCGCCAGCTCGTACGGGGCGAACGCGGCGGTGGACCAGGGATGGCCGGTCAGTTCGCCGGGGCCGCCCTCCGCGCGGACGCGGTAGGAGCGGTCCACGACCACGGCGCCGAGCCGGCGCAGCTTCGCCACGGTCGCCGCGGGCAGCGCGCGGGGATGCGCCGGCGTCATGGTCCGGTCGCCGTACGGGGTTTCCACGCGCAGCGTGTCCCCGGCCCTGACCACCACCGGGGCGGCGGCGAACCGCTCCGGTCCCCGGGCGGGGGCGTCCAGGGAGGAGGCGAGGGCGAGCCCCATCACGGTGAGCAGCGCCACGCCCAGCGCGAGGGCGGTGAAGGCGCCGGCGAAGGCGGTCCAGCGGGCGCGCAGGGTGCGCAGGGCGAGGCTCAGCACGGCACGGCCTCCAGCCCGGTCATCCGCGCGGCGACGGCGTCGGCGCCCGCCCCGGTCAGCTCGTCGTGGACGCGGCCGTCCACCAGGAAGACCACCCGGTCGGCGCGGGCGGCGGCCACCGGGTCGTGGGTCACCATGACGACCGTCCGTCCCTCCCGGTCGGCCATGCCGCGCAGCAGGCCGAGCACCTCGTGGCCGGTCCGGGAGTCCAGCGCCCCGGTCGGCTCGTCGGCGAACAGCACGGCGGGACGGGTGACCAGGGCACGGGCCAGCGCGACCCGCTGCTGCTGGCCGCCGCTGAGTTCGGCGGGCCGGTGCCGGGCCCGGTCGCCGAGCCCCACCCGCCGGAGCGCCTCACGGACCAGGGCCCGCGGCACCCGCCGGCCGGCGAGCCGCAGCGGAAGGGCGACGTTCTGCTCGGCGGTCAGCGCCGGCAGCAGGTTGAACGCCTGGAACACGAACCCGATCCGCTCACGGCGCAGCAGGGTGAGCCGTCGCTCGCCGAGCCCGGTCAGCTCGGTGCCGTCCACGGTGACCGAGCCCGAGGTGGGCCGGTCGAGACCGGCGGCGCACTGCAGCAGCGTCGACTTGCCGGAGCCCGAGGGGCCCATCACCGCGGTGAAACTCCCGTGCGGGAAGGCGAGGGACACGTCGTCCAGCGCGGTCACCGCGCTGCCGCCCGACCCGTACCGCCTGCTCACCCGGCGCAAGGCGACCGCGTCGCCGTCCAGCTTGCTCATGTGCCCCACTCCCCTGTCCGGCCCGGGCGTTCCGGGCCGCTCGACCAGGGGAAACGAAACCGTCCGGGGGCCGGCCGGCACACTGCGGCAGGGGCGAGGAAAGGGGTAGGGCCAGGCATACCCCGAGGCCTCCGTCCAGGCCCATGGCCCCGCCCGGCGACGGCTTCTACGGTGATCCGCATGCAGCCCCGAAACATCTGGCGGGCCATGTCCCGCCCCGGCTACGCGCTGTCGCCGTGGCCCTGGCGCTCGGCCGGGTACCTGCTCACCGGCGCGCTGACGGGCGCGGTCCTCCTCGTGGGCCTCGTGGTGTCGGCGGTGGCCGGCGGCGTCCTCGCGCTCGCCCTGGTCGGGCTGCCGCTGCTGCTCGGCACCGCACTGGCGGGCCTGCCGGTGGCCCGGCTGGAGCGGGCACGGCTGCGGCTGGTCGACGGCGACCCGGCGCCCGACCCCCACCTTCCGCCCGCCGCCCCCGGCCTGCGCGCCTGGCTCATCACCCGGCTGCGGGAGCGGGCCACCTGGCGGGAGCTCGGGCACGCCGTGCTGTTCGCGGCCCTGCTCTGGCCGGTCGACGCCCTCGCGCTCACGGCCGGCCTGCTCCTCCCGGCCGCCGTGACCGCCACCCCCCTGCTGATGGCCACCGTGGGGGACGGCAGGGAGGCGAAGGTGCTCAAGCTGTGGACGGTCACCAGCTGGCCGGCCGCGGCCGCCGCCGCCGTGCTGGGTGTCGCCCTGCTCGCCGTGGGCGCCTATCTGCTCGGCGTCGCGGCCGGCGCCCGCGCGGGCCTCACCCGGCTGTTGATCGCGCCGCGCGAGGCCGGCCTGCACGCCGTGGTGACCGAGCTGACCCGGTCCCGCGTACGGCTGGTGGACGCCTTCGAGGCGGAACGGCGGCGCATCGAGCGCGATCTGCACGACGGGGCCCAGCAGCGCCTGGTCGCCCTGACGATGACGCTGGGCCTGGCCCGCCTGGACGCGCCGCCCGGACCGCTCGCCGACCAGCTCGCCAGGGCACACGACGAGGCGGGCCGGGCGCTGGAGGAGCTGCGCGAGCTCATCCACGGCATCCACCCCCAGGTCCTCGCCGACTACGGCCTCGCGGCCGCGGTCGCCGACGCCGCCGACCGGTCCGCCGTGCCCGTCGACGTCGACCTGGACCTGACCGGCCGGCTGCCCGGGTCCGTGGAGGCCGCCGCCTACTTCGTGGTGTGCGAGGCCCTGGCCAACGTCGCCCGGCACAGCGGGGCGAGCCGCGCCCGGGTGGGCGGCGGGCACCGCGACGGACGGCTGCTGCTGGAGATCGGTGACGACGGGCGGGGCGGCGCGCGGGCCGGGGCGGGCAGCGGGTTGACCGGACTCGCCGACCGGGTGTCGGTCCTCGATGGCAGACTCACCCTGTCCAGTCCGGTGGGCGGACCGACCCTGCTGCGTGTGGAGATTCCTTGCGCCCCCTGCCTCCCCTGCGAGACGGCCGAGCACTGCGCGTAGCGCTGGCCGAGGACAGCGTGCTGCTGCGGGAGGGCCTGACCGGCCTGCTCCAGCGGTGCGGCCACGAGGTCGTCGCGGCCGTCGGCGACGCCGAGGCGCTCGTCGCCGAGGTCCGCGAGCGGGACCCGGACATCGTGGTGACGGACGTCCGGATGCCGCTGGGCTTCCAGGACGAGGGCCTGCACGCGGCCGTGCGGCTGCGCGCCGAGCGGCCCGCGCTGCCCGTGCTGGTGCTCAGCCAGTACGTGCAGCACCGGTACGCCTCCGACCTGCTGGACTCCGGCGACGGCACCGGCATCGGCTATCTGCTGAAGGACCGGGTCGGCCGGATCGAGGAGTTCGTGACCGCGCTGAGCGAGGTCGCGGACGGCGGCACGGTGGTCGACCCCGAGGTCGTACGGCAGTTGCTGCGGCGCCGCCGCGATCCGCTGGAGCGGCTGTCACCGCGCGAGCGGGAGGTGCTGGCGCTGATGGCGGAGGGCAGGTCCAACGGCGCGATCGCCCGCGCGCTGGTGGTGTCCGAGGCCGCCGTCGGCAAGCACGTCGGCGGCATCCTCGCGAAGCTGGACCTGCCGCCGGCGGACGGGACGCACCGGCGGGTGCTGGCTGTGCTGGCGTTCCTGCGGGCCTGAGGCGCGCACCGGGCGGAGGGTGCCGCTGAGCGGTCCGCGCGGCCCGGCTGCCTAGCGGTCACCGGTCGCCGGTCATTCAGCGGTCACTGGTCACTCCCCGGTCGCAAGGTACGACCGGTACCACGGCGCCGACCGTGCGAACGTGCCGGCGAAGCCCTCGCCCGGTGAGCAGTCCAGGTCCTTCCAGAAGCCGTCGTCCGCGAACCAGTGGTCGACGGTGAGCATGCCGAGGTGGTGCAGCGCGCGGGGGGAGCCGGCGGCAC
Organism: Streptomyces fungicidicus; assembly: GCF_003665435.1. Taxonomy (NCBI): domain Bacteria; kingdom Bacillati; phylum Actinomycetota; class Actinomycetes; order Kitasatosporales; family Streptomycetaceae; genus Streptomyces; species Streptomyces fungicidicus. The sequence continues at coordinate 3,900,442 of NZ_CP023407.1, forward strand.
GCGCGTGGGCGGTGGCGACGTCCACCGCCGCGCCCGCGCCCGGTCGTTCCACCCGCTCGCACACGGCCGCGAGCAGCTCCGAGGCGGGGACGGGGTCCGGGTGGGCCACGTAATGGGCGCCGGGGCCGTGGCGCGGGGACAGGGCCGCGGCGACGACCGCCCGGCCCAGCGTGCCGACGTCGATCATCGACTGGAGCGCCTCGCAGCCGGACACCGTGGCGGACAGCTCGCGCAGCAGCCCCACCAGCCCGGGGACCACCCAGCGGTCGCCCTCGCCGTGCACCAGGTGCGGGCGCAGCACCAGGCCGCCCGCGTCGAGGACGTGCCGTTCGGCCGCCGCGCGGCTGCGGCTGGTGGCGGAGACGGGAGCGACCGGGGCCTCGCCGGGGCGGACCCCGCGGAAGGGCCCCCGGCCGTGGACCGCCGCGGTGCTCACGTACACGATCCGGCGCACCCCGCTCCGTACCGCCTCCTCCACCAGGGCCTTCGTGCCGGCGTCGTTGACCGCCGCGACGGAGTCCGGGTCGCCGCCCACCCGGGAGGCGCAGTGGACGAGGACGTCGACGCCGGCGCAACTGCCGTGCAGCGTGCGGGGGTCGGCGAGGTCGCCGGGCACCGTCCCGGCGTCCGGCCCGACGTCCGCCGGTGTCACGTCCGTCGGCCGCCCGTCCGCCGTGCGGCGGGACAGGGTGCGGACGCGGACCCCGGGGCGTGCCCGGGCCGCCGCCGCGACCCGGCCGCCGACGAAGCCCGTCGCGCCGGTGACCAGCAGCTCGACGGTCACCGCGGTGACCGTGCCGGGGCGGTGGGCGCGCAGGTGAGGGTGGCGGCGAAGACGGGCTCGCCCTCCTGACGGCCCGACACCCGTACCGTCACCCCGTCCTCGCCCTTGTCGAGCACCTCGGTGTCGATCAGACAGGGGCTGTCCAGTTCGGCGTAGCGGCTGAAGGAGACGGCCAGTTCCGACGGCAGGAAGGGACGACGGCCCGATGCCGCGGTCGCGGCCTGGCGGGCCGCCTCGAACAGGACCATGCCGGGCACGTGGTCGTTGGGGCGCGCGAAGAGGACCTCGTGCCCGGTGTGCACGCGCAGCAGCCAGGAGCCGGGCCGGTCGGCGGGGGCCAGGACGACGTCCTCCGCGCGGTGCCGGCCGACCGTTTCGGGCGCCACCGGTTCCGGCAGCGGTATTCGGGCGTCCCGGGCGGCCAGGTGCCGTCCCCGCAGTCGGCGGTAGGCGGCCGGCGAGGTGCAGCCGGTGCTGCCGGTGCCGCGGGCGACGAGGTGTCCCGCGCGGTGGAACTCCATGGTGGTGCGCATGCCGTTCAGACCGCGGCCACGGCGGCGGACCTCGGAGCAGACGACGTCGACGGTGACCGGCTCGTCCGCGTCCGCGAGCAGCAGCCGGTCCGGGTCGGTGGAGATCTCCAGGTCCCGCATGACGAAGTGGGTGTCGGCGGGGGCGCCGAACTCCGCGTGCGCGAGGGCCATCGCGGTCTGACGCAACGTTTCGCCCACGATCATCGGATCCTGGTGGCGGTCGTCGACCGGGCCGAAGAAACTGTGCACGGCGGGCCATCGGGCGGTGACGCGGAATCGGACGTCCGACTGCCGGACCCAGGAGACCGGGAAGACGTCCTCCGCGCGGTGGCGGTGGGCGAGCCGCGTCGTGACCCGGACCGGGGCGCCGGGGCCGCCGGCGGCGTTTGCGGACGAGCCCCGCCGGCCGGTCTGATCCTCCATGGGTGCGCTCCAGGAATGCGGCTGCGGCATGAGGAACCCCCCGGGATCGACGATCAGGACTCCGGTCGGTCCGCCCTAAGATACGGACGAGTTGGTTTTTTTCCAAGGGTGATCCACACCGCCGGAGACGAGCCCACGCGCCCCGCACGACACGGCTGACCGGCATGGACGGCTTCACGGCGGCTTCATGGCGGCCCGCGCGGTGACCGCACGGCGCGACCCACCGGATCCATGAGATCCACCCAGATCAGGAGGCATGCGATGGCGCGACAGGAGCGCGCGGTCCGCACCCGGCGGACCATCCTGGAGGCGGCGGCTGCCGTCTTCGACGAGCGCGGCTACACCTCGGCGACCATCGGGGAGATCCTGGAGCGGGCCGGGGTGACCAAGGGCGCGCTGTACTTCCACTTCGGCTCCAAGGAGGAGCTGGCCCTCGGCGTCTTCGCGGAGCAGCTGGCCATCTCCCTGCCCCCGCAGTCCAGCAAGCTGCAGGAACTCGTCGACTCCGGCCTGGTGCTGGCGCTGCGGCTGCGGACCGAGCCGCTGGTGCGGGCCAGTGTCGGACTCGCCCTGGACCAGGGGGCGCTGGGCCTCGACCGCACTCCGGCGTTCGGCATGTGGATCGACCAGACCACCCGGACCCTGACCGAGGCGAAGGCGGGCGGTGAACTGCTGCCGCACGTCGACCCGACGGAGACCGCGGAACTGCTGGTCGCGAGCTTCTCGGGGACGCAGCTCCTGTCGCAACTGCGCTGTCAGCGGCAGGACCTGGAGCACCGGGTCACCGTGCTCTTCCACCACATGCTGCCGGGCGTGGCCGTTCCCGCCGTGCTGGCCCGGCTGGACATCACCCCGGACCGCGCCGGGCGACTGCTCGCCGAGGGGCGGCTGCTGCCGGTGGAGGGGGACGTCGCGGAAGTCGGGTAGAGCCGGGAGGGCCGGGGACGATCGGCGAGGGCCGGGGACGATCGGCGAGGGCCGGGGACGACCTGAGGCTTTCCACACCGCGGGAGTTGTCCACAGGGTCTGACGCGTTCCGTCCGGCGGCTGTACGGTCGGCACGATCGATGTCGACACGTGTGTACGGCACGTATGTGTACGGGGAGGCGGTCGCCGTGGCCGAAGCTGTTGCCGGGACATCCGGAGTCTCCGGGACGTCCGGGGCTCGTGAGTCCGCGGGCGGGACCGGGACCGGCGGCGCGGCCCCGGGGCGGCGGCTGCCGCGGGTGCCCGGATTCGCCGAGCGGGCCGCCGGGGGCAGCCCCAAGCAGGAGGGCAAGGCCCTGCGCGAGCGGATCCCGCGCGGCGCGCACGCCACCCTCGACCCGGACGCCTCCCGCCCCGACGCCGTGAGCGCCGTCGAGGAGTCCAGCCGCGGCCGGCTGCCCGAGCTGGCCCCGCTCCGGGTCGGCAGGATGGCGGCCACGCCGTTCGCGTTCCTGCGCGGATCGGCCGGCCTCATGGCGTACGACCTGGCCCGCACCCCCATGACCCGGATCGCCGCCCAGATCTGCGGGGACGCCCACGCCGCCAACTTCGGCCTCTACGGCGACGCGCGCGGCGGACTCGTCATCGACCTGAACGACTTCGACGAGACGGTCCGCGGCCCCTGGGAATGGGACCTCAAGCGGCTCGCCACCTCCCTGGTGCTCGCCGGGCGTGAGGCCGGCGCCGACGAGGACACCTGCCGGGCGGCGGCCCACGACACCGCGGGCGCCTACCGCCGCACCATGCGGCTGCTGTCCAAGCTGCCCGCGCTGGACGCCTGGAACGCCATCGCGGACGAGGAACTGGTCTCCCACACCGACGCCCACGACCTGCTGGGCACGCTGGAGCGGGTCTCCGAGAAGGCCCGCGCGAACACCAGCGGCCGCTTCGCGGCCAAGTCGACCGAGGCGACCGGGGACGGCGGGCGCCGCTTCGTCGACGCGCCGCCGGTGCTGCGCCGGATCCCGGACGGGGAGGCCGCCGCGGTGGCCGCCTCGCTGGAGGAGTACCTCGGCACGCTTCCGCCGGACCGCCACCCGCTGCTGGCCCGGCACGCGGTGCACGACGTGGCGTTCCGCGTCGTCGGCACCGGCAGCGTGGGCACCCGCTCGTACGTGGTGCTGCTGCTCGACCACCGGGGCGAGCCCCTGATCCTCCAGGTGAAGGAGGCCCGCGCCTCCGCGCTGGTGCCGCATCTGGTGACGGCCGGCTTCGACGCCCCCGCGGCGGAGCACGAGGGCCGGCGCGTGGTCCACGGTCAGAAGCGCATGCAGGTGATAAGCGACAACCTGCTCGGCTGGACGACGGTCGAGGGCCGCCCCTACCAGGTGCGCCAGTTCCGCAACCGCAAGGGCAGCGTCGACCCGGCCGCGCTCGCCGCCGACCAGGTCGACGACTACGCCCGGATGACCGGCGCGCTGCTGGCCCGCGCCCACTCCCACAGCGCCGACCCCCGTCTGATCGCCGGCTACTGCGGCAAGAACGACGAACTGGACGAGGCGATCGCCGCCTTCGCCGTCGCCTACGCCGACCGCACCGAGGCGGACCACACGGACCTGGTGACCGCGGTGCGCTCGGGACGCGTGGCGGCCGAGACGGGGGTGTGAGCGGACGCGGCGTGCGGCGGACGTGCCGCGGCCGCGATCGGTGGCGCCCCGGCGCGTGGCCTACGCTGTCCGGGTGACGACCTCGGAAGGTGAGCAGGGTGGCGGCGGCGTCGGCGCGGAGCGGACGCCCGGCGGTGGTGCGGCGCGGCCCGAGGAGCGGCTGGAGCGCGCCGTACGAGCGGCCGAGCAGGCGCTGATCGAGTTCGAGATCGCCGTGGAGACCTTCCGCGTCGAGGTCGACAACTTCTCCCGGCTGCACGAACAGAAGCTCGGCCCCATGTACGCCCGCCTGGAGGAGCTGGACGCCCGGATCCTGGAGGCCAGGGCCGCGCGCAGCGACGACCCGGAGGACCGGCGCAAGGCCGACGAGGCGCGCGCCCGGCTGGCGCCGATCCCCGGCGTCGAGGAGCTGCTGAACGGCTGGATGGACGGCGACGGCCTGTTCCCCGAGGCCACGGCCATGCTCACGGACCAGCCCGTCCGGCCCCCGCAGCGGGTGCGGCCCAGCGAGGAGGCCCGCAAGCTCTACCGCGACCTCGCCCGCAAGGCCCACCCGGACCTGGCGCAGGAGGACAAGGAACGCGCGCGCCGCGAGGAGTTCATCACCCGCGTCAACGCCGCCTACGCCCGCGGCAACGCGGACGAGCTGCGCGAGCTCGCCGCGGAGTGGGCCGCGGGGCCCGAGCTGCGGCACGTCCCGAGTGAGAGCGAGGAGCTCTACGCCCGCCTCGAATGGCTCGCCCGGCGCAAGGAACTGCTCACGCTGGTCGCCAGGCAGCTGGAGGAGGGCGCCATCGGCTCGATGCTCCGCCTCGCCCCGGACGACCCCGACAAGCTGCTCGAGGAGATCGCCGGGCAGCTGAGCGCCCAGGTCACCGAACGTGAGGCGGAGCTGGCGGCGCTGCTGGCCTGAACCGGACGCCGTCCGGTCGGGTAGCGTCGGGGCCATGAGTTTTGGAGCTGGTGTGCCCACGGTCCCGGTCGCGGACCTCAAGGACGGCGACTTCCTGCTGGACGTCCGCGAGGACGACGAGTGGAAGGCAGGTCATGCCGCGGGGGCGCTGCACATCCCCATCAGCGAGTTCGTGGCCCGCTACGGCGAGCTGACCGAGGCCGCCCCGCAGGACGGCCGGGTGCACGTCATCTGCCGGTCCGGCGGACGGTCGGCGCAGGTCACCATGTATCTGGCCCAGCAGGGCGTCGACGCCGTGAACGTGGACGGCGGGATGCAGGTGTGGGAGGCCGCGGGGCGCCCCGTCGTCACCGACGACGGAACGCCCGGACACGTGCTGTAGCGCGCCCGCGCGGACGCCCGCGGGCCGGGCCGGTCCTACCGGTCGAAGTCCAGCTCCACCCGCTCCGTCACCGGATGCGACTGGCAGGCCAGGACATAGCCCGCCTCCGTCTCCTCCGACTCCAGCGCGTAGTTGCGGTTCATCCGCACCTCGCCCGTGACGAGGAACGCCCGGCAGGTCCCGCACACCCCGCCCTTGCAGGCGTAGGGCGCGTCGGGCCGGTTGCGCAGCACCGTGTCCAGCAGGGACTCGCCGTCCTGGACGGGCCAGGTCCCGCCGCGTCCGTCGAGCCGTGCCGTGACCGTGCTGTGCGCGGGGGCGGCCGCCGCGGCCACGGGCTCCGTGCCGGCGTCCACATGGAAGATCTCCTGGTGGATGCGGGAGCGTGCGACGCCCAGCCCGCGCAGCGCCCGCTCGGCTCCCCCGACCAGGCCGTACGGCCCGCACAGGAACCAGCCGTCCACCTGGCCCACGGGGAGCAGGACCGGCAGCAGGCCGGTCAGCCGCTCCTGGTCCAGCCGCCCGGACGGCAGCCCGGCCTGCTGCTCCTCACGCGAGAGCACCGTCACCAGCTGGAACCGCTCGGGGTAGCGGTCCTTCAGGTCGGCGACCTCCTCCAGGAACATCGTCGAGGCGGCCGTACGGTCGCTGCGGACCAGGCAGAACCGGGCCTCGGGCTCGCGGGCGAGGAGGGTCGAGACGATCGACAGCACCGGGGTGATGCCGCTGCCGCCGACGATCGCCGCGTACCGGCCCGGAGCGGGGGGCAGCGTGAAGCGGCCGGCCGGGGTCATCACCTCCAGCTCGTCGCCGGCGGCGATCTCCTTGAGCGCGTACGTGGAGAACGCGCCGCCGTCGACCAGGCGCACGCCGACCCGGAGGGTGCTCGGCGCCCCGCCCTCGGGTGCGGGGGAGCAGATGGAGTAGGTGCGGCGTATCTCCTCGCCGTCCGCGACGCGCCGCAGGGCCAGGTGCTGGCCGGGGGCGTACCGGTACTCCTCGCGCAGGGGCGGGGGGACGGACAGGGTGAGGGCGACGGAGTCGTCGGTGAGCCGGTCGACCGCGGCCACCCGGAGCCGGTGGAAGCGGGCCATCACAACTCCTTGAAGTGGTCGAACGGTTCACGGCAGGACAGGCAGCGGCGCAGCGCCTTGCACGCCGTGGAGGAGAAACGGCTGAGCAGTTCGGTCTCGGCGGACCCGCAGTGCGGGCAGCGCACGGGGGCGAGGTCCGCCTCCCCGGGGCTGTGCCGGGTGCGGGTCGGGCCGAGCGACACCGCGACCGGTCCCGCGTCCGCCCGTACACGCGGTGGCGCGATGCCGAACTCCCGGAGTTTTCGCCGCCCCTCGTCCGTGATGTCGTCGGTCGACCAGGCGGGTGCGAGCACCCTGCGCACGGTGACCTCGCGCACCCCGTGCTCGCGCAGCACGCGCTCTATGTCGTGGCTCATCGCCTCGACGGCCGGGCAGCCGGTGTACGTCGGGGTCAGCTCGACCTCGACGGCGTCCGCCCCGCGCGCGTGCACCGCCCGCACGACGCCCAGCTCGCGCAGGGTGAGCACGGGCAGTTCCGGGTCGGGCACCGAGCCCGCGAGCTCCAGGAGTTCCGCCTCCAGCGGGGTGGTGGTCACCATGTCGCCCCCGGGTGGCTGCGGTGCAGGTGCTGCATCTCGGCGAGCATGCGGCCGAAGGGTTCGGTGTGCAGGCCCTGACGGCCGGCTCCGGCCTTCCACGCTCCCGTGCGCGGCCCCTCGGGCACCGTGAGCGTGGCCCGGCGCAGCACCTCCGTCACCCGCTCCAGCCAGGCCGCCTCCAGGGCGGCCGGGTCGACGTCGAGGCCCTCGACCGGCTGGAACATCTCCCCGGTGTGGCGCCACAGGGCGTCCACGGCCCGCTGCATCCGCGCGTGGCTCTCGTCCGTGCCGTCGCCGAGGCGGAGCGTCCACTGCTCGGCGTGGTCGAGGTGGTAGGCGGTCTCCTTGACGGCCTTGCCGGCCAGCGGCGCGAAGGGGCCTTCGCCGGAGGCCAGCGCGTCGTACAGCAGGTACTGGTGGGCGGAGAAGTACAGCTGGCGGGCGATGGTGTGGGCGAAGTCGCCGTTCGGCTGTTCCACCAGCTGGAGGTTGCGGAAGGCGCGCTCCTCGCGGAGGAACGCCAGCTCGTCCTCGTCGCCCGCCATCGAGAGCAGCACGCGGGCCTGGCCCAGCAGGTCCAGCGCGATGTTGGCGAGGGCGACCTCCTCCTCCAGTACGGGGGCGTGCCCGGCCCACTCGCCCAGACGGTGGGAGAGCACCAGAGCGTCGTCACCGAGGGCGAGCGCGGCAGCCGTGCGGGCGGTGTCCTCGGCGGGGGTCGTCGTCACAGGTGCGGCACTCCCTCGGGGATCTCGTAGAACGTCGGGTGGCGGTAGGGCTTGTCGGCGGACGGTTCGAAGAACGGGTCCTTCTCGTCGGGCGAGGAGGCGGTGATCGCGGACGACGGCACGACCCAGAGGGAGACGCCCTCGCCGCGCCGGGTGTACAGATCGCGGGCGTTGCGCAGGGCGAACTCCGCGTCCGGCGCGTGCAGGCTGCCGGCGTGGGTGTGGGACAGGCCCCGGCGCGAGCGCACGAAGACCTCCCACAGGGGCCAGTCGGTGTGGGTCATGCTCGGGTCGCTCCTGTCTCGCTGCTGCTGTGCTTGGCCGCGTGGGCCGCCGCGGCCTCGCGGACCCAGGCGCCTTCCTCGTGGGCCCGCCTGCGCCGGGTCAGCCGCTCTTCGTTGCACGGGCCGTTGCCCTTGAGGACGTCCCGGAACTCGGTCCAGTCGATCGCCCCGAAGTCGTGGCGCCCGCGCTCCTCGTTCCACTTCAGGTCGGGGTCGGGGAGGGTGAGGCCGAGGGACTCGGCCTGCGGGACGCAGATGTCGACGAAGCGCTGGCGCAGCTCGTCGTTGGAGTGCCGCTTGATCTTCCAGGCCATCGACTGCGCGGAGTGCTGGGACTCGTCGTCGGGCGGGCCGAACATCATCAGTGAGGGCCACCACCAGCGGTCCACCGCGTCCTGCGCCATCGCGTGCTGCTCCGGTGTGCCCTTGCTGAGGGCCAGCAGCAGCTCGTAGCCCTGGCGCTGGTGGAAGGACTCCTCCTTGCAGACGCGGACCATGGCGCGTGCGTACGGGCCGTAGGAGCAGCGGCACAGGGGCACCTGGTTGGTGATCGCGGCGCCGTCCACCAGCCAGCCGATGGCGCCGACGTCGGCCCAGGTCAGCGTGGGGTAGTTGAAGATCGAGGAGTACTTCTGGCGGCCGGAGTGCAGCTTGTCGAGGAGCTCTTCGCGGCTGGTGCCGAGCGTCTCGGCGGCGCTGTACAGATACAGCCCGTGCCCCGCCTCGTCCTGGACCTTGGCCATCAGGATGGCCTTGCGGCGCAGCGAGGGCGCGCGGGTGATCCAGTTGGCCTCCGGCTGCATGCCGATGATCTCGGAGTGCGCGTGCTGGGCGATCTGCCGGACGAGCGTGGCCCGGTAGGCGTCCGGCATCCAGTCGCGCGGCTCGATCCGCTCGTCGGCGGCGACGGCCGCGTCGAAGGCGCGCTCGAGGCCCGCCGTGTCGCCGGCGCCCGCCGGTACGTCGTACGCCTGGCTGCCGGCCGTATCGCGGGCGGCTGCTGTCGCCATGAGGTCCCCCTCGACCTGGATGCTTCCCGGAGCACGCTCCCGACCGATCGTTCGGTTCGTGCGATTCCATGGTGAGACGGGCGCCGCGAGGTGTCAACCGCTGTGGATAACCTGCCGTTGCCGCCCGCGGACGACGGCGCCCGGGTCGTGGTGTGGTCACGGCCACGGAACGGGACGCCGACGGGACTGTGCCCGGGGGCCCGCCGCTGAGTACCGTTCCGTGCGACGCGGCGGCGCGTCCGCGCGGGGCGGCACGGTCTCCCGCGGCCAGGCGGACGCGGCGACGGACCGGGATCGGGGAGCGGGGCGGAATGGACGCGTACGACGAGGGCTCGGACCCCCGGCAGGGGCCCGCGCGCCCGCCCGCCGAGCCGACCGGCCCCGAGCCGACCGGATCACCGCAGGCCGGACCCCCGCAGGCCGGTCCGGATCCGCGCCCCGCGCCGACCGACCCCGCCGCACCTGCCGCCCCCGACGCGGTGACCGGGCCCCCCGCCCCCGGCCCGCCCGCCGAGCCCCGTACCGGGGTGGCGGCCCTCTCCCTGCGCTACCAGATCGGCGCCGCGGTGGCGCTCGCGGTCGTCGCGGCCGGGGTCTGTGTGCACCTCGGCATGACGTTCCTGCACGTCGCCCCCGCGAACACGGTCAGCAAGAAGCACAGTGAGAGGATCGAGGACTGGATCTACCCGGAGTTCGAGCAGAACTGGAAGCTGTTCGCGCCGAACCCCCTGCAGCAGAACATCGCCGTCCAGGTCCGCGCCGAGATACTGACGGCGGACGGCAGGACCCGGACCACCGGCTGGTACGACCTCTCCGCGGAGGACGGGCGGGCCATCGACGGCAATCTGCTGCCCAGCCACACCCAGCAGAACGAACTGCGCCGCGCCTGGGACTTCTTCGTCGCCACGCACGACAACGACAACCGCCCGGTGGGCCTGCGCGGGGCGCTGTCCGAGACGTATCTGCGGCGGATCACGGCGCTGCGCCTCGACCGGGCGGACGCGGCAGGTCCGGACGGCACCGTCGCGCGCGTCCAGGTCCGCTCGCGGACCGCCAACGTGCCGCCGCCCGAGTGGAGCACGGAGGAGGTCTCCACCACGCCCGTGTACCGCACGCTGCCCTGGTGGTCGCTGCCCGGGGACGAGGGCCGGGGAGGCGTCGGATGAACCGCTTCACGCTGGCGCTGTCCCGGGTGATCGCCCGCGTCACCGACGCGGCGCTGGGCCCTTACCAGACCGCCGTCATCCGCATCGGCTTCAGCCTGACCTGGCTGCTGTTCCTGCTGCGCGAGTTCCCGCACCGCCAGGAGCTGTACGGCCCCGACGGCCCCTGGAGCTGGGACCTCGCCGGCCAGCTGGTCGCGACGAACGGCGCCTTCACACCGCTGCTGTGGTCGGACGGCCAGGTCTGGTTCGAGGCCGTCTACGCGCTCGCCGTGCTGTGGAGCCTCCTGCTGCTGCTGGGCTGGCGCACCCGCACCACGTCGGTGCTGTTCATGGTGGGCGTGCTGGCGCTGCAGAACCGCAGCGTCTTCATGGGGGACGGCGGCGACAACGTCCTGCACCTGATGTCCGTCTACCTGGTGTTCACGCGCTGCGGGCAGGTCTGGTCCCTCGACGCCCGGCGCGCCCGGCGCGTGGCCGCGGCACGCGCCCGCGGCGAACGGCCGCGCGACCGGGTCGGGCCGCTGCTGTGGGGGGTGCTCGGCTTCCTGCTGTTGCTCGCGACGCTGGCGGGCCGGATGGACGGCGGCGACCTGTTCGTCCCGGTGCTGCTGTGGACGGTCTGGGCCGCCCAGGCGCTGTGGTGGCTGGTCGGCCGCCGCGCGAGGACCGGGCAGCCGCGGATCCTGCTGGACGTCGTCGCGAACGTCGTGCACAACGGCGCGCTGCTCGTGATCATGGCCGAGGCGTGCCTGATCTACGCCACGGCGGGCTGGTACAAGGTCCAGGGCTCCCGCTGGCAGGACGGCACCGCCGTCTACTACCCGCTGCACCTGGAGTACTTCTCCCCCTGGCCCGCCCTCGCGGACCTGCTGTCGGCCAGCGGCACCATGGTGATGCTGGTGACCTACGCGACGGTCGTCATGCAGGTCGCCTTCCCGTTCACGCTGTTCAACCGGCGGGTCAAGAACGTCCTGCTGGCCTTCATGATCATGGAACACGCGGTGATCGCGGTGGTGCTCGGGCTGCCCTTCTTCTCCCTGGCGATGATCGCGGCCGACACCGTGTTCCTGCCGACGTCCTTCCTGCGCCGCGTCGGAGACCTGGCGCCGCGCGCGCGGGAGCGTCTGCGCCCGGGCGGCGGGCCGTCCGTCCCGAAGCCGCGGTCCCCGGCCGGACGTCCCGGCGGGGAGCGGCCGGTGGAGGCGGCTCCGGCGGCCGGCGGGGCGCCAGAACCGCGGACGTAGGCTGCACGGCATGACCGACCCCGCCCGCAGCACCGGCCCCGGGACGCCGGCCGGCCCCGGGACGCCGGCCGGCCCCGTGGCCGCCTGGCACCGCCTGGCCGGCGACTCCGTACTCCTCGACGGCTTCCACGCCCTGAAGCACGCCCTGCGCTTCGGGGCCGAGGTACGGCTGGCGCTCACCGCGGACCGGGCCGGCGCGCTCGCCCTCGCGGACGAGCTGGCCGCGGACGTGCGGGACACGCTGGCGGCGCTGCTCACCGAGGTGCCCCACGCGACGTACGCCGCGCTGGTGCCGCGTCCGCACCCCACCGCCGTGGCCGCCCTGGCCGTACGCCCCTCCCGCACGGGAAACCTGGCGAGGCTGGCGCACGCCCCGCGCACCGCCCCGGTGGTGGTCCTGGACAACCCGCGCAACCTCGGCAACGCCGGCGCGGTGATCCGGCTGGCCGCCGGTTTCGGCGCGACCGGCGTCGTCACCACCGGCACGCTCGATCCCTGGCACCCCACCGTCGTCCGCGGCGGGGCGGGGCTGCACTTCGCCACCGCCGTGGAGCGGCTGACCGTGCGGGAACTGCCGCCGGGGCCGGTCTTCGCGCTCGACCCCGAGGGCGAGGACATCCGCTCGCTGAAGCTGCCGGACGACGCGCTGCTCGCCTTCGGCTCCGAGCGCAGCGGACTGTCGGCGGAGCTCCGCGCGCGGGCCGACCACCTGGTGGCGCTGCCGATGCGCCCCCAGGTCTCCAGCTACAACCTCGCGACCAGTGTGGCCATGACGCTGTACCACTGGAGCGCCACCGGGGGCGCACCCGGCACTTCCTAGGCCTCTCGGCGCACCTCGACCACCCGGAAGCGGTTGGCCACGAACGCGCCGTCGCACAGCGCCGAGTTGGCGGCCGGGTTGCCGCCCGAGCCGTGGAAGTCGGAGAAGGCCGCCGTCTGGTTGACGTACACCCCTCCGGTGAGGTTCAGGGAGAGCTGGGCGGCCTCCTCCAGGCAGACCTCCCGCACCGTCTCCTCGACCTCCGGGGAGGTCGTGTACGCGCCGACGGTCATGGCGCCCTTCTCACGGATCGTGCGCCGCAGCAGCTCCGCCGCGTCACCGGCCGAGTCGACGGCGACGGCGAAGGAGACCGGGCCGAAGCACTCGCTCATGTAGGCCGCCTCGGCGTCCGGCTTGGCGCCGTCGAGCTTCACGATCACCGGAGTGCGCACCACCGCGCCCGGGAACTCCGGGTGGGTGATCTCGCGGGAGGCCAGGGCGACCTCGCCGAGACCCGCGGCGGCCTCCAGACGGGCCTTCACGTCCGGGTTGACGATCGCGCCCAGCAGCGCGTTGGCGCGGGCGTCGTCGCCGAGCAGGCCGTCGACCGCCTTCGCCAGGTCGGCGGCGACCTCGTCGAAGGACTTGGGGCCCTGGTCGGTGGTGATGCCGTCGCGCGGGATCAGCAGGTTCTGCGGGGTGGTGCACATCTGGCCGCTGTAGAGCGACAGGGAGAACGCCAGGTTGGCCAGCATCCCCTTGTAGTCGTCGGTCGACTCCACGATCACCGTGTTGACGCCGGCCTTCTCCGTGTACACCTGCGCCTGGCGCGCGTTGCTCTCCAGCCAGTCGCCGAACTCCGTGGAGCCGGTGTAGTCGATGACGCGGATCTCCGGGCGGGTCGCGAGGGTCTTGGCGATGCCCTCGCCGGGCCGCTCGGCGGCCAGCGCGACCAGGTTCGCGTCGAAGCCGGCCTCGGTGAGCACCTGGCGGGCGACCTGGACGGTGAGCGCGAGCGGCAGCACCGCGCGGGGGTGCGGCTTGACCAGCACCGCGTTTCCTGTGGCGAGGGAGGCGAACAGGCCCGGGTAGCCGTTCCACGTCGGGAAGGTGTTGCAGCCGATGACCAGGGCGACGCCCCGCGGGACCGGGACGAACTGCTTGGTGAGCGCGAGCGGGTCGCGCTTGCCCTGCGGCTTGGTCCACTCGGCCGTGTCGGGGGTGCGGATCTGCTCGACGTACGCGTAGGCCACGGCCTCCATGCCGCGGTCCTGGGCGTGCGGGCCGCCCGCCTGGAACGCCATCATGAACGCCTGGCCCGAGGTGTGCATGACCGCCTGGGCGAACTCCATCGTGCGGTCGCTGATCCGCTTGAGGATCTCCAGGCAGACCACCGCGCGGGTCTCCGCGCCCGCGTCCCGCCAGGCCCGCACCCCGGCCTTCATGGCGGGCAGCAGCTCGTCGAGGTCCGCGTGCGGGTAGCTCACGCCCGTCTCGATGCCGTAGGGGGAGGTCTCGCCCTCGACCCAGCCGTCCGTGCCGGGCTGGCCGAGGTCGATCCGGGTGCCGTGCAGGGCGTCGAAGGCGGCCTTGCCCGCCGCCATGTCGAGGCTGCCGTTCTCCCCGTACGCCTTGGGGTGCTCGGGGTGGGGCGACCAGTACGCGCGCGTGCGGATGGCTTCCAGCGCCTGGTCCAGGGTGGGACGGTGGCGGGCGATCAGCTCGTGCGCGGTGAGTTCGGCGGCCATGCGGGACCAACTCCTCGTCTCAGGAACTCTTCGTCGAGCTCTTGGACCTGTGCGGAAACGTAGTCAGGAACGGGCGGTCAGAGTTAGAGTAACCGAACGATCGGTCGGGACAAGGGGGTCCGCCGCATCTGTGGACAACCCCGTGCGGGAGGATCGCGCACATGACAGCACTCGACCTCAGCAGTCCCGTGGCCGTGGTCGGCACCGGCACCATGGGGCAGGGAATCGCCCAGGTCGCGCTGGTCGCGGGCCATCCCGTGCGGCTCTACGACGCCGCACCCGGCCGGGCCCGTGAGGCGGCCGCCGCGATCGGCGCCCGGCTCGACCGTCTGGTGGAGAAGGAGCGGCTCACCGCCGCCGGCCGGGACGCGGCGCGCGCCCGGCTGCTGCCCGTCGAGGAGCTCACCGGGCTCGCCGGCTGCGCCCTGGTCGTCGAGGCCGTCCTGGAGCGCCTCGACGTCAAGCAGGAGCTGTTCCGGGCCCTGGAGGACGTCGTACCCGACGACTGCCTGCTCGCCACCAACACCTCCTCCCTCTCCGTCACCGCGATCGGCGGCGCCCTGCGCCTGCCCGGCCGCTTCGTCGGCCTGCACTTCTTCAACCCGGCGCCGCTGCTGCCGCTGGTCGAGGTCGTCTCCGGGTCCGCCACCGACGTCACGAGCGCCACCCGCGCGTACGAGACGGCCCGCGCCTGGGGCAAGACGCCCGTCGCCTGCGCCGACACCCCCGGCTTCATCGTCAACCGCGTCGCCCGGCCCTTCTACGCCGAGGCGTTCGCGGTGTACGAGTCGCAGGGCGCCGACCCGGCGACGATCGACGCGGTGCTGCGCGAGTCCGGCGGCTTCCGGATGGGCCCCTTCGAACTGACCGACCTCATCGGGCAGGACGTCAACGAGTCCGTCACCCATTCGGTGTGGCGGTCCTTCTTCCAGGACGCCCGCTTCACGCCGTCGCTCGCCCAGCGCCGCCTTGTCGAGTCCGGCCGCCTGGGCCGCAAGACCGGCCGGGGCTGGTACGACCACGCCGACGGCGCCGAGCGCCCCGAACCGCACACCGCCGATCCCGCCGAGCCGCCCGCGTACGTGATCGCCGAGGGCGGCCTCGGGCCCGCCTCGGAGCTGCTCGCCCTGATCCGCGAGGCCGGCGTCGAGGTGCGCGAGCGGGACGAGGACGGCGGCACCCGGCTGGTGCTGCCCGGCGGCGGAAAGCTGGTGCTCGCCGACGGCCGGACCACCGCGGAGTTCCGCGACGTCGTCCACTTCGACCTCGCGCTCGACTACCGCGGGGCCACGCGGATCGCCCTGTCCCACGCCCGGCACACCTCCCCGGCGGCCGTCGCCGAGGCCACCGGGCTGTTCCAGGCGCTCGGCAAGAAGGTCAGCGTCATCGGGGACGTCCCCGGAATGATCGTCGCGCGGACGGTCGCCCGGATCGTCGACCTCGCGGTGGAAGCCGTCGCCAAGGGCGTGGCCACCGAGGACGACGTCGACACCGCGATGCGGCTCGGCGTGAACTACCCCCTGGGACCCTTCGAGTGGAGCCGCCGCCTGGGCCGGGGCTGGGCCGGCGAGCTGCTGGACGAGCTGCACGGGATCGACCCGTCCGGCCGCTGCGCGCCGTCCCTCGCCCTCCACCAGTACGCGTGCGCCGCCGACGAGCGGGAGGACACCCCATGACCACCGCCAGGCGCGACACCTACACCCCGGAGACGCTGCTCTCCGTCGCCGTCCAGGTGTTCAACGAGCGCGGGTACGACGGCACCTCCATGGAGCACCTCTCCAAGGCCGCCGGCATCTCCAAGTCGTCCATCTACCACCATGTGGCCGGCAAGGAGGAGCTGCTGCGCCGCGCGGTGAGCCGCGCGCTGGACGGGCTGTTCGGCATCCTCGACGAGGAGCGGGCGTGCGAGGGGCGCGCCGCCGGGCGCCTGGAGTACGTCGTACGGCGCATGGTCGAGGTGCTGACGGCCGAGCTGCCGTACGTGACGCTGCTGCTGCGGGTGCGCGGCAACACGGACACCGAGCGGTGGGCGCTGGAGCGGCGGCGGGAGTTCGACCACCGGGTGGCCGCGCTGCTGAAGGCGGCGGCGGCCGACGGGGACGTGCGCGGCGACATAGAGGTGCGCCTGGTGACCCGCCTGGTCTTCGGCATGATCAACTCGATCGTGGAGTGGTACCGGCCGGACGGGCGCGGCATGAGCCGCGGCGAGGTGGCCGACGCCGTGGTGCAGCTGGCCTTCGGAGGCCTGCGCAAGGCGTCCTGAGGGCGGCCCGGGAGGCCCTTTCACCCCTGCGGTTCCAGGTCCTCCTCCTCGAACACCAGCAGGGTGCGGGTGCTCTGCACCTCGGGGATCGCCTGGAGCCGGGTGAGCACCAGCTCGCGCAGCGCCCGGTTGTCGGGCGCGTGCACCAGCAGCAGCACGTCGAAGTCCCCGCCCACCAGCGCGATGTGCGAGGCGCCCGGAAGCCGGCGGAGCTGCTCGCGGACCGTCCGCCAGGTGTTCTGGACGATCTTCAGGGTGATGTACGCGGACGTCCCGTGACCGGCCCGCTCGTGGTCGACCCGGGCCCCGAAGCCCCGGATGACGCCGTCCTCGACCAGCCGGTTGATGCGCGCGTAGGCGTTCGCGCGGGAGACGTGCACCCGTTCGGCGACCGAGCGTATGGACGCGCGGCCGTCCGCCTGCAGCATGCGCAGGATGTCCTGGTCTATGGCGTCCAGCGGGCGCGCGGGAGGCAGCGACACGGTCCCCTCCTGCCCCTCGGCCATTTGTTCAGATGCCACCCGCCCCCACCTCTCCGCCGTGGACGTCCTGCATCCATCACAGGTTGTGGAGAACCGTTTGTCCACAGCCTGACGCCACCCATAGCCAAAATGTGCCGGCGACCGAACAATCGGTTGGTGAGGCGTGTCACAGACGCCGCGCCTCCGTCTTCCCACGAGGAGGTGCCGTCATGACGGTCATGGAGCAGCGGGGGGCCTACCGGCCGACCCCGCCGCCCGCCTGGCAGCCGCGTACCGATCCCGCGCCGCTGCTGCCCGACGCGGAGCCGTACCGGGTGCTCGGCACCGAGGCGGCCGCCGGGGCCGACCCGGAGCTGCTGCGCCGGCTCCACGCCGAGCTGGTGAAGGGCCGCCGCTACAACGCGCAGGCCACCGCCCTCACCAAGCAGGGCCGTCTCGCCGTCTACCCCTCCAGCACCGGCCAGGAGGCCTGCGAGGTCGCCGCCGCGCTCGTCCTGGAGCAGCAGGACTGGCTGTTCCCGAGCTACCGGGACACCCTCGCCGTCGTCGCGCGCGGAGTGGACCCCGTCGAGGCCCTCACGCTGCTGCGCGGCGACTGGCACACCGGCTACGACCCCCACGAGCACCGCGTGGCCCCGCTGAGCACCCCGCTGGCCACCCAGCTGCCCCACGCGGTCGGTCTCGCGCACGCGGCCCGCCTCAAGGGCGACGACGTGGTCGCGCTCGCCATGGTCGGCGACGGCGGCACCAGCGAGGGCGACTTCCACGAGGCGCTCAACTTCGCCGCCGTCTGGCAGGCCCCCGTGGTCTTCCTGGTCCAGAACAACGGCTTCGCGATCTCCGTGCCGCTCGCCAAGCAGACCGCGGCCCCGTCGCTGGCCCACAAGGCCGTCGGCTACGGCATGCCGGGCCGCCTGGTCGACGGAAACGACGCGGTCGCCGTGCACGAGGTGCTGGCCGACGCCGTACGGCACGCCCGCGCGGGCGGCGGACCGACCCTGGTCGAGGCGATCACGTACCGCGTGGAGGCCCACACCAACGCCGACGACGCCACCCGCTACCGCGGCGACTCCGAGGTCGAGACCTGGAAGCGGCACGACCCGATCGCCCTGCTGGAGCGGGAGCTGACCGGACGCGGCCTGCTCGACGACGACGCCGTCGAGACCGCCCGCCGGGACGCCGATGCGATGGCCGCCGACCTGCGGTCCCGCATGAACCAGGACCCCGCGCTCGACCCCATGGAGCTCTTCGCGCACGTCTACGCCGAGCCCACCCCCCAGCTGCTGGAGCAGCGGGAGCAGCTGCGGGCCGAGCTGGCGGCCGGGGACGAGCCGGAAGGGGCGCAGCGATGACCACCGTCGCCGTCAAGCCGGCCACCATGGCGCAGGCCCTCACGCGCGCGATGCGCGACGCCATGGCCGCCGACCCGTCCGTGCACGTCATGGGCGAGGACGTCGGCACCCTCGGCGGTGTCTTCCGGATCACCGACGGCCTCGCCAAGGAGTTCGGCGAGGACCGGTGCACCGACACCCCGCTGGCCGAGGCGGGCATCCTCGGCACCGCCGTCGGCATGGCCATGTACGGAATGCGGCCGGTCGTGGAGATGCAGTTCGACGCGTTCGCCTACCCGGCGTTCGAGCAGCTCCTCTCGCACGTCGCGAAGACCCGCAACCGCACGCGCGGGAAGATGCCGCTGCCGCTCACCATCCGCGTCCCCTACGGCGGCGGCATCGGCGGCGTCGAGCACCACAGCGACTCCTCCGAGGCGTACTACATGGCGACTCCGGGGCTCCATGTGGTCACGCCCGCGACCGTCGCCGACGCCTACGGCCTGCTGCGGGCCTCCATCGCCTCCGACGACCCGGTCGTCTTCCTGGAGCCCAAGCGGCTCTACTGGTCGAAGGACTCCTGGAACCCGGACGACCCGACATCCGTTGAACCGATAGGCCGTGCGGTGGTGCGGCGCTCCGGCCGGAGCGCCACGCTCATCACGTACGGGCCGTCCGTACCCGTCTGCATGGAGGCGGCCGAGGCGGCCCGGGCAGAGGGCTGGGACCTCGAAGTCGTCGATCTGCGCTCGCTGGTGCCGTTCGACGACGAGACGGTGTGCGCCTCGGTACGGCGGACGGGACGCGCGGTCGTCGTCCACGAGTCGGGCGGCTTCGGCGGCCCGGGCGGGGAGATCGCGGCCCGGGTCACGGAGCGCTGCTTCCACCACCTGGAGGCGCCGGTGCTGCGTGTGGCCGGGTTCGACCTGCCGTATCCGCCGCCGATGCTGGAGCGCCACCACCTGCCCGGTGTGGACCGGATCCTGGACGCCGTGGGGCGCCTGCAGTGGGAGGCCGAGAGCTGATGGCACAGGTGCTGGAGTTCAAGCTGCCCGACCTCGGTGAGGGGCTCACCGAGGCGGAGATCGTGCGCTGGCTGGTCGAGGTCGGCGACGTCGTCGCCGTGGACCAGCCGGTCGTCGAGGTCGAGACGGCCAAGGCGATGGTGGACGTGCCCTGCCCCTACGGCGGCGTGGTCACGGCCCGCTTCGGCGCGGAGGGCACGGAACTGCCCGTCGGCGCCCCGCTGCTCACAGTGGCGGTGGGCGAGCCGGCCGAGGACGGTCCGGCGGACGAGGCGGGTCCGGCGGACTCCGCGGACGGCCGGGGCCGGAGCGGGGCCACCGAAGGCTCCGGCAACGTCCTCGTCGGCTACGGCACCTCGGAGGCCCCGGCCCGGCGCCGTCGCGTCCGCCCGTCGGACGCCGCACCCGCCAAAGCCGCCACGCCCGCCGCACCGCCCGCCGCACCCGTGGCGAACGGGCACCCCCGGGCCGCGGAGCCCGCCGCCGCACCGGCCCGCACCCCGGGCGCGGCGGACGGGCCCGTCCCGGTGATCTCGCCCCTGGTGCGCAGGCTGGCCCGGCAGAACGGCCTGGACCTGCGGGAGATGACCGGTTCCGGGCCGGAGGGGCTGATCCTGCGCGCGGACGTGGAGTACGCGCTGCGGGCCGCCGCCGCACAGGGCCGTACGGGCACCACGGCCGGCGAACCGCGCACCCAGCGGACGACGGACGCCCCGGCGCCGGCCGCCGGCACCCCGGGCGTCACCCGCGTCCCCCTCAAGGGCATCCGCGGCACCGTCGCCGACAAGCTCTCCCGCAGCCGCACCGAGATCCCGGACGCGACCTGCTGGGTGGACGCGGACGCGACCGAGCTGATGCGCACCCGGGCCGCGATGAACGCGGCGGGCGGGCCGAAGATATCCGTCCTCGCCCTGCTGGCCCGGATCTGCACCGCCGCCCTGGCCCGCTTCCCCGAGCTCAACTCCTCGGTGGACACCGGGGCCAGGGAGATCGTCCAGTACGCCGACGTGCACCTCGGCTTCGCCGCGCAGACCGACCGGGGCCTGGTCGTCCCCGTCGTCCGGGACGCGCACACGCGGGACGCGGAGTCGCTCACGGCGGAGTTCGCGCGGCTGACCGAGGCGGCCCGGGCCGGGACGCTGACGCCCGCGGACCTCACGGGCGGCACCTTCACGCTGAACAACTACGGCGTCTTCGGCGTCGACGGCTCCACCCCGATCGTCAACCACCCCGAGGCGGCCATGCTCGGCGTCGGCCGGATCGTCCCCAAGCCCTGGGTGCACGAGGGCGAGCTCGCGGTGCGCCAGGTCGTGCAGCTGTCGCTCACCTTCGACCACCGGGTCTGCGACGGCGGCACCGCGGGAGGCTTCCTGCGGTATGTGGCCAACTGCGTGGAACAGCCGGCGGTGCTCCTGCGGACACTCTGACTCCGCGCCGGTTCACCGGTCTCCCGCCGGTTCACCGGACTCCCCGGCCGCGTCCCCGTGCCCCCGCGTTCCCTGTGATCGCGGGGGCCCGCATACTCGGGGGGTGACCGAGTATCAGCCACCCGGTGATCCGGACGGCGGGCCTTCCGGCGATTCCTCCGGGACACCCGGCCCCGCGTACGACGCCGTCGTGCTCGCCGGCGGCGCCGCCCGGCGGCTCGGCGGCGCCGACAAGCCCGGGGTGCGCGTGGGCGGGCGGGCGCTGCTCGACCGGGTGCTCGCGGCCTGCGCCGGAGCCCGCACCACGGTCGTCGTCGCCGGCTCCCGGCCCACCGCACGGCCCGTGGTCTGGGCCCGCGAGGAACCCCCGGGTGGCGGCCCGCTGGCCGCACTCGCCGCCGGGCTCCGGCACGTCACCGCCGGCCATGTCGTACTGCTCTCGGCCGACCTGCCGTTCCTCGACGGACGCACCGTGCGCGGGCTGACGGCGGCGCTGCGCCGGGGCACCGCCGACGGAGTGCTGCTGACCGACTCCGACGGCCGGGACCAGCCACTCGTCGCCGCGTACCGGACCGGCTCCCTGCGCCGCGAACTGGCCGCGCTCACCGCACGGCACGGTGAGCTCGCCGGGCTGCCGCTGCGCCGCCTGACCGGCTCGCTCGACCTCACCCGCATCTCCGACCCGGTGGCGTCCTTCGACTGCGACACCTGGGACGACATCGCCACCGCCAGGGCACGCATCAGGGAGCATGGACACGTGTTGGATGAATGGATCTCCGCAGTCAAGGACGAGCTGGGCATCGACCTGGACGTCGACACCGGCGCGCTGCTCGACCTCGCCCGGGACGCCGCACACGGCGTGGCCAGGCCGGCCGCGCCGCTGACCACCTTCCTCGTCGGCTACGCCGCGGCTATGGCGGGCGGCGGAGCGGAAGCCGTCGCCGAAGCCGCCCGCAAGGCCGCCGCCCTCGCGCTGCGCTGGGAGGAGGAGGCGAACCCCGGCACCACCGACACCGCGTCCTCCGACACCCCGTCCTCCGGCGCCGGGACCGGTGACGGGGCGCCCGACGCCGCCCCCGACCCCCGCCCGGACGCCTGATGTCCGCCCGAGCCGCCCGGCACGACGGGAACGCCGACGACCTCGACGTCGAGGAGGCGCTCGCCCTCGTGAAGGAACACCCCGGCCGCACCCGCGGCGACCACACCCCCGGCGACCCCGCGGGCGCCCCCCGCCGGCCGCACTCGCACGCCACCGACTGGGCCGAGGCCCGCGCCCTCGCCGCACGCGCCCCGCGCCGCGCCGGCCGCCCGGACCCGGTGGCCGTCCCGCTGGCCTCCGCACTGGGCCTCACCCTGGCCGCCCCCCTCACCGCCCTCACCGACCTGCCCTCCTTCGACACCTCCGCGATGGACGGCTGGGCGGTCTCCGGACCCGGCCCCTGGTCCGTGCGGGACGAGGGCGTCCTCGCCGGGCACGCCGCGCACCCGCCGCTCACCGACGGCGAGGCCGTCCGTATCGCCACCGGCGCCCGCACCCCGCCGGACACCACCGCAGTGCTCCGCAGCGAGCACGGCCGCACCGACGACAAGGGGCGGCTGCACGTCACCGCCGCCGCGCGGCCACCGCACACGGTCTCGCACGGCCAGGACATCCGGCCGCGTGGCCAGGAGTGCCGCAGCGGTGACCAACTGCTCCCCGTGGGCACCCTGGTGACCCCGCCCGTCCTGGGCATGGCCGCCGCCGCCGGATACGACACGCTCACCGCCGTCCCCCGCCCGCGCGCCGACGTGTTCGTCCTCGGCGACGAACTGCTCGGCGAGGGCATGCCGCACGACGGACTGATCCGGGACGCGCTCGGCCCCCTGCTGCCGCCCTGGCTGCGCGCGCTCGGCGCGGAGGTGACCGCCGTGCGCCGGGTCGGCGACGACGAGCAGGCGCTGTTCGAGGCGATCACCGCCTCCGACGCCGATGTCGTCGTCACCACCGGCGGCACCGCCGCCGGCCCGGTCGACCATGTGCACCCCGTGCTGCGCAGGATCGGCGCCGAACTCCTGGTGGACGGCGTCAACGTGCGCCCCGGCCACCCCATGCTGCTGGCCCGTACGGCGGAGAACCAGCACCTCGTCGGCCTGCCCGGCAACCCGCTCGCCGCCGTCTCCGGCCTGGTCACCCTCGCCGAGCCGCTGCTGCGCACCCTCGCGGCCCGCCCCGCCCCGGAGCCGTACACGCTGCCGCTGCGGGACGCGGTGCAGGGACACCCGTACGACACCCGGCTGGTCCCCGTCTCGCTGCGCGGCGACCGGGCGCTGCCGCTGCTCTACAACGGCCCGGCAATGCTGCGCGGCATCGCGGCGGCCGACGCGCTCGCCGTCGTGGCCCCCGGAGGGGCGCGTCCCGGTCAGGAGGCGGAACTGCTTGACCTGCCCTGGGCGTCCGGGGGGATCGGGGTGTGTTTCACGTGAAACTTCCGGGCCAGGACGCCATCGCTCGCCAGGCGGACGAACATCTGGTGACCCATCGGGTGAAACTCCCGAGGAAGATGGTGGAGCATCCGATCCGCCAGGTGGGCAAACGGCTGTCGATGGCCCTGGTGGTCCTCGTGGTGACGGCGTTCGTCGTGTACGCCGACGCCGACGGCTACAACGACAACTCCGACGGATCCGTCGATCTCCTCGACGCGTTCTACTATGCGACCGTCACCCTCTCCACCACCGGGTACGGCGACATCACGCCGGTCAGCGACGCCGCCCGGCTCACCAACATCTTCGTCATCACGCCGTTGCGCGTGCTGTTCCTGATCATCCTGGTCGGCACCACCCTCGAGGCCCTCACCGAACGCACCCGGGAGGAGTGGCGACTGAACCGCTGGAGGTCCACGTTGCGCGATCACACCGTCGTCGTCGGGTTCGGGACCAAGGGAAGGTCCGCGATCAAGACGGTCTGCGCGACCGGGCTCCGGAAGGAGCAGGTCGTGGTCGTCGACCCCAGCGCGAAGGCGATCGAAGCGGCCACCGCGGACGGCTTCGCGGGCGTCATAGGGGACGCCACGCGCAGTGAGGTGCTGAAGCGGGCCGAGGTGCAGCGGGCCCGGCAGATCATCATCGCGACGCAGCGCGACGACACGGCCGTCCTGGTGACGCTGACGGCCCGGCAGATCAACCGGGGCGCGAAGATCGTGGCGGCGGTGCGCGAGGAGGAGAACGCCCCGCTGCTGAAGCAGTCGGGCGCCGACGCGGTCATCACCAGCGCCAGCGCGGCCGGACGCCTGCTCGGCCTCTCCGTGCTCAGCCCCTCGGCCGGCATGGTGATGGAGGACCTCATCCAGCAGGGCTCCGGGCTCGACATGGTGGAGCGGCCGGTCATAAAGGCCGAGGTGGGCAAGACGCCCCGAGAGATCGACGACCTGGTGGTGAGCGTCGTCCGCGGGCACCGGGTGCTCGGCTACGACGACCGGGACGTCGGGACGCTGGAGCTGACGGACCGGCTGATCACGATCGTGCGGGCGACACCGGTCACCCAGATCGCCCCCGACATCCGCCCGCTCCGCGGCTGACACCGCCGCAGCCGGACCGCGGCACGACGCGGTGGTCCGGCGCGGTGGCCCGGCGCGGTGTTCCGGCGCGGTGGCCGGGCCCGGCTACTTCCGGTTGTACAGCCGCATGGTGACCGGTCCGAAGACCGCCACGAACAGACCGGCCCAGCCCAGCGTCCAGGCGATCTCGCCGGCCGGCCAGTCGCCCGCCATCACCCCGCGCACCGCGGACGCGAGATGGGTGACGGGGCTGTTGTTGACGAACGCCTGGAGCCAGCCCGGCATGGTCCTCGGGTCGACGAAGACGTTGGACAGGAAGGTGAGCGGGAAGATCACCATCATGCTGACGCCCATCACGGACTTCTCGGTGCGCAGCAGCAGCCCGAACATCGTCCAGATCCACGAGAACGCGAACGAGAACAGCACCAGCAGCGCGATCCCGGCGAGCACCCCGGCGACCCCGCCGTGGGCCCGGTAGCCGAGGATCATGCCGACGGTGAGCATCACGACGGACGCGACCGTGTAGCGCAGGGCGTCGCCGAGGAGATAGCCGACCATCGTCGCCGGACGCCAGATCGGCAGGCTGCGGAACCGGTCGAAGACGCCCTTCTCGATGTCCGTGTTGACCGAGACGCCGGTGTACATCGTGATCATCACCACCGACATCACCAGGATGCCGGGCAGCAGGAACTGGATGTACTCCTCGGGCGATCCGGCCAGCGCCCCGCCGAACAGGTAGGTGTACATCAGTACCAGCATGATCGGGAACGCCGTGACGTCGAAGAGCTGCTCCGGCACGTGCTTGATCTTCAGGATCGCCCGCCAGCCGAAGGTCAGCGAGGCCGACCACGCGCCGGGCCGCGGCGGGCGTTCCCGGGTGACCAGCAGCGCGGCGAGGGAGTCGGTGCGCACCGGGGCGAGTTCGGCGTTCTCCGTGGTCGTCGTGGTGCTCATGCCGCCACCTCGTCCTTCGGGTCGTGGGCGTCGTCGGAACCGGACGCACGGGTGTCGTGTCCGGTGAGGGCGAGGAAGACCTCGTCCAGGCTGGGCTGGCCGAGTGAGAAGTTGTCGACGGTGACGCCGGCCCGGGCCAGTTCGCCCAGGGCGCGGGAGGCCTGCTCGGCGGCCGTGTCCTGGCCGGCCGCCGAGAGCCGGGCGGTCAGCGTCACCGGGTCGGGCTCGGTCTGCACCCGAGCGTCCAGGGCGCGGCGCAGCAGGTCGGCGGCGAGCGGCCGCTGTCCGGGGTCCCGCAGCCGCAGATGCACGGATCCGGCGCCGACGGACGCCTTCAGTTCGCCCTTGGTGCCCTCGGCGATCACCCTGCCGTGGTCGATGACGGCGATCCTGGACGCCAGCTGGTCGGCCTCGTCCAGGTACTGCGTGGTCAGCAGCACCGTCGTGCCCTGGGCGACGACCGCGCGCACGATGTCCCACACCTGGTTGCGGCTGCGCGGGTCGAGGCCGGTGGTGGGCTCGTCGAGGAACAGCAGGTCGGGGGTGTTGAGGATGGACGCGGCGATGTCGATGCGGCGCCGCATGCCGCCGGAGTAGTGCTTGACCTGCTTCCCGGCGGCGTCCGTGAGGCCGAAGGCCTCCAGCAACTGACCTGCGCGGGTGCGCGCGGCGGGCTTGCGGTGGCCGAGCAGCCGGGCCAGCAGGACCAGGTTCTCGGCGCCGGTGAGGTCCTCGTCCACGGACGCGTACTGGCCGGTGAGGCTCACCCGGCCGCGTACCTCGTCGGCCTCGCGCACGATGTCGTGCCCGAAGACATGGGCTTCGCCGCCGTCGGGCCTCAGGAGGGTGGCGAGCATCTTCACGGTGGTGGTCTTGCCGGCGCCGTTGGGCCCCAGGACTCCGTACACCGTGCCGGCCGGCACGGCGAGATCCACTCCGTCGACGGCCCGCGTCCCGCCGAAGGTCTTGACCAGGCCGGCGGTCTCGATCGCCAGGCCGGATGTCTGCGTGCTCATGCTTCGGGTCCTTCCGCATGCTTGGGCTACGCATGGACAGACCTTCACCGTCGCGCGAACTCATCGGTCCCGCACCCGGATTTCCCGGGAAGCCGCTCCGGCCCGCCTTCCCGCCCCAGGAGTACCGTCCCCCTCATGTATGCGATCACGATTCCCGAACCCGGTGGTCCCGAGGCGCTGGTGTGGGACGAGGTCCCCGATCCCGTGGCCGGGCCCGGCGAGGTCCTGGTCGAGGTGGTGGCCGGCGCCGTCAACCGGGCCGACATCCTCCAGCGGCAGGGCTTCTACGACCCCCCGCCCGGCGCCTCCCCGTACCCCGGCCTCGAGTGCTCCGGGCGGATCGCCGCGCTCGGCGACGGGGTGAGCGGATGGGCCGTCGGCGACGAGGTCTGCGCGCTGCTCTCCGGCGGCGGCTACGCCGAGAAGGTGGCCGTCCCGGCCGGTCAGCTGCTGCCCGTCCCCCAGGGGCTCACCGTCGACCAGGCCGCGGCGCTCCCCGAGGTCGTCTGCACGGTCTGGTCGAACGTGTTCATGGTCGCCCACCTCCGTCCCGGTGAGACCCTCCTGGTGCACGGCGGCTCCAGCGGCATCGGCACGATGGCGATCCAGCTCGCCAAGGCCGTCGGCGCGCGGGTCGCCGTCACCGCGGGCACCCGGGAGAAGCTGGAGCGGTGCGCGGAACTCGGCGCCGACATCCTGGTCAACTACCGCGAGCAGGACTTCGTCGCCGAGCTGAAGCAGGCCACCGACGGCCACGGAGCGGACGTCGTCCTGGACAACATGGGCGCCAAGTACCTGGACCGCAACGTCCAGGCGCTCGCCGTCAACGGCCGGCTCGCGATCATCGGCATGCAGGGCGGCGTCAAGGGCGAGCTGAACATCGGCGCCCTGCTGGCCAAGCGCGCCGCGATCAGCGCGACCTCGCTGCGGGCCCGCCCGCCGGAGGAGAAGGCGGCGATCGTGGCGGCCGTACGGGAACACGTCTGGCCGCTCGTCGGCGGCGGTCACGTCCGCCCCGTGATCGACCGCGAGATCCCGATGTCCGACGCGGCCGCCGCCCACCGGGTCGTGGAGGAGAGCGGCCACATCGGCAAGGTCCTGCTGGTCACCCCGAACTGACCTCAGCCGGCGGCCTGGCGCATGCGCAGGGCGACGAAGGCGAGCCCGAAGCCCAGACCGATGAGCACCAGGCCGCTGCCGAGCGGCAGTATGCGCAGTACGGGCTCGGTGCTCGCCGCCGTGTTCGGGGCCGCGGACGGCGATGTCGCGGAGGGCTCCGGGACCGCCGCCTGTGACGCCGGGGTCCGCGACGGCGCGGTGTCTTCCTTGCCGGGCGCCCGGGGCCCGTCGTCGTCGCCCGGGCGGGGCCTGTCGTGCCGGGCGCCGGTGTCCGGCCGCCCGGTCGTCCCGCCGGGTTCGGCGCGCCCCGGCCGGTGCGGTTCGGCGCTTCCGTCGTCCCGCTCACGCTCCTCCGCCCCCGGCGGCCTCCCCTCGTGCCGCCCTGGCCGGTCCCGGTCCTCGTCGGGCCGGTTCCCGGTGTGCGACGGCTCCCCGGTGGGCGACGTCGACGCGGAGGGTGAAGAGGAGGGGGAGGGGGACCGGGACGAGGGCCCGGCACCGGGCGCCCCGTACGCCGCCTTCGCACCGAGGGGCGGCGCCACGGGGCCGTACGGCAGCACTGCCGTCCCCGCCGCCAGCACAACCGTCGCCGCCACTGCACGCAGCCTTGGAGTCACGACCGTGACCTCCCGCGCCGGCCGGTGCGCGGTCGCACCGTCGGCAAGATGGGCCGGATGGACGCCAACAGCCTCGCATTCCGCCGCACACCCGGCATGTCGGGTACACCCGTCGGGCCGACCCCGGGGGCCGGCCGCTTCCCGGGGGCACCACCGCGGCCGGACACCCGCGTGCGCGACAATGGCCGTATGGAGATGCCGAGGAACGAACGGTCGCCGGAGAACCCCCAGATCCTGGTCGTCGGCCAGGACGGCATGGCGCTCGGTGGCGGGACCGGGGACGAGGACTCCCGCGAGATCCCCGTGACGGAGCAGGTGGAGCAGCCGGCGAAGGTGATGCGGATCGGCAGCATGATCAAGCAGCTGCTGGAGGAGGTGCGCGCGGCTCCCCTGGACGAGGCCAGCCGGGCCCGGCTCAAGGACATCCACTCCAGTTCGGTGAAGGAACTGGAGGACGGCCTGGCGCCGGAGCTGGTCGAGGAGCTGGAGCGGCTCTCCCTGCCGTTCACGGACGAGGCCACCCCGAGCGACGCGGAGCTGCGGATCGCCCAGGCCCAGCTGGTCGGCTGGCTGGAGGGCCTCTTCCACGGCATCCAGACCACGCTCTTCGCCCAGCAGATGGCCGCCCGCGCCCAGCTGGAGCAGATGCGCCGCGCCCTTCCGCCGGGCGTCGGCGACGGTCCGGACGAGCCCCACCTGGGCGGCCGCTCGGGCGGTCCCTACCTGTAGGCCCGGCCCGACCCCGCCCGCACACACCGAAGGGGCCCGGCATCCGATGCCGGGCCCCTTCGCCGTGCGGTACCGCCGGGGATCAGGACGGGGGGTTGCCCGTCGAGACCTTGAAGGTGATCTCCGGCATGTCCTCGGGGTCGACGTCCGTGCCCGCCGGCGGGAACTGCTCCCGGATGGAGCCCTCGCCGTAGGTGTTCTCGTCCACCTTGACGATCTTGAAGTCGCCCCAGCCGGCGGCCTGCATGCACTCCTTGACCGAACCGATGTACTTGAACCGGAAGTTCGGCAGCCGGATCTTTTCGGGGTCGTTGTACGACTCCTGCGGCTCGGTGCACTCGTCCTCGTCGATCTTCTTCGACGTGTCCGGCCCGCGGTAGCCCTCCGCCTTGCCCGTCGAGGCCGACGCCGAGGCGCTGCTGCCCCCGCCGGCCTGCGGGTCGTCCTCGCCGCCGCCGTTCATCATCAGCGCCGCGACCAGACCGCCGACGGCGACGAGGGAGACGACGACCGAACCGATGATCACCGGCTTGTTCCGGCCGCCGCCCGAGCCGCCGGAGCCGGCGCCCTGGGGCGTGATGTTGTACGGCGGCGGAGTCGACGGCCCCGCCTGCTGCGAGTACGCCGAAGGGGTGGGCGTCTGATAGCCGCCCTGCTGCGGATAGCCGTACGCCGGGGACGGCGGCGCGGGCGTGCCGTACGGATGGGGCGCGGGGGCCGGCTGGTACGGCGTCTGGACGTTGCCCGTGGGCGCCGGGGCGGCCTGGCCGACCGGCGGGAACACCGCGGAACCGACGCCCGCGCCGCTCTGCGCCTGCGAGCCCGGGACGATGCTCGGCGGGGCCGCGTGGAAGGACTGCGCCACCCGCAGGCACTCACCGCGCATCGCCTCCGCGCTGGGGAAGCGCTCGTTCGGATTCTTCTTCAGCGCACGGGCGATCAGCGCGTCCACCGCGGGCGGCAGCGCGCGGTTGATCGAGGACGCCGTGGGCGGCTCCTCCTGCACATGCGCGTACGCGATGGCCAGCGGCGAGTCCGCCTCGAACGGCAGCCGCCCGGTGACCAGCTGGAACAGCATGATGCCGACCGAGTACAGGTCGGAGCGGGCGTCCACGCCCCGGCCGAGCGCCTGTTCCGGCGAGAGGTACTGCGGGGTGCCGACGACCATGCCGGTCTGCGTCATCGACGTCACCCCGGACTGCATGGCGCGGGCGATGCCGAAGTCCATCACCTTGACCACGCCGCGCTTGGTCATCATCACGTTGCCCGGCTTGATGTCGCGGTGGACCAGCCCCATCTCGTGGCTGATCTCCAGGGCCGCCAGCACGTCCGCGGTGATCTTCAGCGCCTTGTCGGCGGGCATCGCGCCCTGCTGCCGCACGTCCTCGTCGAGCACGGAGCCGAGCGGGCGGCCCTCCACGTACTCCATGACGATGTACGGCGTCGTCATCCCGTCGACATCGTCCTCGCCGGTGTCGAAGACCGAGACGATGTTGGTGTGCGTGAGCTTCGCCACGGACTGGGCCTCGCGGCGGAAGCGCTCACGGAAGGCCTGCTCCCGGCCGAGTTCCGTGTGCAACGTCTTGATGGCGACCTGACGGTCGAGCACGCTGTCGTAGGCGAGGTGCACCGAGGCCATACCGCCCTGGCCGAGCAGGTCCCGCAGTTGGTAACGTCCGCCGGCGAGCGCCCGCCCCGCGTTGTGGCCCTGTGCGCCGTCCTGGCTCATGTTCCGCGTCCCCCGTAGCCTCTCCGGCGCCGCCGTCGGTGGCCGATCCGTTGTAGATCCCATGTGCTATTCCCGGCCAAGTCTGCCCCAGGCCACCGACACGTCAAGCGCGGTGCCCGTTCCGTGACCGTACGCGAAGGAAGCGTCGCGGAAGCGTTACAGCGGTCGTCCTACCGCTACACGGAATTTGCACGACAGTACGGAGTACGGGTTTCATGGCCGGTCCGTCTCGTGCCGGTCCTGGGGGCCCGTCCCGGGCCGGCGGCACGCGCCAAGGCTGTAGCGTGGCCGACGGAGACCGTAACAACACCGCGCGCACCGCGGGCAGAAACGACGGCGAGGACTGATGGCACAGCAGCAGCGCGCTCAGGGCCCGTCCGACCCCGAGGCGACTGGCGGCGGCATCTCGGACGCGCCGGACAACTTCGGCAACGGCGGGCTTGTCGGCGACGGCCGGTACCGGTTGACCCACAGGCTCGGCCGGGGCGGCATGGCCGAGGTGTTCGCCGCCGAGGACGTACGCCTCGGCCGCACGGTGGCCGTCAAGCTGCTCCGCGCCGACCTCGCCGAGGACCCCGTCTCCAAGGCGCGCTTCACGCGCGAGGCGCAGTCGGTGGCCGGTCTCAACCACCATGCCATCGTCGCCGTGTACGACTCCGGCGAGGACGTCGTCGGCGGCCAGTCGGTGCCGTACATCGTGATGGAGATCGTCGAGGGCCGCACCATCCGCGACCTGCTGATGAACGCCGAGGCCCCGGGCCCCGAGCAGGCGCTCATCATCGTCTCCGGTGTCCTGGAGGCGCTCGCCTACTCGCACCAGCACGGCATCGTGCACCGCGACATCAAGCCGGCCAACGTGATCATCACGAACAACGGCGCCGTGAAGGTGATGGACTTCGGCATCGCCCGCGCGCTGCACGGCGCGCAGTCGACCATGACGCAGACCGGCATGGTCATGGGCACGCCCCAGTACCTCTCCCCGGAGCAGGCGCTCGGCAAGGCCGTCGACCACCGTTCCGACCTGTACGCCACCGGCTGCCTGATGTACGAGCTGCTGGCGCTGCGTCCCCCCTTCACCGGCGAGACGCCGCTGTCGGTGGTCTACCAGCACGTCCAGGACATCCCCACGCCCCCGTCGGAGGCCTCGGACGCCTGCCCGCCGGAGCTGGACGGCATGGTCATGCGCTCCCTCGCCAAGGAGCCCGACGACCGTTTCCAGACGGCCGAGGAGATGCGCGGGCTGGTCCAGTACGCGCTGCAGATGCTCTACGACCAGGGCGGTCACACCGGCACCTGGAACACCGGCCCGGTGGACATGCACGAGGGCCCGCGTACCCCCGCGGCCGGTTTCGCGGGCACGACCGCGATGCCGCACCCGGACGTCTCCGGCACCACCGCGATCCCGCAGCCGATCCTGCCCGTCGGGTACGGCGGCGGTGACGACGGCGGCTTCGAGGGCCACGGCAACAGGGGCAGCGGGCGCGGCAAGCTCTGGGTCCTCGCGGTGCTCGCGGTGATCGCCGTGGTCGCGGGTGTCGCGCTGGCGCTGAACAGCGCCGGCGGGGACGGCGGCGGGGGCAAGCCCGACACGTCGCCGACCACCTCGCAGACCACCGAGGACGAGAAGTCCAGCGAGAGCCCGAGCGACGAGGAGACGACCGACCCGGGGACGGACAACAACACCGACCCGGGCAACGGCTCCGGCGGCAACTGGGACCAGACGTACACGCCGTCCCAGACGCCGACGGAGACGGAGACCGAGGAGCCGAGCGCCCCGCCGACGACCACCCAGCCCACCGCGCCGACCGCGCCGACCCAGACGGGCGGCACGGACACCGGCAGCACCGACGCCGGCGGCACGGACGCGGGCGGCACGGACGCGGGCGGCACCGACGCCGGCGGCACGGACGCGGGCGGCACGGACGTGGGCGGCGTGCCCGGCGGCGCGGGCTAGTCCCCCGGCTCCCTCCCCCCCCGTCGCGGCTCACTTCCCGTCGCACCGGACGCGGTAGGCCATCCAGGTCACGAAACTCGGCTCTTCCCGTGTCCGGGGTGGCCGGGATAACGTGCCGTTGCTCCGGCCTCCTGCAAGGCTGTGACCAGCGCGCCTTCCGGGCCTTCCCCGATTTACTTGGATATCCAAGCAAAATCGCAGGTCAAGTGGGGTTTCACAGAAATGTGGAGCACTGGGTACCGTGCCTCTTGCAGGGCGCTCGCCGGGGCACCTGTCACGCCTGTTCCCGGCCGAGTGGCACCCACCCCGTGCCCGGTGGTCGAGAACAGGTGAGCCGCACTGGCCTACCGGCAACCCCGGGGGCCGGACCGACGGAGGAGCACACGTGACCGTGGAGAGCACTGCCGCGCGCACACCGCGACGCAGCGCCGGAAGCAAGGCCGGCACCACCGGCACCAAGCGCACCACCAGCACCACGAAGAAGGCATCCGGCGCCGGGAAGAGCGCCGAGCCCGCCCTCGTCCAGCTGCTGACGCCCGAGGGCAAGCGCGTCAAGAACGCCGAGTTCGACAAGTACGTCGACGGCATCACCGCCGAGGAGTTGCGCGGTCTGTACCGCGACATGGTGCTCACCCGCCGCTTCGACGCCGAGGCCACCGCCCTGCAGCGGCAGGGCGAGCTGGGCCTGTGGGCCTCGCTGCTCGGGCAGGAGGCGGCGCAGATCGGCTCCGGCCGGGCGCTGCGCGACGACGACTACGTCTTCCCCACCTACCGCGAGCACGGCGTCGCCTGGTGCCGTGGGGTGGACCCGACCAATCTGCTCGGCATGTTCCGCGGCGTGAACAACGGCGGCTGGGACCCCAACGGCAACAACTTCCACCTCTACACGATCGTCATCGGCTCGCAGACCCTGCACGCCACGGGCTACGCGATGGGCATCACCAAGGACGGCGCGGACAGCGCGGTCATCGCCTACTTCGGCGACGGCGCCTCCAGCCAGGGCGACGTGGCCGAGGCCTTCACCTTCTCCGCGGTCTACAACGCCCCCGTGGTGTTCTTCTGCCAGAACAACCAGTGGGCGATCTCCGAGCCGACCGAGAAGCAGTCCCGGGTGCCGCTGTACCAGCGCGCGCAGGGGTTCGGCTTCCCGGGCGTGCGCGTGGACGGCAACGACGTGCTGGCGAACCTGGCCGTCACCAAGTGGGCCCTGGAGCGGGCCCGCGCCGGTGAGGGCCCGACGCTGGTCGAGGCGTTCACGTACCGCATGGGCGCGCACACCACCTCCGACGACCCGACCCGCTACCGCGGCGACGAGGAGCGGCTGGCCTGGGAGGCCAAGGACCCGATCCTGCGCCTGCGCCGCTATCTCGAGGCCGCCAACCACGCGGACGAGGGATTCTTCGCGGAACTGGAGACCGAGAGCGAGACGTTGGGCAAACGAGTGCGCGAGGCGGTCCGTGCCATGCCGGACCCGGACCACTTCGCCATCTTCGAGAACGTGTACGCGGACGGGCACGCGCTCGTGGACGAGGAGCGTGCGCAGTTCGCCGCCTACCAGGCGTCGTTCGCGGACGAAGACGGGGGTAAGTGACATGGCGGAGAAGATGGCTCTGGCCAAGGCGATCACCGAGTCGCTGCGGCGTGCGATGGACACGGACCCCAAGGTCCTCGTCATGGGTGAGGACGTCGGCAAGCTCGGCGGCGTGTTCCGGGTGACGGACGGCCTGCAGAAGGACTTCGGCGAGAGCCGCGTCATCGACACCCCGCTCGCCGAGTCGGGCATCGTCGGCACGGCGATCGGCCTGGCCCTGCGCGGCTACCGCCCGGTGGTGGAGATCCAGTTCGACGGCTTCGTCTTCCCGGCGTACGACCAGATCGTCACGCAGCTCGCGAAGATGCACGCCCGCGCGCTGGGCAAGGTCAAGATGCCCGTCGTCGTGCGCATCCCCTACGGCGGCGGCATCGGCGCGGTGGAGCACCACTCGGAGTCCCCGGAGTCCCTGTTCGCGCACGTGGCGGGCCTGAAGGTGGTCTCCCCGTCGAACGCGGCGGACGCGTACTGGATGATGCAGCAGGCCATCCAGAGCGACGACCCGGTGATCTTCTTCGAGCCCAAGCGGCGCTACTGGGACAAGGGCGAGGTCGACACCGAGGCCATCCCGGGCCCGCTGCACACCGCGCGGGTGGTGCGCGAGGGCACGGACCTGACGCTCGCGGCGTACGGCCCGATGGTGAAGCTCTGCCGGGAGGTCGCGGACGCGGCCGCCGAGGAGGGCCGCTCCCTGGAGGTGCTGGACCTGCGGTCGGTCTCCCCGATCGACTTCGACTCCGTCCAGGCGTCGGTGGAGAAGACGCGCCGGCTGGTCGTGGTCCACGAGGCGCCGGTGTTCTTCGGTTCCGGCGCGGAGATCGCGGCGCGGATCACGGAGCGCTGCTTCTACCACCTGGAGGCCCCGGTGCTGCGGGTGGGCGGCTACCACGCCCCGTACCCGCCGGCCCGCCTGGAGGAGTCCTACCTCCCGGACCTGGACCGGGTGCTCGACGCCGTCGACCGCTCGCTGGCGTACTGAGGGAGAGGGTCGTGACGACGATGACGAACGCGTCCGTACGCGAGTTCAAGATGCCGGACGTGGGCGAGGGCCTCACCGAGGCCGAGATCCTCAAGTGGTACGTCCAGCCGGGTGACACGGTCACCGACGGCCAGGTGGTCTGCGAGGTCGAGACGGCGAAGGCTGCCGTCGAACTGCCCATCCCCTACGACGGCGTGGTGCGCGAGCTGCACTTCCCCGAGGGCACCACGGTGGACGTGGGCACGTCCATCATCGCGGTGGAGGTCGCGGGCGGCGCCGCACCGGAGGCCGCCCAGGAGGCGCCCGCCCCGGCGGCCGCCCCCGCCGCGGAACCCGACGAGAAGCCGGCTGCCCGTCAGCCGGTCCTGGTCGGCTACGGCGTGTCGACGTCCTCGACGCGCCGCCGCCCCCGCAAGCAGGCCCCGGACACCGCTGCCCGGCAGGCGGCGGTGGCCGTCCAGGCCGAGCTGAACGGCCACGGGGCCCCGGCCGCACCCAAGGAGCGCCCGCTGGCGAAGCCGCCGGTGCGCAAGCTGGCGAAGGACCTGGGCGTCGACCTGGCGTCGGTCACCCCGACCGGGCCGGACGGCGTCATCACCCGCGAGGACGTCCACGCGGCGGTGACCGCGGTGGAGGCCGCCCCGGAGCAGCGGACCGCGCCCGCCGCCGTCCCCGCCCCGGCCGCCCCGGTGTCGTACGACACCGCCCGCGAGACCCGCATCCCGGTCAAGGGCGTCCGCAAGGCGACGGCGGCGGCGATGGTCGGCTCGGCGTTCACGGCGCCGCACGTCACGGAGTTCGTGACGGTCGACGTGACCCGCACGCTCAGGCTGGTCGAGGAGCTCAAGCAGGACAAGGAGTTCGCCGGCCTGCGGGTGAACCCCCTCCTGCTGATCGCCAAGGCCCTGCTGGTCGCGATCAGGCGCCACCCCGACATCAACGCCTCGTGGGACGAGGCGGCCCAGGAGATCGTGGTCAAGCACTACGTCAACCTCGGCATCGCGGCGGCGACCCCGCGCGGTCTGATCGTCCCGAACATCAAGGACGCCCACGCCAAGACACTGCCCCAGCTCGCCGAGTCCCTCGGCGAACTGGTGTCCACGGCCAGGGAGGGCAAGACGTCCCCGTCCGCCATGCAGGCGGGCACGGTCACGATCACCAACGTCGGCGTCTTCGGCGTCGACACGGGCACGCCGATCATCAACCCCGGCGAGTCCGCGATCCTCGCGGTCGGAGCGATCAAGCCCCAGCCGTGGGTCCACAAGGGCAAGGTCAAGCCCCGTCAGGTCACCACCCTGGCGCTCTCCTTCGACCACCGCCTGGTCGACGGAGAGCTGGGCTCCAGGGTCCTGGCGGACGTGGCCGCGATCCTGGAACAGCCGAAGCGGTTGATCAGCTGGGCGTGAGGCCCGGGAACCGCTAGGTTCATGAGACAGGAGGGGCGCCGCAACTTAGGATTGCGACGCCCCTCCTGCTGTGTGCGGGTCCATCAGCCCCGGTGGAGCACGTACACCGGAGCCCCGTCCTCGGCGCCGCCCCGCGAGCGGATGCACGCGTGCTTGCGCAGCAGCCGGAGGCATTCGTTGACGCGGTGCGCGGAGAGCCCGGTACGGGAGGCGATCGACTCCAGCGGCAGGCGCAGTTCACCCGTCTCCACGAGCACCGGCGCGATCACCACGGCCACCGCCCACACGTCCTGGGTCACGGACAGCCGCTGCCGCCAGTCGGCCAGTACCGCCTCGGTGGTGGGCCGCTCGGCGAGGAGCACCTCGGGCGCCCGGCGTTCGAGGACGAGGGTGTCGAACCGGTCCGCGATGCGTTCCAGCGCCCGCACCATGGCCTGGTGCACCGCGAGCGTCGCCTGCTGCACCGCGAGGGTGGCCTGCTGCGTGGCCAGTGTCTCCCGCTGAGTGGCCAGCATTTCCCGCTGGGTGGCGAGCGTCTCCTTCTGCAAAGCGATCGACGTGCGTTGCCCGTCGGCCAGCTCCTCGTCCAGCCGCAGGTTGTGCGCCTCCAGCCGGACGATGGCCTCGGCGACCTGCTCGGGCATGGCGTAGGCGACCGGGGCGCCGGGCCCGGGGGGCTGCACCTCGGCCTCGTCGAGAGTGTACGAACCCTCTCGCTGCACGGTCTCGATGACTTCGGCGACCCACTGCTTGAAGGGCGCGCAGGCCGGCTTGGTGCAGGCGTTCACCAGCAGGACGAGTCCTTGGAGAGAGATCACCTGCAAGTCTCGGCGCCACTCTCTACCTGCGGGAACGCTGAGACCGTAACCTCCAGTTACGGTCTCGAGAATCTCTCGCTGCTCTTCCGGGACATGGTCTGCGAGCGCCTTGCGAGAGTTGGTGTGGCCGAGTTCCTTGCAGACGTCCACCGCCGGGAACCAGTGCGTCCCGTCCGGCATCGTCAGCCTCCGCACCCGGGCGCCGGTGGCCGCGTACACGAAATCGCTGACGTCGATCGCCTCGTACCGCTCGGCGGAGTTCCGCCGCTTGCTGGGTTCGTTCATATGAACCACCTCCGCCGTGGAACGTAGAGCGGGGCGGAACGCATATGCCAGCAGGTTCGGTGATGTTCACGACTGCGAGCGAAGCTGATCGGAACGGCCGTTGCGGTCACGGAAAGTGTGTATGGCGGAGGGCCGGAGCCGGGTATGCGAAAGGGGGCCCGCGCCGGCGTCGGCGGGCCCCCGTGCGTGCGTCCGTGCGGGTCAGATCTTGCCGAAGCCGTAGCCCAGGAGCTTCTTGGCGTCCGTCTCGCGCTGGGTGGCGGAGGAGGACGCGAGGACTGTGCCGATGACCGTCTTGCCGTTCCGCGTCGCGGCGAAGACCAGGCAGTACTTGGCCTCCGGGCCCGAGCCGGTCTTCACGCCGATCGTGCCGCTGTAGCTGCTGAGCAGCGTGTTCGTGTTGGTCCACGGCGCCATCGTGCGGGTGCTGCCCGTCTTGGTGACGGTCTTCGCCGTGTACTTCTTCGTCTTCACGATCGAGCGGAAGGTGGAGCTCTTCATCGCGCTGCTCGCGATCTTCGTCAGATCGCGTGGCGTCGAGTAGTTGCTGCCCTTGCCGATGCCGTCGAACGAGTCGAAGTGGGTGTTCTTCAGCCCCATCTTCGTCGCCTCGGCGTTCATCTTGCCGATGAACGACTTCACGCGGGCCGCCCGCGTCGAGCCCGTGCCGAACTTGTCCGCCAGCGCGTACGCCGCGTCGCATCCGGACGGCAGCATCAGCCCGTACAGCAGCTGGCGCACGGTGACCTTGTCGCCGACGATCAGACGTGCCGACGAGGCGTTGTTCTTCACGATGTAGTCGCTGTACGCCATCTGGATCGTGACCTTGGCGTCCAGGTTCAGGTTCTTCTGCGCGAGCACGACCTTGGCGGTCATGATCTTCGTCGTCGAGCCCGTCGAACGGCGGGTGTCCGCCGCCTTCGTGTAGAGCGACTTGCCGGTCGCGTTGTTCATCACGTAGCCGCCTTTGGCGACGACGGACGGTGCGGTGGCGGCCTGCGCGGGAGCCGCGTAGAGGGCTCCGGAGGCGATGACGGCGCCGGTGGTCACAGCGGCGCCGACGGCTCTGCGAAGCCGGCTGCCCTGAATGTCGATCTTCAAGTCGAATACCCCGATTACCTGGAATGGCCATACTGTGCGGTCGAGTTGAGGCGCGGCCATACAAGAGGGCCGCGTCTGTCTGACTCGCGACGCGCACGGATGGTTGTGCGCGAACCGGGGCCCGTTCGCGAAATCCTCCGAGTCCGCATCGTGGACGGATTCTTCCATGCGTACGTGTTGTATCTATCCTGTCCGCATGAGCCTGGCCGCCGTGAGGCAACCCCCTGCCGCCGACCGCGTCTACACCCACGTCAAGCAGGGCGTACTGGAGCGCCACTACGAGGGCGGGACCCTGCTGACCGAGGGCGAGCTCGCCGAGGCCGTAGGGGTCTCGCGGACCCCTGTGCGCGAGGCGCTGCTGCGCCTGGAGGCCGAGGGGCTGATCAAGCTCTACCCCAAGAAGGGCGCGCTGGTGCTGCCGGTCTCCGCGCAGGAGATCGCCGACGTGGTCGAGACCCGGCTGCTCGTCGAGGAGCACGCCGCCAGGAAGGCCGTGCCCGCCCCGCCGGGGCTCATCGAGCGACTCGAGGAACTGCTCGACCGGCAGAAGGAGCAGGCCGCCGCGGGTGACTTCGCCGGCGCCTCCGTCACCGACCGCTGTTTCCACGCCGAGATCGTCCGCAGCGGCGGGAACGAGATCCTCTCCCGCCTCTACGACCAGCTCCGCGACCGCCAGCTGCGGATGGGCGTCGCCGTGATGCACTCCCACCCCGACCGCATCGCCAAGACCCTCGCCGAGCACGGCGAGATCCTCGAGGCGCTGCGCTCCGGCGACCCGGAGGCGGCCGTCGCGGTCGTCCACCGGCACGTCGGCTGGTTCTCCCATCTGGCCCGGGGCGAGGTCCGATGAGCGGCGCGAACGGCGGCGGCACCCTGCCCGGTGATCCGCCCGGGGGACGGCGCGCCCTCGCCGTGTGGGGGATCGGCGTCGCGGTCTACTTCGTCGCCGTCATCTTCCGTACGTCCCTCGGCGTGGCCGGGCTCGACGCGGCCGACCGCTTCGACGTCAACGCCTCCGCCCTGTCCACCTTCTCCATCCTCCAGCTGCTGGTCTACGCCGGCATGCAGATACCGGTCGGGCTGCTGGTGGACCGGCTCGGCACCAAGAGGGTGCTCGGCATCGGCGTGGTGCTGTTCACGGCCGGGCAGCTCGGCTTCGCGTTCTCGCCGTCGTACGGCATGGCGCTGGCCTCGCGGGCGCTGCTCGGCTGCGGTGACGCCATGACGTTCATCAGCGTGCTGCGGCTGGGCACCCGCTGGTTCCCCGCCCGGCGCGGGCCGCTGGTCGCGCAGATGGCGGGCCTGGTCGGCATGGCGGGCAACCTCGTCTCCACGCTGGTGCTGGCCAGGCTGCTGCACGGCATCGGCTGGACGGCGGCGTTCGCGGGCAGCGCGCTCGCGGGTGTCGTGGTGTTCGTGCTGCTGGTGGTGTTCCTCAAGGACCACCCCGAGGGGCACGAGCCGGAGCCGGTCACGCACCAGGGCACCACCTACGTACGCCGTCAGATCGCCCTGTCCTGGCGGGAGCCGGGGACGCGGCTCGGGCTGTGGGTGCACTTCACCACCCAGTTCCCGGCGATGGTGTTCCTGCTGCTGTGGGGGATGCCGTTCCTGGTGGAGGCGCAGGGGCTGTCCCGGGCGGTCGCCGGCGAGCTGCTGACGCTGGTGGTGCTCTCCAACATGGCCGTCGGGCTGGTCTACGGCCAGATCGTGGCCCGGCACCACGGCGCGCGGCTGCCGCTGGCGCTGGGGACGGTGGGCGCGACGGCGCTGCTGTGGGCGGTGACGCTGGCCTATCCGGCCCCGTCGGCGCCGATGTGGCTGCTGGTCGTGCTGTGCGCGGTGCTGGGGGCGTGCGGGCCGGCGTCGATGATCGGGTTCGACTTCGCGCGGCCGGCGAATCCGCCGGAGCGGCAGGGGACGGCGTCCGGCATCACGAACATGGGGGGCTTCGTCGCCTCCATGACGACGCTGTTCGCGATCGGGGTGCTGCTGGACGCGACCGACGACGACTACGCCGTCGCCTTCTCGTCGGTGTTCGTGCTCCAGGCGGTGGGCGTCAGCCAGATCCTTCGGCTGCGGAGGCGGGCGGCGCGCAGGGAGCGGGAGCGGCTGGTGGCCAGCCGGGTGACCTCGGTGCACGTGCCGGTGTAGGCACCCCGTGCGGGGGCCGGGCGGGGGTGGGACGCGCTGCCAGGCGCTTGCGGGGCGCCCCCTCGGAGGGGGCGCCCCGGCGCCCGCCCTCCCCCCGTCGCCCCGCGGCACGACCGCCCGCGAACCGCGGGGGCGCGGTTACGGGGTGACGGCGAAGTGGCGGAGGATGGCCGTCGCCAGGTCCAGGTCGCCCTCCGTCTTCACCCGGTCCGCGACCGCCTCCGGCGTCACCCGGCCGCAGGCCAGGCGGACGTAGGTCTCCCAGTCGAGGGTGAGGGTGGCGGCCGGGCCGAGGGCGGGGGCCGTCTCCAGAGTGCCGCGGCCCTGGATGTCGACGCGGATCGTGCGCAGGAACTCCACGGGACCGTTGACGTCGATGACCACGGCCGAGCTGCGGGGCGCCTGCGCGAGTTCGGCGACCACCCGCGGCAGCTCCGCGAGCAGCACGTCACGGGCGATGTGCGCGCCGGGGGAGTCGAGGTTGCCGGGGCGGCCGAGGGCCGTGCGCAAGTCCTGCTCGTGCGCCCACACGGCGAAGGCGTGCCGGCGCATCGACTCCTCCAGCGTGAGCTCCGTGCCGAGCGGGCCGCGCACCGTGGCGGCCGGCTGGCGCGTCTCGTTCCGCAGCTGGCGGTTGCGCCGGATGATCATGAGTTCCAGCTCGGAGGTCATCTCCGGCGCCGTGTGGTGGCGGCGCACGTCGACCTGCATCTCCATGTACCGCTGGTGGTCGTTGGTGACGTGGAACAGGTCGCGCGGCAGGGTGTGGATGGGGCGAGGGTCGCCGTACATCTCCGAGTCCAGCCCGATGACGTGCGAGACCACGTCACGGACCGACCAGCCCGGGCAGGGCGTCCGCCGGTTCCAGTCGGCCTCCGGGAGCGGCTGCACCAGCTCGGATATCGCCTCGACGGAGTGGGACCAGGCGTCGGCGTAGGGCTGGAGGGTGGGAGGCAGACTCACGGAACGGGACCCCTCGGCGGTCGGTACACGGGCAGGTGGTGGCGGCGGTGCCAGTGGGCGATGGCTGCACCAGGTGGGTGTCTCGGGTCGCTAAGTTACGCTGCTGTGAGGCACCCCGGCAGTGCTTTCGTGTGACGATCGTAGGCCCGTGTGCGCGGGCCGAATGCCAGGACGGTGGTAGTGTGCGCGCTTCCTTGCTCCAAGTCGCCGTGAACGAGGACGAATCGGTCCACTCCCGTCGGCGCCGGGTCGCCGATCTGGTACGGGATCAGGCCGGAGCCGATCTGGTGGTGCTGCCCGAGCTGTGGACCACGGGCGCCTTCGCCTACGAGGAGTTCGCCGCCGAGGCCGAACCGCTCGAGGGCCCGACGTACGAGGCGATGGCCAAGGCCGCGAGCGACGCGGGCGTCTGGCTGCACGCGGGCTCCGTCCCGGAACGGGCCGTGCCGGCCGGCGGCTCCGCCGCGGAGGACGCG
The DNA here is from genome assembly GCF_003665435.1 of Streptomyces fungicidicus. NCBI lineage: Bacteria > Bacillati > Actinomycetota > Actinomycetes > Kitasatosporales > Streptomycetaceae > Streptomyces > Streptomyces fungicidicus. Next base: position 3,942,593 of record NZ_CP023407.1, read on the forward strand.
ATCCTCTACAACACCTCGCTGGTCTTCTCCCCCTCCGGTGAACTGGCCGCCTCCTACCGCAAGATCCACCGCTTCGGCTTCGACAAGGGCGAGGCCGTGCTGATGGGCGCGGGCGACGAGCTGGTGACGGTCCGTCTGCCGGACACCGTGCTCGGTGTGGCGACCTGTTACGACCTCCGCTTCCCCGAACTCTTCCGCGGTCTCGTCGACGCCGGCGCCGAGACCCTCGTCGTCCCGGCGGGCTGGCCGGAGCGCCGCCGGTCCCACTGGACGCTGCTGGCGCGGGCACGGGCGGTGGAGAACCAGTCGTTCGTCCTCGCCTGTGGAACGGCCGGGACGCACGCCGGGGTTCCGCAGGCGGGTCACTCGATCGTGGTGGATCCCTGGGGCGAGGTGCTGGCGGAGGCGGGCCCCGGCGAAGAGGTCCTGACGGTGGACTTCGACCCGGCCACGGTGGCGGGCACCCGCGAGCGCTTCCCGGCCCTCAAGGACCGCGTCCTGGGACTGGACCGCCCCCGCCACTGAGCCGCGCAGGGCCTCAGTCGTCCCCCCGTTCCTTCTCCGCCAGGTGGATCACGCACACCGCCACCGCGATCAGCAGCGCCGGGTCCGCGTCCTCCCGTACGACGTCCACGCCGTAGGTCTCCCGGACGTGCAGCCACCGCCGGGAGACCACGGCGAGCAGTTCGCCGTCGTACTCGACGGCGAACTCGCGGTCCACGATCCGGCCGCTGACGTCCAGCTCGGTGCTGCCGTCCGCGAGCTCCACCCGGAAGTGGTTGCGCAGCAGCGACAGCCGTTTGCGCCGGACGGTCGCGAGGGTCTCCCCGCCCCGCTCGATCACCATCGTGTCCCGCAGGGCGAACATCTTCTGCCGGATGTCGATGAGGACGTGGCCCTGGGCGTCCTTCAGCTCGAAGGTGTCCCGCAGCCGCATCGCCTTGCCGTCGACGAGGTAGACCTTGTTCCCGTGGTCGTCCTCGATCCAGTAGTCGTCCCCGATCCCGAGGATCCGGTCCCGCACAAGAAATCTCATGCCGCCACCCCTTCCCCGTGCCGCTCGCCGGGACGCCGTCGCTAGCCCGGGGGGCTGACGTCCCCGCGGACACGGCGAGGGCGCGGGAGACCCGCACTCCCGCGCCCTGTCCTGCCGCTTCGGACCGGTCAGACGCCGTATCCGTCGCTGTACCCGTCACGCGTGTGGTGGTGCGGGCGGGCGGGGTCGTCCACGACCGGGGTGGCGGGGGGTACCACGACCCGCCGACGCCGGGCGATGCTGCTGAAGGTCGCGACGCCGATCAAACCGACGATCATGAAGATGATGCCGACCAGGTCAAGGTTGACACCCTGCATGTCCCAGTCGGTCGCGAACGTGAGGATTGCTCCCACGGCGATGAGGATGATGCATCCGCCGAGGCCCATGAGTGTCGCCTCCCTGTCCGGTGTCTCCGGTCGCATCCGGGTACCCGGTCGGGCGGCACCCATGCGCCCCGGCGTCCATGACAGTTGACTAGCCCTCAAGGAACGCGACGAGCGCGTTCGCCAGCAGGAACGGGTCCTTGGCGCCGCACAGTTCGCGTGCGCTGTGCATCGACAGGATGGCCACGCCGATGTCGACGGTGCGGATGCCGTGCCGTGCCGCGGTGATCGGACCGATCGTGGTGCCGCACGGCATCGCGTTGTTGGAGACGAAGGACTGGAACGGGACGCCGGCCTTCTCGCAGGCCGCCGCGACCACCGCCCGGCCGGAACCGTCCGTGGCGTAGCGGTTGTTGACGTTGACCTTGAGCAGGGGGCCGCCGTCGACACGGGGGTGGTGCGTCGGGTCGTGCCGCTCCGCGTAGTTGGGGTGCACGGCGTGACCGGTGTCGGAGGACAGGCAGACGGTCCCGGCGAAGGCGCGGGCCCGGTCCTCGTACGATCCCCCGCGCGCGAACACCGAACGCTCCAGGACACCGCCGAGCAGCGGCCCGTCCGCGCCGGTGTCGGACTGGGAGCCGTTCTCCTCGTGGTCGAAGGCGGCGAGGACGGGGATGCAGGAGAGCTCGGAGCCCCGGCCCGCCGCGGCGGCCAGCGCGGCCGTGCCGGCGTGCACGGAGAGCAGGTTGTCCATGCGCGGGCCGGCCACCAGCTCGCGGTCGCGGCCCAGGTAGGCGGGCGGCTCGACGGAGTGCACCATCAGGTCCCAGCCGGTGACCGCGCCGGACGGGAGGCCGGCGGTCTCCTCCAGGAAGGCGATGAGGTCGCCGTCGCGGACGTCGTCGCCCAGGCCCCAGACCGGCTGGGTGTGCCGCTGCTTGTCGAGCTTGAGGCCGTCGGCGTTGACCGAGCGGTCCAGGTGGATGGCGAGCTGGGGGACTCGCAGCAGGGGGCGGTCGACGTTGACCAGTGTCGTAGAGCCGTCGCGCAGCGACAGCCGGCCGGCCAGGCCGAGGTCGCGGTCGAGCCAGGAGTTGAGCAGCGGACCGCCGTAGATCTCCACGGCCACCTGGCGCCAGCCGTGCGCGCCGCTGTCGGGGCGGGGCTTGACGCGCAGGTTGGGGGAGTCGGTGTGGGCGCCGACGATCCGGAAGGGGGTGTGCGCGGCGGCGCCCTCGGGGACGTACCAGGCGACGATCGCACCGCCGCGCAGCACGTACTTGCCGCCGGTGGTCCCGTCCCAGGCGTCCGTCTCCGCGACCTGCCTGAAGCCCGCCTTCTCCAGCCGCTCGGCGGCGTTCGCCACGGCGTGGTACGGCGTGGGGCTCGCCGCCAGGAAGGACATCAGATCATCGGTGTGGCCGCGGTCGAAGCGGGGGGGTTCGCTCATGGGTTCACCTTAACGAGCGGGAGGGCCCGCCTCCCGGTGCGGGAGCGGGCCCTCGTGGGGGGTCCGGCTGGATCTCGTGGGGTCTGTCCGAGGAGGTCCGGGGGGTCCCGGAAGGGACCGGAAGGGTCCTAGAACGCCGCCTCGTCCAGCTCCATCAGGTCCAGCTCGACGCCCTCGGCGATCTTGCGGGCCAGGGTGACGCCGGGGAGGACGTTCGCCGCGAAGAACTTCGCCGCGGCGATCTTGCCGGTGTAGAAGGCCTTGTCCTTGGCGGAGGCCGTCGGGAGCTTCTCGGCGGCGATCGCCGCGCCCCGCAGGAGCAGGTAGCCGACGATCACGTCACCGGAGGCCATCAGCAGGCGGGTGGTGTTGAGCCCCACCTTGTAGATGTTCTTGACGTCCTTCTCGGTGGCCGCGAGGTCGGTGAGCATCAGGCCGACGATGGCCTCCAGCTCCACGGCGGCCTTGGCCAGGTGGTCGCGGGCCGTGCCGAGGTCCTCGCCGCCCTCGGCGAGCGCCAGGAACTTCTTGATGTCCTCGGCGAGCGAGTTCAGCGCCGCGCCCTGGTTGCGGACGATCTTCCGGAAGAAGAAGTCCTGGCCCTGGATCGCGGTGGTGCCCTCGTACAGGGTGTCGATCTTGGAGTCCCGGATGTACTGCTCGATCGGGTACTCCTGCAGGAAGCCGGAGCCGCCGAAGGTCTGCAGCGACTGGGCGAGCTGCTCGTAGCCCTTCTCGGAGCCGTAGCCCTTGACGATCGGGAGGAGCAGGTCGTTGAGGGCGTGCTCGGTCCTGGCGTCCTCGCCCGCGGCCTCCTTCAGCGCGATCGCGTCCTGCACCGACGCCGTGTGCAGCACCAGGGCGCGCATGCCCTCCGCGTACGCCTTCTGCGTCATCAGCGAGCGGCGCACGTCGGGGTGGTGGGTGATGGTGACCTTGGGCGCGGTCTTGTCCATGAAGTTCGCCAGGTCGGGGCCCTGGACGCGCTCCTTGGCGTACTCCAGCGCGTTCAGGTAGCCCGTCGACAGCGTGGAGATCGCCTTTGTGCCGACCATCATGCGGGCGAACTCGATGATGCGGAACATCTGGCGGATGCCGTCGTGCTTGTCGCCGATCAGCCAGCCCTTGGCCGGGTGCCGGTCGCCGAACGTCATCTCGCAGGTGTTGGAGGCCTTCAGGCCCATCTTGTGCTCGACGTTGGTGGCGTAGACGCCGTTGCGCTCGCCCAGCTCGCCGGTCTCGAAGTCGAAGAGGTGCTTCGGGACGAGGAAGAGGGACAGGCCCTTGGTGCCGGGGCCGGCGCCCTCGGGACGCGCGAGCACGTAGTGGAGGATGTTCTCCGACATGTCGTGCTCACCGGAGGTGATGAACCGCTTCACGCCCTCGATGTGCCAGGAGCCGTCCTCCTGCTGCACGGCCTTGGTGCGGCCGGCGCCCACGTCCGAGCCGGCGTCCGGCTCGGTGAGGACCATGGTGGAGCCCCACTGCTTCTCGACGGCGATCCGGGCGATCTGCTTCTGGGTCTCGTTGCCCTCGTCGTGCAGGATCCCGGCGAAGGCCGGACCGGAGGAGTACATCCACACGGCCGGGTTGGCGCCCAGGATCAGCTCGGCGTACGCCCAGATCAGCGACGGGGGAGCGGTCGTGCCGCCGATGCCCTCGGGCAGGCCCAGGCGCCAGTACTCGGAGTCCATGAAGGCCTGGTAGCTCTTCTTGAAGGACGCCGGGACCGGCGCGGTGCTGGTCTCCGGGTCGAAGACGGGCGGGTTGCGGTCGGCGTCCGTGAAGGACTCCGCGAGCTCGTTCTCCGCGAGCCGGGTCAGCTCGTCGAGGATGCTCTTCGCGGTGTCGACGTCCATCTCCTCGAACGGACCCGTGCCGTACAGCTTGTCGCGCCCGAGCACCTCGAAGAGGTTGAACTCGATGTCGCGGAGATTCGACTTGTAGTGCCCCATGGCGACGGCTCCGTAAGAGAGGTATCGGCGAGGTCTGACTCCTCGCAGCTGATTCACGTACCGGCAAGTAGCTCCGATGATGCTACCCGTCGGTAATAAGAAGCAACCCCGATCCGGACATCTGTGACCCAGCCCTCCCGCCGGGTCAGTAGTCTGTGCGGCATGTACGGCTACGACCAGAGCACCGGGGCACAGCAGGGTTACGTCCCGCCGCAGCAGCAGATGCCGGGCGGGTACGGGCAGCAGGCGCCGCTGTATCCGGAGCCGTCCGCGCCGTCGCTCGCCGACGCGGTGCGCGCGTTCACCACCGGGCAGATGGCGGCCGAGGACTTCCAGCAGGTCTTCGCCACCTCCAAGGTCTACTGCCCGCGCGGCGAGGGCCCCGGATTCCTCGCCCTGCACAACACCCAGCAGCCGGTGATCCCGATGTTCACCTCGCTCAAGGAGCTGCGGCGGTACGCGGGCAAGGAGTCCAAGTACTTCGTGATCACCGGCGCCGAGGTGATCGACCTGCTCCCCACGGGGTACGGCTTCGTCCTCGACATGGAGGGCGAGCACCGGATGGTGTTCGACGCCAAGGCGGTGGAGCAGATGGTCGAGTTCGCGATGCGCCGGATGTACGGCTGAGGCCGTCGCCGTGCGGGGGGCGGCCGGTGCCGCTCCCTAGATCGAAGCCCGGAGGGAATGCCCTCCGGGCTTTTCGCGTTCCGGGTGGCAGGAAGTTCAACGCTCAACTAAAGTGGTCGTACCCGAGGAGGTACCGACATGCCTGCAGTGACCGTCGAGAACCCGTTGACGCTGCCCCGTGTGACCGCGCCCGCCGATGCCCAGGCGCGCCCCGTGCTCACCGTCACCACCGCACCGAGCGGCTTCGAGGGCGAGGGCTTCCCGGTGCGCCGGGCGTTCGCCGGGATCAACTACCGCCATCTCGACCCGTTCATCATGATGGACCAGATGGGTGAGGTGGAGTACGCGCCCGGAGAGCCCAAGGGGACGCCCTGGCACCCGCACCGCGGCTTCGAGACCGTCACCTACATCATCGACGGGATCTTCGACCACCAGGACTCCAACGGCGGTGGCGGCACCATCACCAACGGCGACACCCAGTGGATGACGGCCGGCAGCGGCCTGCTCCACATCGAGGCCCCGCCGGAGCAGCTCGTCATGTCCGGCGGTCTCTTCCACGGCCTCCAGCTGTGGGTGAACCTCCCCGCCAAGGACAAGATGATGGCCCCGCGCTACCAGGACATCCGCAGCGGCAGCGTCCAGCTGCTCACCTCCCCCGACGGCGGCGCGCTGCTGCGCGTCATCGCCGGTGAGCTGGACGGCCACGAGGGCCCCGGCATCACCCACACGCCGATCACCATGGTCCACGCGACGCTCGCGCCGGGCGCCGAGGTCACCCTGCCCTGGCGGGAGGACTTCAACGGCCTCGCGTACGTCATGGCCGGGCGGGGCTCCGTGGGCGCCGAGCGGCGTCCGGTCCACCTCGGGCAGACGGCGGTCTTCGGCGCCGGCGGCTCGCTGACCGTCCGCGCGGACGAGAAGCAGGACTCGCACACCCCGGACCTGGAGGTCGTCCTGCTGGGCGGTCGGCCCATCCGTGAGCCGATGGCCCACTACGGCCCGTTCGTCATGAACACCAAGGACGAGCTGATGCAGGCCTTCGAGGACTTCCAGAAGGGCCGGCTCGGCACGGTCCCGGCCGTGCACGGGATGTCCGAGGCCGGACCGTCCACCGGCGACGACGCCTGATCACCGCCCGCACCGGGCAGTGACCCCGGCCGCGCACGGACCCGACGATGTCCGTACGCGGCCGGCGGGCGCCGCTCAGCCGGCGCCGGTCTCCTCGGTCTCGTACAGCTCGAACCAGATGCTCTTGCCGCGGCCGCGCGGGGCGACGCCCCAGGTGTGGGCGAGGAGTTCGATCAGGACCAGGCCGCGTCCCGAGGAGGCGAGCTCGCCGGGCCTGCGCACATGCGGCAGGTCGTCACCGGCGTCGGTGACCTCGATGCGTATCCGGCGGCCGTCGTCGCCGCCGGTGACCTCGGCGAGCAGCAGGGCGTCGGTGTCGGTGTGCACGAGGACGTTGGTGAGCACCTCCGACAGCAGCAGCACCGCCGAGTCCACCTGGTCGGGCGAGGACCAGTCGTGCAGCAGCTCGCGCAGTTGCTGCCGGGCCACCGAGACCCGTTCGGGCTCGGCCTGGGCCACCGTCAGCATGGTGCGGCGCGCCGGGGGCGGCGCCGACTCGGCGCCGCAGCCGCAGCCTTCGCCCTCCCGGGACAGCAGCATCATGGCGATGTCGTCCTCGCGGCGGTCGGCGAGCGGGCCGGTGGTGTGGTGCGAGGAGGGGCCGTGCACCGCCTGGACCAGGGCGTCGGCCAGCTCCTCCTGAGTGCCCTTGTGCCCCTCCAGCAGGGCGCGCAGCCGCTGCCAGCCGCTCTCCAGGTCGTGGCCGCCGGTCTCGATCAGCCCGTCGGTGCAGATCAGCACGGTCTCGCCGGACTCCAGGACGAACCGGGTGGTGGGGTAGTCGGCGTCCGGGTCGATGCCCAGCGGCAGCCCGCCCGCCGTCGGCCGGGCCAGCACCGTCCCGTCGGCCATCCGGATCACCGGGTCGGGGTGCCCGGCGCGGGCCACCTCCAGCACTCCGCTCACCGGGTCGACCTCGACGTACAGGCAGGTCGCGAAGCGCAGCTCCGCAGGGTCCGCCTCGTTGATCCCGTGCAGGAAGCGGGAGGCGCGGGAGAGCACGGCGTCGGGGCGGTGCCCCTCGGAGGAGTAGGCCCGCAGGGCTATCCGCAGCTGGCCCATCAGCCCGGCCGCCCGTACGTCATGGCCCTGGACGTCCCCGATGACCATCGCGAACCTGCCGTTCGGCAGCGGGATGACGTCGTACCAGTCGCCGCCCACCTGGAGCCCGCCGCCGGTGGGGACGTAGCGGGCGGCGATGCTCATGCCGGGGATGCCGGCGCCGAGCTTCGGCAGCATGGTGCGCTGCAGCCCCTCGCTCAGCGCCCGCTCGCTCTCCGCCGTGCCCGCGCGGGACAGCGCCTGCGCCAGCATCCGGGCGACCGTGGTCAGCACGGAACGCTCGTCGGGCGTGAACGCGACCGGATAGGCGAAGGCGGCCAGCCAGGCGCCCATCGTGCGGCCGGAGGCGGTCAGCGGGAGGAAGGCCCAGGACTGCCGGCCGAAGCGCTGGGCGAGCGGCCAGGTGAGCGGGTAGCGGGCCTTGTACTGCTCCGGGGAGGAGAGATAGACGGCCCGTCCCGTGCGCACCACCTCGGCGGCCGGGTAGTCCGTGTCCAGCGGCATGTAGAACGGGTTGTCCGCACCGGGCTCGTGTCCGTGGTGGCCGATGATCGTGAGGTGGGCGCCCTCCACACCGAACACGGCCAGTCCGTCCGGGGAGAAGCCCGGCATCGACAGGTTGGCCGCGACCCGCAGCACCTCCTGCGTCGACCGCGCCTCCGCCAGCGCCCGGCCCGCGTCCAGCAGGAACGCCTCCCGGGAGCGCCGCCAGTCGCCGGTGACCGCCCTGCGCCCGGCGGGCGTTCCCGGCATGGGGTCGGTGACCTCCTGGAGGGTCCCGGTCAGGACGTACGCCCTGCGGACGCTGTCGAAGGAGGGCTTGGAGCGGCTGCGCACCACCCGGACGACGTGCTTGTGGTCGTCCATGATCCGGATCCGCACCTCGGCGAGGGTGCCCTCGGCCACGGCGAGCCGGACCACTCCGGTGATCTCGTTCCAGTCGACGGGGTGCAGACGCGCGCGCACCTGGGCCTCCGTGAGGGTGACCTGTGCGGCGGGCAGTCCGAGCAGCCGTGCCGCCACTGCGTCGACCGTGACCAGCCCGGTTGCGGTGTCCCAGTGCCAGAGTCCGGTGCCGAGCGCGGCGAGGACGTCCTCCACGGCGGGCAGCGGCTCACCAGTGCGCATTGCACCACTTTATGAAGATGGTGTCGAAAAATGCCACCGAAGCCGTGCGGGCGCCCCCGGGTAATGGCGGAGAAGCGATCTTGGCCCGGCCGGTAGGCTTGGGGGAGTTTCACGTGAAACAACGACCCCGATCCGCGAAGGCTGGATGAACGACGATGCATCGGTACAGGTCCCACACCTGCGGCGAGCTCCGCGCCTCTGACGTCGGCACCGACGTCCGGCTGAGTGGCTGGCTGCACAATCGGCGCGACCTGGGCGGCATCCTCTTCATCGATCTGCGCGATCACTACGGCATCACGCAGCTGGTCGCCCGCCCGGGCACCGAGGCGTACGAGGCGCTGGACAAGCTCTCCAAGGAGACCGTGGTCCGCGTCGACGGCAAGGTCGTCTCGCGCGGCACGGAGAACGTCAACGCCGAGCTGCCGACCGGTGAGGTCGAGGTCGAGGTCGGCGCGGTCGAGGTGCTGGGCGCCGCCGCCCCGCTTCCCTTCACCATCAACGCCGAGGACGGCGTCAACGAGGAGCGGCGCCTGGAGTACCGCTTCCTCGACCTGCGCCGCGAGCGCATGCACCGCAACATCCTGCTGCGCACGTCGGTCATCTCGGCGATGCGCCACAAGATGACGGCCATGGGCTTCAACGAGATGGCGACGCCGATCCTGAGCGCCACCTCCCCCGAGGGCGCCCGTGACTTCGTGGTCCCGTCGCGTCTGAACCCGGGCCGGTTCTACGCGCTGCCGCAGGCCCCGCAGCAGTTCAAGCAGCTGCTGATGATCTCCGGCTTCGACCGCTACTTCCAGATCGCGCCCTGCTTCCGCGACGAGGACGCCCGCGCGGACCGCTCGCCGGGCGAGTTCTACCAGCTCGACGTGGAGATGAGCTTCGTCGAGCAGGAGGACGTCTTCCAGCCGATCGAGAAGCTGATGACCGAGCTGTTCGAGGAGTTCGGCAACGGCCGTCATGTGACGTCGCCGTTCCCGCGCGTCCCGTTCCGCGAGGCGATGCTGAAGTACGGCTCCGACAAGCCGGACCTCCGTGCCCAGCTGGAGCTCGTCGACATCACCGACATCTTCGAGGGCTCGGAGTTCAAGGCCTTCGCCGGCAAGCACGTGCGCGCGCTGCCGGTGCCGGACGTCTCCGGCCAGCCCCGCAAGTTCTTCGACCAGCTCGGCGACTACGCGGTCTCCCAGGGCGCGAAGGGCCTGGCGTGGGTGCGCGTCGCCGAGGACGGCTCGCTGAGCGGCCCGATCGCGAAGTTCCTGACGGAGGCGAACGTCGCGGAGCTCACCAAGCGTCTCTCGCTGGCCCCCGGCCACGCGGTGTTCTTCGGCGCGGGCGACTTCGACGAGGTCTCGAAGATCATGGGCGCGGTGCGGGTCGAGGCCGCCAAGCGCGCCGGGCACTTCGAGGAGAACGTCTTCCGCTTCTGCTGGATCGTCGACTTCCCGATGTACGAGAAGGACGAGGAGACCGGCGCGATCGACTTCTCGCACAACCCCTTCTCGATGCCGCAGGGCGGCCTGGAGGCCCTGGAGACCCAGGACCCGTTGGACATCCTGGGCTGGCAGTACGACATCGTCTGCAACGGCGTCGAGCTGTCCTCGGGCGCGATCCGGAACCACGAGCCGGAGATCATGCTCAAGGCGTTCGAGATCGCGGGCTACGAGCGCGAGATGGTCGAGGAGAAGTTCGCGGGCATGCTCCGCGCGTTCCGCTTCGGCGCCCCGCCGCACGGTGGCATCGCGCCGGGTGTCGACCGCATCGTCATGCTGCTCGCCGACGAGCCCAACATCCGCGAGACCATCGCCTTCCCGCTCAACGGCAACGCCCAGGACCTGATGATGGGCGCGCCGACGGAGCTGGAGGAGGCCCGCCTGAGGGAACTCCACCTGACGGTCCGCAAGCCGCAGCCGAAGTAACCGGCACACGCTCCGCACAGCGAGGGCCCGGGACGGACACCGTCCCGGGCCCTCGCTGTGACGTGTCCGTCAGTTCTTGGCGCCGCTCGACAGTTTGCGGGTGCGGCGGCGCAGGGCCGGGCCCAGGCGGACCAGGAGGCGCTTGTCGATGCCGGTCACCCTGCGCTCGACAGTGCTCAGGGCCTTGCGGGTGGCGGCCAGTTCGCGGGCGAGGGTGTCGAGCTTCCGCTCGGTCTCGTCGGCACGCTTCTCGGCCGTGGCGAGCTGGGCGCGCAGCGCCTTGTTCTCCTGAGCCTGCTTGCGCGCCTGCTCACGGGTCCGCTGTCCGGCCGTCGTGATCTGCTCGCGCAGCCGGCTGAGGCGGTAGCGCATCTGCCCGTCGTCCGAGCCGTCCCAGACCGGCATGGACGCGGGCAGCTCCAGCTCGGCCATGCGGGCGTCGAAGGCGGCGCCGCCGTCGCCGTGCGTGTAGGTGTTCTGCAGACCGTTGCGGTCCAGGAAGGCCACGATCCGGTCGAACCGCTCGCCGTGGCCCTTGAGCATCGCGGAGAAGTCGGCGTCCTCGTACAGCGCGCGCGGGTCCGTCTCGGCGGGCAGGCCGGCGAGCTGCCGGTGGGGGATGTCGAAGTACCGGCACAGCTCCAGGGTGCGGGAGTCGTGCGTGAGGACGACGCTCGGGGTGCCGGCCAGCAGGGCGGCGACGTTGCCGTGGATGCGGGTGCCGTAGGCGAAGTCGTATCCGCGCAGTTCCTCGATCCAGGTCGCCGGGTCGAGCGGCATGCGCACCTTGTTCTCACGCAGCAGCGGGTGGCTGAGGTGGCGCGGGAAGGGGTCCTCCACGCCCGACTCGGGCGTGGTGTCGCCCCAGAGCAGCAGCTCGGCGTCGTCGGTGTGCTGCGCGTAGTACGTCAGGTGCGGGTAGCGCTCCCAGGCGTGCCGGGCGATGCCGGAGATGTCGCCGACGGGTATCGCGTCCGGGGAGAGGTTGACGGCGATGCGGGAGTCGGCCGTCAGGTCCGCGGCGCGGATGTCGGGGAAGGTCGCGCCGTACAGGAACATCGACGGGCAGCCGATGATGTCGACGTCCTGGAAGCCGAGGTCGTTCAGGTAACGGGCGGTGAGTTCACCGCGGACGCCGATGGAGGCGGAGCGCTCCAGGACGGCGGCGGCGAAGCGTTTGACGGATGCCTCCATCGGTCCGAGCCATTCGGTGTCGTAGTCGTCGGGGGCCTGGGCGCCGACGCCGAAGACCACCACCGGGATGGTGAGCTGCTCGATCAGGGTGGAGAGCCGGTCCAGAGAAGTGTGGAAACCGGGCCGGAAGGCGTTGGCGAGAGGAACGACGAAGACGTCGTACTGCTCGTTGATCTCGGCCGCGCGGCGCGCCGACGGGTCGGTGCGGATGCCGTTGGAGGTCACCTCGGTGTCCGGCAGCGACAGCATCTTGTGGGCGGAGTCGCTGAACAGCAGGTTGCCCGTGTTGGTGCCGATCAGGTCCTGCTGGAGGAATTCTGTCGGGGAGGCGACGTGGAACGGGCTCTTACCGGAACGGACAAGGATGTGCTTCACGTCATTCCCTCGGTGCACGGGCGGGCTCGGCCGCGCGTCGGCCCCTCGGGACCGCGACGCACACCCGTGCGGCGGACGAAAGTTCGATACGCACGCACGGGTGAAGAAACCTTATACGCCGGTAAATGAAGGGTGAAGCAGTGGTATGTGGCGGAGAGGCTTACCGCACTACGAACTGCGCCAGGATCGCCTGCACTTCGTAGATGTCGGCCCGCTGCTGGGTACGGGGTTCGTCGATCCGGTCACTGCTCGGCGAACAGGTCCTCCGCGCGCTCCACGGTGCCCGAGCGGTCGAGCCAGTCGTTGAGGCGGTCGAGGTCGGTGCAGCCGGCGATGCGCTGACGGACGTCGTCGGTCAGGGGAAGGCCGCGCACCTCCAGCACACGCAGAACCCCCTTGGCCTCGCCCCTGGCCTCTCCCTCGGCCTCCCCCTCGGCCTTCCCTTCGGCCATTCCTTCGGCTTTTCCTTCGAGGTACTTCTCCTCGAAGAGCGTTCGGTGCCCCGGGAAGTGGGTGACGACGTTCTGCATCAGCTGCCTCCAGTTCTTCCTGGTCGGAGTGGACTCCAGACCGACCTCCACCACCTCGAACCAGTACTTCGTGGTGTCCGGCTCCAAGGACACAAGTCCGCGCGCGACCGTCTCCAGTATGGCGGCCGCCCTCGGGTTTTGGCTGTGCACGATGGCCGACAGTGCCGCGAGGGCCGGCTGCTGTGCCACCACCGCCGCGCTGGTGATCTCCGGGACCGTCTGCGGGCCCAGGACGAACGGACGGGTGACCTGGCTCGTCCAGGGGCCCACGGTGCTTTCGAAGGGGCCTGTCGCCCAGGTCGCCGTGGAACGGTCGCGGCAGACCACGACCAGCAACACGGGCAGGTCGTACTTGGCGCGCAGATACGCGACGTAGTACGCCCAGTTCTTCGCCTTGTCAGGGTCCTTCTTCGTCTGGGCTTCCACGGCCAGGACGAAGTGCTCACCCATGTCGGGCTCGAACATGAGGACCGTGTCCGCTCGCCGCTCCACCGGACGGATCTCTGTCACGTCGGGGGAGAGCTCGTGGAAGTCCGTCTTCACGGGCGGCGGAAGGCCCAGTGCCTCGAAGACGGGGGTGAGGGCCTCCGGGTGCTCCTGGAAAAGCCGGTGGGAGGCCTCGTGTGTTGCGGTGACCATGGGTGCAAGCCTGTTGCACCCATGGTTTATGCGCGGGGCATATGAGTGACGATCACCCGATCGGGTCAGCGGGCCACGAACTGGGTGAGGATGGCCTGGACCTCGTAGATGTCGACGCCCTTGGTGAAGGTCTTCTGGATGGGGGCCTGGCTGCCGGAGAGCCAGATCTTCAGTTCGGCGTCGAGGTCGAAGGTGCCGGCGGTCTCCACGGCGAAGTGGGTGATGCTGCGGTACGGGATGGAGTGGTACTCGGTCTTCTTGCCGGTGATGCCCTGCTTGTCGACCATGATCAGGCGGCGGTCGGTGAACAGTATGGTGTCGCGGATCAGCAGGAACGCGGCGTGCACCTGCTCGCCCTGGCCGAGCAGACGGGCGTACTCCTGCTGTGCCTGGGCCGGGTCGACGGTGTGCGCGTTGCCGAACAGTGCCATGGGTGGGTCCCCCCGCGTGAGTGGTGCCGGCCGGACGGCCGACTTCACGCGATCTTCGCAAAAGAAGGAGCCCGGGAGAAGGTCTGCTTCTCTCCCGGACCCCCGCTGTAGCGAGCGCGTTACGAGGCCGGCTTCTCCGCGGGACGCGGTGGCAACGGCCTACTCGGCCGTGGGAGCCGTGACGGCACGGCGGTGCCAGTGCCGCAGAAGCTCCGGGTCATTACAGCCGGTGATGTGTTCCCGGGCATCCTCGGCGGCACGCCGAGCCTCGCCTTCCACCCGGCCTCCGGGCGTACGCGTCGTGCGTCCTACGCGGTCGGCTTCTCCTCGAGGCGGGGGAAGAGGACCGCGCCCTTGGTGACCGTCGAGCCGGCGGGCAGGACGCCCCAGGTGCCGGCCTCCTGGACCTTCTGGCCGGCGAGGGCGCCGAGGCCGGCCTCCGCGCCGAGGGAGTCCCAGAGCTTCTGGGAGGTCTCCGGCATGACCGGGTTGAGGAGGACCGCCACCGCGCGGAGGGACTCCGCCGCCGTGTAGAGGATGGTGGCCAGGCGGGCCTTGCCCTCGGGTGAGTCGTCCTTGGCGACCTTCCAGGGCTCCTGCTCGGTGATGTAGCCGTTGACCTGCTTCACGAAGTCGAAGACGGCCAGGATGCCGCCCTGGAAGTCCAGCTCCTCGCCGATCTTCCGGTCGGCCTCCGCGACCGCCTTGGCCAGGCCGTCGTGGATCGCCTTCTCCGCGTCGCCGTCGGCCGTCGCGGCAGGCAGCTCACCGCCGAAGTACTTGCCGACCATCGCGGCCACGCGGGACGCCAGGTTGCCGTAGTCGTTCGCCAGCTCGCTGGTGTAGCGGGCGGAGAAGTCCTCCCAGGAGAAGCTGCCGTCCTGGCCGAACGCGATCGCCCGCAGGAAGTACCAGCGGTACGCGTCCACGCCGAAGTGCGAGGTCAGGTCCTGCGGCTTGATGCCGGTCAGGTTGGACTTGCTCATCTTCTCGCCGCCGACCATCAGCCAGCCGTTGGCGGCGATCTTCCCGGGGAGCGGGAGGCCCTGCGCCATCAGCATGGCCGGCCAGATGATCGCGTGGAAGCGGAGGATGTCCTTGCCGACGAGGTGCACGTCGGCCGGGAACGTCGACTCGAACTTCTCCGGGCTCTCGTTGTAGCCGACCGCCGTGGCGTAGTTCAGCAGCGCGTCGACCCACACGTAGATGACGTGCTTGTCGTCCCACGGGACCGGGACGCCCCAGTCGAACGTCGAGCGGGAGATGGAGAGGTCCTGCAGGCCCTGGCGGACGAAGTTCACGACCTCGTTGCGCGCGGACTCGGGCTGGATGAAGCCCGGGTTGGCCTCGTAGTGGGCGAGCAGCTTCTCGCTGTACTCGCTCAGCTTGAAGAAGTAGTTCTCCTCGCTGAGGATCTCCACCGGCTTCTTGTGGATCGGGCAGAGCTTCTGGCCCGCGTACTCGCCCTCGCCGTCGAGCAGTTCGCCGGGGAGCTTGTACTCCTCGCAGCCCACGCAGTACGGGCCCTCGTAGCCGCCCTTGTAGATCTCGCCCTTGTCGTACAGGTCCTGCACGAACTCCTGGACGCGGTCGGTGTGCCGCTTCTGCGTGGTGCGGATGAAGTCGTCGTTCGCGATGCCGAGGTGCTCCCAGAGGGGCTTCCAGGACTCCGTGACGAGCTTGTCGGCCCAGGCCTGCGGGGTGACCCCGTTCGCCTCGGCCGTGCGCATGATCTTCTGACCGTGCTCGTCCGTGCCGGTGAGGTACCACACCTTCTCACCGCGCTGGCGGTGCCAGCGGGTGAGCACGTCGCCTGCGACGGTCGTATAGGCGTGGCCCAGGTGAGGAGCGTCGTTGACGTAGTAGATGGGGGTCGAGACGTAGTACGCCTTCGCCCCCTGCTTCTCGGATCCAGTGGCCGCCATGACCGAAATCCTACTGGCCCGGGGCAGGTCGGCTCACACGCGTTTCGGGGGGCGGACGGGAATCCCGTCCGCCCCCCGAGGAGGACATGAGGTGGTGCCGCGGTGCCTACGGGCGCCAGGACGCCAGTACGGCTTCGTACAGCTCCTTGTCGGTCAGCTCCAGCGGGCTCTCGCCGGCCAGGAAGTGCGCCGTGTTCGGGGCCTTGAGCTTGCGGAGGTAGTCGAATGCCTTGTTCTCCGGGTCGCCGAAGGCGACGAAGGAGAAGAAGACCGAGGGGTGGGACTTGGCGGCCTCGGTGAGGGCCTGTGTGGCGGGCGTTTTGGCGTCGGGGGCGCCGTCCGTCTGGAAGACCACCAGGGCGGGCGTGTCGGAGCCCGGACCCGCCGCGTCGTGGAGGGCGAGGACCTCCGCGACGGCCGCGTGGTAGCTGGTGCGGCCCATGCGGCCGAGGGAGGCGTGCAGGGTGTCGATCTTGTTCTCGTGGTCGGTGAGGGTGAGCTCGCCGGTGCCGTCCAGCTCGGTGGAGAAGAAGACCACCTTGACCGTGGCCTCGGGGTCGAGCTGCGCGGCGAGGGCCAGGGTCTGCTCGGCGAGGGCCTGGGCGGAGCCGTCCTTGTAGTACGGCCGCATGGACGCGGAGCGGTCGAGCACGAGGTAGACCTTGGCGCGGGTGCCGGTGAGGCGGTGCGCCTCGAGGGCGGCGCCGGCCGCGTCGTACGCGGTGGCGAGGGCGGGGGCGGTGGTGCGGACGTGGGTGGCGGGGGTGGCGGGGGCCTCGGCTTCGCCTTCGGCCCGGGTTTCGTTCCCACCCGCACCACCCGTGCCGGTCTCGTCGTCGGGTGCGGGTGGCCCCTGTGGGGCGTCCTCGCCGTCGGCGGCCGCGGCATCCGTGCCTGACGGCTCTACGTCAGCTGCCTCGGGCTCCGCCTCGGTGTCCTGGGCGGGCTCGGTGGCGGGCTCGGGGGCCTCGGGCTGCTCGTCGGCTGCCGTCTCCGGCTTGGCGTCGGCGTTGGCGACAGGCTCGGGGGCCGTCGGCTCGGCGTCTTGCGCGGCTTCGGTCTCGGGCTCGGTGGCCGGCTCGGGCTTCGCCTCGGTCGCGGGCTCCGCCGGGGTCGCCGCCTCGGCGTCAGCGGCGGTGGCCTCGGGCTCCGGCTCGACGGCGGGCTCCGGCTGGGCTTTGGCCTTGGGCTCGGTGGCGGGCTCCGGTGCTTCCGGCTTGGCGTCGGCACCGGTGTCCTCTGCGGCCTCGGCCTCGGTCTCGGTGGCCGGCTCGGGCTTCGCCTCGGTCGCGGGCTCCGTCGGCGTCGCCGCCTCGGCGTCAACGGCGGTGGCCTCGGGCTCCGGCTCGACGGCGGGCTCCGGCTGGGCTTCGGCCTTGGGCTCGGTGGCGGGCTCCGGCTGCTTCTCCGCCTTGGTCTCGGCGCTGCTGTCCTGTGTGGACTCGGCGTCAGCGGTGGGGGCCGCGGGCTTGGCTTCCGGCTCCGGGGTGGTGGGCTTGGGGACTGCGATGTTGTCGAAGGCCGCCGAGACCAGGTCGTGCTCCTCGCGCTGCTCCGGGACGGAGACCGTGAGGGACTGCGGGTCGGGCTCGGGGGACGGGGACGGAACCCGCGGGGCCGCGGGTGTCTCCGTGGCCGCCTTCGCGGCGGGCTCCGCGGCGGGTGACGCCGGAGGCGCGGTCGCCGTCTCGACGGCGTCCGCCGCACCCTCCGCTTCGGCGGACTTCGCTTTGCGTGACCGGCCGAACGCGTTCCGCAGGAGAGTGAGAATGCCCATGTGCGCAACCCTTCGCGTGAGTTGATGCCCGTCAATCCCTGGCCAGGACGGACACGTAAGGTTAGCGGCCCGCAAGGGCGATCTTGGGCAGGGTCGGGTTTGCGGAATCGTATATGTCAAGGGTGCGATTCGGCCCCGCCGCGAGATCCGGCACAACTTCCCTAATGCTGCCGCAGGTTCACTCCCCGTTCATCCGGGCGCCCGACCGCCGCACATATGTGCTCCTACGGTCGCGCTGACACCACGGGTACCCAAGGAGAGAAAACGTGCGAAAGCTGCTGCCGTTGATCGGAACGCCGTCCGGTTCCCACCCCGGCGGCCGGTCCGCCATGACCTGCCGTTTCCGGTGTGGTGACGCCTGCCTCCACGAGGTGCCCAACACCAGCTCCAACGAGTACGTGGGCGATGTCATCGCCGGCGCCCTCAGCCGCCGCTCGATGATGCGCGCCGCCGCCGTGGTGACCGTCGCCGCGGCCGGCGCCGGCGCGGTCGGCGTCGCCGCCGCCCCCGAGGCGCAGGCGGCCCCCGCGGCCGGCAAGGGCGGTCACGGCAACCACAAGCCCAAGGGCGCCCGGGGTCTGCGCTTCACGCCCGTCGCGCCGAACACCGCCGACGCCGTGACCGTGCCCGAGGGCTACCGGCAGAACGTCGTCATCCGCTGGGGCGAGCCCATCCTGCGCGGCGCCCCCGTCTTCGACCCGGAGAAGCAGAGCGCCAGGGCGCAGGCCGGCCAGTTCGGCTACAACTGCGACTTCCTCTCGCTGCTGCCCCTCAAGGGCGAGCGCGGCCGGCAGCTCCTCGTCGCCAACCACGAGTACACCGACGAGATCCTGATGTTCCGCGACTACGACGCCGACAACCCCACCCGTGAGCAGGTGGAGATCGCCTGGGCCGCGCACGGCCTGGCCGTGGTCGCCGTCGAGGAGGACAAGCGCACCGGCAAGCTGACGCCCGTCACCCGGCACCAGCTCAACCGGCGCCTCACCGCCACCTCCGAGTTCCGGCTCACCGGGCCCGTCGCCGGGTCCGACCTGGTGAAGACCTCCGCCGATCCGCGCGGCACCAAGGTGCTCGGCACCCTCAACAACTGCTCCGGCGGCACCACCCCGTGGGGCACGACGCTGCACGGCGAGGAGAACTTCAACCAGTACTTCGCCAACGGCAGCAGCGCGACCGACAAGCGCTACGGGATCGGCACCGGCGCCACCGAGCGCAAGTGGGAGCGGTTCGACAAGCGGTTCGACCTCGCCCAGGAGCCCAACGAGGCGCACCGCTTCGGCTACGTCGTCGAGCTCGACCCGTACGACCCCGACTCCGCGCCCCGCAAGCACACCGCGCTCGGCCGGTTCAAGCACGAGGCCGCGACCGTGCGGCTGACGCACGACGGCCGTCCGGTCGTCTACACCGGTGACGACGAGCGCTTCGACTACTTCTACAAGTTCGTCGGCAGCAAGAAGATGCGGCACGGCAACAGCCGCTCCGCCCGCGAGCACAACCTCTCCCTGCTCGACGAGGGCACGCTGTACGTCGCCAGGCTCACCGGTGACTCCCCCGCCATCGAGATCGACGGCACCGGCAAGCTGCCGAAGGACGGCGAGTTCGACGGCAGCGGCCAGTGGATCCCGCTGGCCACCGCCACCGCCGACGGCGCCGTCTCGCACGTCGAGGGCATGACCGCCGAGGAGGTGTTCGTCTTCACGCGCCTCGCCGGCGACAAGGTGGGCGCGACGAAGATGGACCGGCCCGAGGACATCGAGCCGAACCCGGTCACCGGCAAGGTGTACGTCGCCCTCACCAACAACTCCAACCGCGGCAAGACCGGTTACGCCGCCGCCGACGAGGCCAACCCGCGCAACGCCAACAAGCACGGTCACATCCTGGAGCTGACCGAGCGCCACAACCGGCCGGAGAGCACGTCGTTCGCCTGGTCGCTGTTCCTGGTCGCGGGCGACCCGGAGGACCCCGCGACGTACTTCGCCGGGTTCCCGAAGGACTCCGTCAGCCCGATCTCCTGCCCGGACAACGTCGCCTTCGACGACCACGGCAACCTGTGGATCTCCACCGACGGCAGCGCCCTCGGCTCGCACGACGGCCTCTTCGGCGTCGCCACGCGCGGTGACCGGCGCGGTGAGCTGAAGCAATTCCTGACCGTGCCGACGGGCGCGGAGACCTGCGGTCCGGTCATCCAGGACCGGCGCGTGCTGGTCGCCGTGCAGCACCCGGGCGAGGTGGACGGGGCGACGGTGGACCGGCCCGCCAGCACCTGGCCCGACGGGCCCGGCACCTACGTGCGCCCGGCCGTCGTCGCGGTGTGGCGCGCGGACGGACAGGACATCGGCGTCTGACACCGCGGGCGTCCGGGGGCGGGGGCGGGGAGGGCGGGGTCAGGGCCCGGGCACCAGGTCCTGATCAAGCCACTCCCGGTACGCCGGCGCCTGCAGCGCCACCTCCCGGTACGCCTCGGCGAGATCCGGATAGACGCCCTCCAGCTCCGACTCCGTACGCGCCGCCAGCAGCAGCCGTACGCCCAGCGGGTCGCCGTGCAGCCGGCGGACCGCCGTCTCGGGGCGGGAGGGCGACGTCGGCTGGCACACGGTGACGACCTCGCCGATCGCCACCAGCGACGCGGCGGTGTGGTAGTCGCCGTGCAGCACGCGCGGGCTGATTCCGGCGGCGTGCAGGAGCCGGCGCACGGCGTCCCACTCGCCGTCGACCGCCGGGTCAATCATCCAGCGGTCCCCGGCCAGGTCCGACAGGTGGACGACGGGACGCGCGGCGGCCGGATGGTCGGCGGGCAGGGACACGCACTGCGGTTCCCGTTCGACGAGGACCCGGGTGCGCAGGCCTTCGGGGACGCGCAGCGGGAAGCCCTCGACCTCGTGCACGAAGGCCACGTCGAGCTGGCCGTCGGCGACCATGCGCAGCAGGGCGTTGGCGGAGACGTCCATGTGCAGGGTGGGTTCCTGCCAGTGCCGGCGCAGTCGCCGCAGCCAGCCGGCCAGGGCGCGGCTGGCGGTGGAGCCGATGCGCAGCTGCCGGCCGCCCACGGCGGCGGCGCGGGCCTCGGTGACCAGGGAGCGCAGCTCGGTGACGAGCGGGCGGGCGCGGCTGAGCACCAGCCGGCCCAGCGGGGTGGGCCGGCAGCCGGTCCGCGCGCGCACGAACAGGGCGCCGCCCAGCTCCTGTTCGACACGCCGCAGCTGCGTGCTCAACGAGGGCTGGGACACGCCGAGGTGACGCGCGGCGCGGTGCAGGCTGCCGGTGTCGGCGATCGCGCACAGCGCCCTGAGGTGCCTGACCTCGAGCTCCATGCCCTGGGAGGGTAGGGCGGAAGTTCAGGTTTCACCAGACACACAAATCCCGTCCGTTCAGGCGGAGTCGGGCGCGCGGAGCATGGGTGGCCGGAGTCGGGCGATAGGGCGGTGTTATCACCTGTTGCCATCATCACAGCCGCCGCACGGGCGCGGAGACTCCTCGGTGACATGTGACTCAACCCCCACTTCGAGGAGTCATCGATGCGCATGCGCATGCCCATGTCCGTGCTCACCGCCGCCGGCCTGAGCCTCACGGCCCTCGGCCTCGGCGCCGCCCCGGCGACGGCGGCCCCCGCTCCCCTCGACGCCGGCTCGTCCGCCGCGCCGTACGCCGCGTACGACGGTTCGGAGGAAGCGGCCGCCAACCGGGCCTTCTTCGAGGCCGTGCTGAAGTCGGCGGCGGAGAAGCGGGCCGCGAACCCGACGAGCGCGGCCGCCGTCACCGTCGTCTACAACGCCTCCCGGGCGCCGTCCTTCGCCACGCAGATAGCCCGCAGCACGCAGATCTGGAACAGCTCGGTGTCCAACGTGAGACTCCAGGCCGGCACGTCGGGCGCGGACTTCTCGTACTACGAGGGGAACGACTCGCGCGGCTCGTACGCCTCGACGGACGGGCACGGGCGGGGGTACATCTTCCTCGACTACCGGCAGAACCAGATGTACGACTCGACGCGGGTGACCGCGCACGAGACGGGGCACGTGCTGGGGCTGCCGGACCACTACTCGGGGCCGTGCAGTGAGCTGATGTCCGGGGGTGGTCCGGGGACGTCCTGCACCAACGCGTACCCCAACTCCGCGGAGCGGTCGCGGGTGAACCAGTTGTGGGCGAACGGGTTCGCTGCGGCGTTGGACAAGGCGGAGAAGGCGCTGCAGAAGTCCTCGCGGTAGCGGTAGCGGGAGCCGTTGCCCGTGGCGGTGCTGGTGGCCGCGCGGGGTGGGGGCGGGGCGGGGGGTGTTGCGCAGCCCGGCGTTTGCGGGGTGCCGCTGCGCCCACCCGTGCCGCCCCAGCGGCACGACTGCCCGCAGCTACGGTGCGGCGTGGAGGGTCAGGTTGGTGAGGACGGCGCTGTGGTCGGTGTCGGGGAGGGGGAGGACGCGGGTCCGGTGGGCGGCGAAGTGCTCGGAGACCAGGACGTGGTCGATCTGGGCGCCGAGGGTCGGCAAGGTGCGGGACGGCCAGGTCGGGGTCCGGTCGGCGCCGGCGAGGCGGGCCGCGTCGCGCAGACCGGTGTCGAGGATGCGGCGGAAGGCCGCGTGGTCCTGGGTGGCGTTGAAGTCCCCGGCCAGCACGGTCGGGGTGTCCCGGTCCGCGGCGGCGGCGTCGCGCAGCCGGCCCAGCTCCCGCTGCCAGAGGCGCACCTGCTCGGGGAGCGGCGGCATGGGGTGGGCGAGCTGGAGCCGCACGGTGTGGCCGTCGACGTCGGCGACGGCGCCGGGCATGCCCATGGTGCCGGGGACGCCGGCGGTGCCCCGCAGCGGGAACCGGCTCAGGATGACGGAGCCCTCGGAGCCGCCGCCCGCCACCGACTGCCGGTACGGGTAGGCGTCGGTCAGCTCCCGCTTCAGCGTCGCGTCGCAGGTGTACTCGCACTCCTGGACGAACACCAGGTCCGGTTCCTCGCGGCGCACCACGTCGACGAGGGCGTCGGCGGCCCGCCCGAACTGCACGTTGGAGGTCAGCACCCGCAGCTCGGCGACGGGCGGCCCCACGGGGTCGCCGGCCTTCCCGTACGGCTCGATGAACCAGGCGAGCAGGCCGAGCAGGACCACTCCCCACACGGCGCCGGTCCACCAGCGGGCGAGCAGGGTGAACAGCAGTCCGGCCGCGGTGGGCACGAGCAGCCAGGGCAGGAAGGCGAGGAGCTGGGGCACGGGGGTGATGGCGTCGGTGTCGGCGGCGCGGCAGCCGACGACCACGCTCACCCCGGCGAACAGCAGCGCCGCACAGCCGGCGCCGAACCGCCGACGTCCCCCCGGCCGCCCGGCCCCGGCCCCGGTGACCGTGGGGTCGGCAGTCGCAGTGTCCAACGTCGCGGCCTTCCGTTCGCGGGCAGGGATGCCCGAATCCTCCCTCAAGGACGGCCGGCGACGACGAGTGGTTGCCGGATCAGGTACGGGCCCTGGGCGACGGGCGGGGTGGCAGCGGGGCGGGGACCGGGTCCGCGCGGCGGTCGGCGGCCCGGCCGGCCAGCCAGGAGACCAGGGCGACCGTGAGGCCGAGGGCGAGCAGGAGCCAGGACGCCGTGCGCAGGGTGGCGGTGAGGGCGTCGTAGACGGCGCCCGCCGCCGGGCGGTGGACGCGGTCGGGCAGGTCGGCCAGGGTGAGCCGGCGGCCGACGGCGACCGCGAGGGCCAGCAGGGCGCCGCCCAGGGCCGTGCCCAGTCCGGTGGCGGTGAGCGCGCGCCGGCGGCGGGCGGCGACGGCGATCCCGGCGACGGCGAGGACGACGGTCGCGAGGGGGAGCCAGAAGGCGGCGGCGTCCAGCACGTGGTATCCCTTCCTGAGTCCGGCCACCTCGCCGGCCGGCACCACCGGGACCTCGGTGTGGGTGACGGGGATGCGGTGGGCGAAGGGCATGTTGTCGGCGGCGAGCCGCTGTTTCACCTGCTCGGTGACGGGCGCGAGGTCGACGGTGACCGGTCCCCGGGCGGCGCCGTCGTCGCGCAGCGCGTGCAGGACCGCGCCGTGGACGGCCCTGTTGCCGGCGTCCCACGCGGTGCGGAACGCGTCGGTGCGGGTGAACGAGCGGACGGCGTCCCGTACGAACGGTCCCACGGTGGCGCGCGCCGTCTCCGTGTCCAGTTGTCGTACGACCTCGTCCCCGACGGCGTCGGCGACCGCGTCGCGTACGGCCGGGTCGGTGGCCAGCGGGGCCATGGTGCGGACGTAGCCGGCGGTGTCGGCGAGGCCGAAGGACGCCCAGGCGGCGAGGGCGCCGCAGGGGGCGAGCAGGCAGGCTACGGCGAGCAGTGCCGCCGAGAGGGCGTTGCGGAGGCGGGTGTCGCGGGGGGCCACCCCTTCAGAGAACGTGCGGGCGGCCGGGGGCGCGAGCGCTGGGTGTGCGTGCGGGTGTACGGGGTGGGCCGAACGGGTGCGGCGCCACGGCCCGCGGACGGCGGCGCCCGCGGGGTCAGCCTGGGCGCTGGTCCGTCGCCGGGCGCTGGTCCGTCGCCCTCTCGTGGGTGTAGAAGCGGTAGAACATCACCAGGGTCACGCCCGCCGCGACCCCCAGGCCGAGGGCCGTGGAGCGGTAGATGCTCCCGCCGGCCTGGCTGAAGAGGAAACCGACCGCGATGCCGCAGAAGGCGCCCCAGACCACCGCGTGTGCTTCGCGGCGCAGTTTCGGGGCCACGGCGAGGAGCGCCATCAGGACCACGGCGAACACCAGCGCGGTGAGGAAGCCGAAGAGGAGGTTCCAGCCGGTGATGGGCCCGGCGTCGCGCCGGTTGCCCGCGGCCCAGTAGCCGTACACCAGCCCGATCAGGACGGGTATCACGACCTTCGCCGCCCGGTGGGTCCGTGCGTCGAAGATGTCCGGGGTCGTCGTCCGGCCCGGTTCGATCGCGCCCCGGGACCGGGGTGCCGCGTGCGCCATGGGAGCACTCCTCTCTCCTCACCCCCGCCCCACCAGGGCACACCTCCCGGGGCCCGGCGGCAACTCGGCCGCGCGGGCCGGGCCCGGGGACCGGATGCGGGCGGCACCGCCCCGTGTTTCGCTGGGGCCGTGAGTCCGGGCAACGAGGGTCACGGCCGGCACGACCGGCGTCCGCGGGCCGGCCGGGGGGACGTCGTGCAGCGGCAGGAGATGCTGCGGGTGCGCGGGCGCAGCGTCGCCTGGATCCCCCCGCTGGTGCTGCTCGTCGGCATCGCGGTGACGGACTACAACACCACCGGCGAGTTCCGGGTCATCTCCTGGATCGTGCTGGTGCCGGGCATCGCCGCCGCGCTCTGCGGGGTGTGGGGCACGGCCGTGTACGCGGTGCTCGCGATGGTCTTCTACACCGCCGTGGACAACGCCTGGCCGCACCAGTTCCAGGCGGGGCTGCCGGACTTCATCCTGGTCGCCGCGGGTGGCGTCCTCTCCACGCTGGCCTGCCTGGTGCGGGTGCGCGGTGAGCGGCGCGCGCTGCACATGCGCGACGTCACCGACACCGTGCGGGCCACCGTGCTGCGCCCCCTGCCGCCGCGCTGGGGCGGCCTGGAGCACGCCGGGGTCTACCTCCCCGCGGACGCCGACGCCCGGGTCGGCGGCGACTTCTACGACATCCAGCCGGGCCCGCACGGCACCCGCGTCCTCGTCGGCGACGTCCAGGGGAAGGGGCTGGGCGCGGTGGAGACGTCGGCGGTGCTGCTCGGCGCCTTCCGCGAGGCCGGCTACCACGAGGCCGAGCTGACGGCCGTCGCCGACCGGCTGGAGGACCGGATGCTGCGGCACCGCGAGTACACGACGGCGCTCGGCCGGGGCGACGGCGACCGGTTCGCCACCGCCGTCCTGCTCGGCTTTCCCCCGGACCGGACCGACGTCGTGGACGCCGTGGTCTTCGGGCACGAACGCCCGCTGGCCGTCGGCCCCGACGGCGTACGGTCCCTGCGGGCGGCCGGCGGGCTCCCGATCGGCTGCCGCGACCTCGCGCCCGGCCCGCTGCCGGTGAGCCGGCTGCCGGTGGCCCCCGACGAGACGCTGCTGCTGGTCACCGACGGGGTGACCGAGGCCAGGGACGGTGAGGGGAACTTCTACCGGCTCGCCGACGAGCTGTGCCGGGCGGTGGCGGCGGACCCGGGGGTCGCCGCACCGGGCCTGCTGGTCGCCGCCGTGCGGGAAGGGACGCTGCGGCACAGCCGGGGGCACCTGGACGACGACACCACCGCCTTCGCGGTACGGCGGACCCGCGCGTCCGGGGGCGAAGGCCCCGAAGGCCCCGAAGGGGGACGTTCACCACGGTGACACCACCCCGCGCGGTCACAACGGTTACCGTGCTGCCGTAGATGATCGCCAGGGGAGGGGACCGACCATGCCCGGAACCGTGCTGCTGCTGGCGGCCTCGCCGCTGGGCCGGGGGCGGCTGGTGGACGCGGCGTCCGTGCTCCCGGTCCTCGCGGCGGTGCCGCCGGCCGTGCTGTCCGGCGCCGACACCGCGAACGTCGTCGAACTCGCCGACCCGCTGGAGCCGCAGGCCGTGCTGACCCGGCTGCGCGCGGCCGCCGCCGCCCCGGGGCCGCTGACGGTGTACGTCGCCGGGCAGCTCCAGCTCGACCGCCGGCAGCGGCTGCCCCATCTGGCGCTGGCCCGCACGACCGCGTCGACCGTGCGGTACACGGGGCTGCCGTGGCACTGGTTCCGGGAGGAGCTGCGGCTGCGTCCGGCGGGGGCGACGACGCTCTTCCTCGACCTGCACGCCGACCCGGAGGCCTGGCGGTCGCTGTGCGCGCCGGGCCCGGGGCCGTCCCCGCTCGACTGCGGGCGGGACAACGCGGTGTACGGCCGTGTCGCGCCGCCGCCGTCCCGCCGCGCGGTCGCATCCCCGTCGTACATGAAGGCGGTCGCGACGATTCTGCGCAGCGGGTGGCGTCCGCCGGACGAGGAGCTGAACCAGCAGGCGCTGACGAGGATCGCGCCGGAGAGCGCGGGCACCGGTCTGCCGCTGGCGCAGCGGGGGCCCGTGCCGGGGGATCCGCACGCGGCCGTCACCGCGGCGGTGCGCGCGGGCCGGCACGCGGACGCCGACGCGCTCGCGGCGCGGCTGGAGCAGGCGGCCGGCCTGGCACACGGGCCCGTCTCCGAGGAGGTGCTGCACTGGACGGAGGTCCGGGCGGACCTGGCGATGCTCGCCGGGGACGCGGCGCGCAGCTGCCGGGCGTGGATGACGGTCGCCGGCACCCGCCTGACCGCGGGGCAGCCGGGCGACGCGCCCGCCGTCGAGGCGGCCGTGGACCGGGCGCACCACCAGTGGGGCCGGATCACCGACCCGGCCAGGGCCCGCGAACTGGGCACCGCCCTGGCGGAGCTCCGCGCCCGGGTACCGGGCCGCCGCGAGGGCGCCCTGGACCACGTACGACGCCAGCTGGACCAACTGCAGACCCAGCCCTGACCACCACCCGCCCGAACTGGACGGACCGGCTGTTCAGGGCGTGCCGACGGGCCGGGCTGGCTGGGGTGAGCCGGCGAGTCGGGCGGGCCGAGGGGGGCGGCCGTGGCGGGCCGGTGGTCGAGGGGCCGGCGGCACGGGTTGCGCGCTACCGCACCGCCGCTTCCACCGGGGTCGTGGTCTGCCGGTCCGGTTCCGGGTCGGAGGCCCTGGCCGGGCCCGCGTTGGCCGCCAGGACCAGCGCGGCGACCGCCGCGAGGGCCGCGGCGATGCCCCGGGCGTACCGCCCGGTGGTGCGTGTGCGTTCCAGCACGGCGACCTCGCACTGTGGGTTAAGCCGGTTTAATCCGCGGTTTAACCTAGGGGCTGCGGGTCTCGAACGGCAAGGGGCACAGGGGGAGTTGACATGGGGGAGCGGGACGATCCGGGAACCATCGGGCGGCGCGTGCAGCAACTGCGCGTGGAGCGCGGGCTGACCCAGAAACAGCTGGCCGAGCCGGTGTACACCCCCGCGTACATCTCCACCCTGGAGGCGGGACGGGTGCGCCCCTCCGACGGCGCGCTGCGGCATCTCGCCGACCGTCTCGGAGTCGCGTTCGACGAGCTGGCCACCGGACGTTCCGCCCGGCTCGTCACCGAGCTGCGCCTGCGGCTGACCGAGGCGCAGCGCACCCTCGCCCTCGGTGAGGCGGACGTCGCCCTGGAGCGGTACGCCGCGCTGCTCGCCGAGGCGGAGACGCACGACCTGGCCGAGGAGCAGGCCGCCGCGCTGCTCGGGCTCGGGGAGTGCGCGCTGGAGACCGGCGAGCTGGCCGAGGGGCGCCAGTACTTCGAGCGGGCCGAGGCCCGGCTCGCCGACGCCCCGCTGCCCGCACGGGTGCCCGCGCTGCGCGGGCGGGCCGTCGCCCACTATCTGGCGGGGGAACTGCGCTACGCGGTCTACCTGCTGGAGTCCACGATCGACGAGCTGAACCGGGGCGGTCTGCACGACCCGGACGCGCTGCTGCTGCTGTACGCCAGCGCGATCGGCCCGTACATGGACATGGGCGCGCACGCGCGGGCCGCACAGGCGGCGGAGTTCGCGCTGGCGCTCGCGCCCCAGTCCGGCGACCCGGCGCTGGTGGCGCGCATGCACCGGTCGGTGGCCCGCACCCTGCTCGCCGAGGGCCGCCTCGCCGAGGCGGACGCCTCGCTGGCCAAGGCGGCGGAGCTGTACCGGGGGCTGCAGCTCCGCACCGAGCTGGCCAACTGCCACTGGATGCGCGGGTACGTGTACGCCCAGAACGGCGAACTGGAGTACGCCGAGAAGGAGCTGCGCGAGGCGCTGGACATGCTGTCGGCCCAGCGGGCGTCCCTCTACAGCAGCCAGGTGACCGTCGAGCTGGCCGACGTACTGCACCGGCGCGGCAGCTCCCGGGAGGCGGCGGCCCTGCTGGAGGACGTGCTCGGCGGGCTCTCCCCCGAGCGGGGCGCGGTGCACGCGGCGGCCGCGCACCGGCTGCTCGGCATCATCGCCGAGGACGCCCGCGACGTCGAGCGGGCCGAGGAGCACTACGTACGGGCGATGAGCCTGCTGGAGCGCGCGGGCGCCGCCGGTGACCTGGCCGACCTGTGCCGTCTCCTCGGCGACCTGCTCCGCCGCACCGGCCGCGTCGAGGCGGCCCTGGACGCCTACCGCACCGGCCTGGGCCACCGCACGGCCCCGGGCACGACCACCCTGGGCCCGGCGCCGGCGCAGCCGCCGCTCTGACCGTTTCGGGGCCGGCGAGCCGGGTAGTCGGCCCTCTCATTCCGGGGGACGGCAGCCTAAGGAGGCGGTGGGCGTGCGGCCCGGCGACGACCCCCGAGGCGAACCGGAGCGGGGCGGCGGTCCGCGCGGCGAGCGGGCGGCCGACGCGATCGCCGCCGGGCTGCGCGGGGCCGGTCCGGCCGACGTCCCGGGGCGGCTGTGCACCGTGGCCGTCCGGTTGCTGCCGGTGGACGGGGCGTCCGTGTCGCTGCGCGGCGACGGCCTGCCCGTACAGCTCGGCGCTTCCGGCGACCGCGCCGCCTACCTCGGCCAGCTCCAGGCCACCCTGGGGGAGGGCCCCTGCCGGCACGTCCTGCGCACCGGCGCGCCCGTCCTCGCCCGCGACCTGACCGCCGCCGCCTGCGCCGGCCGCTGGCCGGTCTTCGCCGAGCAGGCGCTCGGCGCCGGGGTGCGCGCCGTGTACGCGCTGCCCCTCGGCACCGGCGCCGTCTGCGTCGGCACCCTCGACCTCTACCGCGGCACCCCCGGCGGGCTCACCGACGGCCAGCTGGACGTGGCACGGCTCGTCGCCGGTGTCATGACGGTGGCGCTGATGGACCTGCCGCACGGCGACGAGCACGCCCTCCGGGACGGCGACGAGCCCTGGCTGAGCGGACTGGCCGCCGACCACGACCGGGTCCACCAGGCCGTCGGCATGATCATGGCGCAGCTGGGCATCGGCGCCGACGAGGCCCTGGCCCGCCTGCGCGGCGACGCCTTCGCGCACGGCCGCACGGCCCTGGAGGTCGCCCTGGACGTGATCTCCCGCCGCCGCCGTTTCGACACCCGCTGAGACGACCGCCCCCGGGCACGTCCGGACCGGGACCGGGCCGCCCGGCAGGGGGCACTTTCGCAACAGGCCCTAGACCCGCAGGCGTTCCTGGCGGCCGATCTCCGTCAGGCGGTCCGCGCCGAGCTGGGTCATCGCCTGGGTGACCTCGGGAAGCACCGTGCCGAGGCCGCCGTTGGTGAGGGTGATCGTCTCCTCCCCGACGCGGACCGCCGCGACCGTCACCGTGAGACGGGCCGGTGCGCCGCCGGACGCCTCCCCGGTCATCGTCAGCCGCAGTCCCGCCCGGGCGTCGCCGGCCTCCGGCAGCGGGAGCTCCGCCACCTCGACGAGCAGGCCGCCGGCCCCGGCGGCCGTCACCTCGAACCGCTCGCACTTCTCCGGCAGCGTGCCCATCCAGGACAGGACCCGGTCCACGTCGGCGGGCGGGTGCGCGGCGAGCTGGTACCGCAGCTGCGAGTCGGTGGAGGCGTCGTCGAGGGTGGCCGTGGCGCTCGGTCCGGACGGCGGGCCGAACAGCTCCTCCGTGTAGAGGGAGTCGAGCAGCCGGTGGCAGTCGGGGTTCTCCGTCCTCGCCTTGAGCATCCCGTCCCGCCAGGTCGCCGTGCCCCGGCCCGCCACCCACGGCTCGCCCAGGTCCGCCTCCGTGAGCAGCGCCGCCCGTAGCTGCTCCTCGTTCAGCGTCTGCGCGCCGGGCGAGGGCCGGGCGGCGGGGGACGCCGCGGCGGAGGGGGAGGCCGGCGGCTCCTCCGGCACGCCCGCGGGCAGCGCGCGCGGCACGTCCCGGTCCCCGGCCAGGCAGGACGCCGTGGTCAGCAGGGCCGTCACCGACAGCGCGGAGGCGAGCAGGACGCGGGCGGCGGCCGGGGCATGGGTCATCGAGGTGCCTCCTGGGGAGCCGGGCCGTCCAGGAGCGGACGTGCTCCTACGGCACCATCGGGCAGGCCGCTCCACCAGCGCGACGGGCCGTCCGGGTGAGCGACGGGCCCCGGGCGCCGAACCGTCCCGCGCCCCTCCCCGGCCGGGCACGATGGGGCGAACGTGCCATACGCCACACCCGCTGGGAATGGCTCCACGTTCCCGGTCTGTTCGCTTTTACGGTGTTGTGGACAGTTTCTCTGACGGCACCCGCACGCACCCAGAGGAGACCGCGTGACCGACCGCACCACGCCCGAGACCAGGCCGCCGCACCCCGCCCCCGACGCCACGCCCGACCTCTCCTCCAGGGATCCCGACTGGTGGCGGCAGGCGGTCGTCTACCAGGTCTACCCCCGCAGCTTCGCCGACGCCGACGGCGACGGGCTCGGTGACCTGCGGGGCATCACCCGTCGCCTCACGCACCTCGCCACGCTGGGCGTCGACGCCCTGTGGATGAGCCCCTTCTACCCCTCCGAGCTCGCCGACGGCGGCTACGACGTCGCCGACCCGCGCGACGTCGACCCGCGTCTGGGCACCCTCGACGACTTCGACGCGCTCGTCGCCGAGGCCCACCGGCTCGGCCTGAAGGTGATCGTCGACATCGTCCCCAACCACACCTCCCACCAGCACGTCTGGTTCCAGGAGGCGCTGCGCGCGGGCCCGGGCTCGCCTGCCCGCGACCGGTACGTCTTCCGGGACGGCCGGGGGGCCCGGGGGGAGCTGCCGCCCACCGACTGGCAGTCCGTGTTCGGCGGCAGCGCCTGGCAGCGGGTGCCCGACGGGCAGTGGTACCTGCATCTGTTCGCCGCCGAACAGCCCGACCTCAACTGGGGGCACCCGGACGTCCGCGCCGACGTC
This sequence comes from Streptomyces fungicidicus, assembly GCF_003665435.1. NCBI lineage: Bacteria > Bacillati > Actinomycetota > Actinomycetes > Kitasatosporales > Streptomycetaceae > Streptomyces > Streptomyces fungicidicus. Next base: position 3,973,848 of record NZ_CP023407.1, read on the forward strand.
CGCACCACCCTGCGCTTCTGGTCCGACCGGGGGGTGGACGGCTTCCGCGTGGACGTCGCGCACGCCCTCGCCAAGGACCTCGACGAGCCGCTGCGGGACCTCGGCGCCCCCGAGCTGAGCCGCGAGGGCGCCCTCGCCGACTTCCCGCCCGGCACCCACCCCTTCTACGACCGGGACGAGGTGCACGAGATCTACCGCGACTGGCGCAAGATCCTCGACGCCTACTCCCCGCCCCGGATGGCCGTCGCCGAGGCGTGGGTCCCCGGTGAGCGGCGCGCCCTGTACGCCCGCCCGGACGAACTGGGCCAGGCCTTCAACTTCGAGTACCTGCAGGCCGCGTGGGACGCCGCGGAGCTGCGCCAGGTCATCACCGGCTCGCTGGAGACCGCGCACGCCGCCGGCGCCTCGGCGACCTGGGTGCTCTCCAACCACGACGTGGTCCGGCACGCCTCCCGCCTGGTGCTGCCGCCGGGCACGGACGACAACGCCTGGCTGCTGTCCGGCGGCCACGCCCCCGCCGTCGACCCGGACGCCGGTCTGCGCCGGGCCCGCGCCGCCACCCTGCTGATGCTGGCGCTGCCCGGCTCGGCCTACGTCTACCAGGGCGAGGAACTCGGCCTGCCGGAGGTCGCCGACCTGCCCACCGAGGTCCTCCAGGACCCGATCTGGGAGCAGACCGGGCACGTCCGCAAGGGCCGCGACGGCTGCCGGGTGCCGCTGCCGTGGACGACGACCGGGCCGTCGTACGGCTTCGGCGCGGGCGGCGCCTGGCTGCCGCAGCCGCCCTCCTTCGCCGCGTACGCCGTCGAGGCGCAGGACGGCGCCGAGGGCTCGACCCTGGAGCTGTACCGCACGGCCCTGCGGCTGCGCCGCAAGCTGCTCGACGGGGAGACGCTGACCTGGGCGGAGGAGACCCCGGCCGGGGTGCTCCAGTTCGACCGCGGCGACGGCTGGCGCTGTGTGGCCAACCTGTCCGGCCGGCCGGTCTCCCTCCCCGCGGGCGAGGTGCTGCTGACCAGCGCGCCCCTGGAGGACGGCAGGCTCGGCCCGGACACCACGGTGTGGCTCGGCCGCTGAGCCGCGCACCGTTCCCCGCCCCGGCAGCCGGGGCGGGGAACGGTCAGGGCAGGCCGGTGGCCGGCCGGTCCGCCGGGGGTTCCCGCGGGGGCTGCTGGTGGCCGCCGGCCTCCAGCAGCGGCGCCCGGTGGCGTTCGGGGCGGTGCAGTCCCTCCTCGGGGACCCGGCTGCGGGGCGCGCCGGCGACACCCGGCAGCGGTATCGGGCGGCGGGCGACCAGGTGCCCGACCCAGTGGCGTCCGCAGCGCGCGCAGGACGGGGCGCCGTCGGGGGTGTACGGGGACGGGACGGCCGTGTTGTCCCGGTAGAAGTACTCCCACTCCTCGCCGCGGCCGTCCATGTTGCGCTGGACGTCGTAGTCCACGCTCCAGTGGTTCCAGCAGTTGCCGCAGGTGAACTCGACCCGTTCGACGGCAAGCTCGGTGATCACGCCGGAACACCTCCCGTGGCCGGTCCGCTGCCCGTCGTTCCACTCTGCCCCCGGACGCCGTCACGCCGCCAGAGCCTGCTCCGGCCCTTCCACCCGTACGGCCGTCCAGCACGGGCGACCTGCGGCGACGCCCGGACAGAATCGGTCGTGGGGGTGTCCGTGACGGTCGTACAGGGAGCCCGCCGACGATGAACAGGTCCAGCAAGACAGCGGCCGCCGTGCTGACGGCGGCCGGGTTCCTGGCGGGCGCGTGGCCGCCCGGCGCGGCGTCCGCCGCAGGCGGCGACGGCGGGTCCGCCGCGCGCGACCGGGTGCTGTGGGGCGCCGTGACCATCCCGCCCGGCAGGGACGGCGTCATCGAGGCCGCGGGCTTCACGGAGACCGCCGCGCTCGGCGCCGGCTCCACGCTGACCCTGGCCGCGCCCGCCGGGACCCGCGTGACGGGCGTCCCCACGGACACCCCGGGCTACCGGGGCGCGCTGGCCGCCGACGGCCGCAGCGCCGTCTACACCGCGACGTCGGCGGCCACCGCGCCCTGGCGGACCGGAGGTTTCCGCTTCGTGCTGGCGGTGTCCGCCGACGCGGTGCCCGGCACCCGGCTGAGCGGCTGCGCCCTGCGGCTCGCCGACGCGGAGGGCGCCGCCCGGGCGACCGGCGGCTGCCAGGTGACCGTCGGGCTGACGGGCCCGGTCCTGACCCGTCCGGAGTCCGGGGTGCCGCTGGACGCGCGGCCGGCGGTCGCCGGTTCGGCCCATCCCGGCGCGCAGGTCACCGTCACCGACAAGGACGGCCACGAGGTGTGCGCCGACACCGCGGCGTCCGACGGCCGCTGGAGCTGCACCCCCGGGGCCGCCCTTCCGGACGGCCCCAACCGGCTGCAGGCCACCGCCACCCTGAACGGCGTGAGCGCGGCGAGCGAGCAGATCCAGATCACCGTGGGGGACGTCGTCCCGGCCCGGTGACGAGGGTCCGCGCGCCCGCGGCGCCCGGTCGCGGTCAGACGTGGCCCGGTCCTCCGCTGCCGAAGGCGCCGCTGGACCCCGGCAGCCAGCGCCTGCGGCTCTGGTCCTTGCCGGTCCTGGTGGCGGCGTGGTGGAGTTCGTACGGCATCATCCGCGAGCCGCTCTTCGACATGTCCGGCATCTCGTCCGGCTCCCGGATCTCCCGCATCTCGCGGACCGCGCCGCCGGCCGGGAGATGCGGCTGTTCCTCGGCCTTCGGCCGGGGTTCCTCCTGGTCCATGTACCGCATACCGATGCGTACCGCCCAGACCAGCGCGCCGGCCACGATCATCCCGCCGATGAAGGCCAGGAACACTGCCCACTTCTGCGGGTCCGCGGCCAGTACCACGTTCGTTGCCGTGTTCATGTTTCCGAGTATGGACGAAGAAATGAGATAAAGCGCACCGTAATGTCCGATTGACTTTCCCCCGGAAGGCCCTCCTCCGTCACGCTCGCGGCCGTCCCGGCGGGCGGCCGGGCCCGCGCCGTGGCAGATTGCGCCCGGAGGGAAGGCCGGGGCGGGCCGTCGCGTCCCCACGTGTGCAGCTCGGGGCCCGGCCCCGGCCTTCCCGCACGCGTTCAGCCCAGGCGCACCGGCAGGGCGGTGAGACCCCGCAGCAGGGTGCTCGTGCGCCAGGTGAGGCCGGCGGGGCCGGCGGCGAGGGCGAGGGCGGGGTGGCGGGCCAGCAGGAGGCGGAGGGCGACGGTGGCCTCCGCGCGGGCCAGCGGCGCGCCCAGGCAGTGGTGGACGCCGTGCCCGAAGCCCAGGTGGCCCTGCGGGCGGCGGGTGATGTCGAAGCGGTCGGGGCCGGGGAAGGCGAGCGGGTCCCGGGAGGCGGCGGCCAGCGAGACGAGGACCGCGTCGCCGGCGGCCACCGGGGTCCCGGCCAGCTCCAGCGGCGCGGCCGCGAAGCGGAAGGCGCCCGCGTGCACGGGGGAGTTGAACCGCAGGGACTCCTCGATCGCGCCGCCGGCCAGCGCCGGTTCGGCGCGCAGCAGGGCGAGCTGGCCGGGGTGGGTCAGCAGGCTGTGCACCGTCGCGGAGATCAGGTTCACCGTCGTCTCGTGGCCGGCCACGAGGAGGAGGAAGGCCATGCCGAGGAGTTCCCCGGGTTCCAGGCCGGCGGCCGTGGTCAGGTCCGCGAGCAGGGAGCCGTCGGGGGTGCGGGCCTTCGCGGCGGTCAGCTCGGTGAGGTAGCCGGCCAGCGCGGCGGCGGAGGCGGCGGCCGTCTCCTCGCCGGTGGGCATGACCAGCTCGTTCGACCAGGTGTGGAAGGCCGCGCGGTCACCGCCGGGCACGCCGAGCAGGTCGCAGATCACCGTGACCGGGAGCGGCAGCGCGTAGCGGCTCACCAGGTCGGCGGTGCCCGTCCGGGGCAGTGCGGCCAGCAGTTCCCGCGCCACGGCCTCGATCCCCGGCAGCAGCCCGGCGATCCGGCCGGGGGTGAAGTGGCCCGCCACCAGCCGCCGCAGCCGGGTGTGCCGGGGCGGGTCGCTCTGCAGCATGTTGCGGCCGACGGCGTGGCCGCCGTCGGTCTCCCAGCCGGCGGAGTGCCGGATGTCGTTGCGCAGCCGGGGGTCGGTCAGCGCGGCCCGCACCGCCTCGCGGGTCACCACCAGCCAGACGTCCCCGCTTCCCGGCACGTGGACGCGGTGCACCGGGCCCCTGGACCGCAGGGCCGCGAGAGCGGCGTGGTGGCCGGCCGCCGGGTCGTGGCCTCCCGGGGCCGGTTCGCCGGCCAGTTCCTCCAGGGTGGGCGCTCGCACGTCCGCGTCCTCTCCGTCGAAGAAACGGGGAGTGGTCCCCATTTGGTGCGCCGACGATAGCATCCCGTCGGGGAGCGCTCCCCGCTTCGTACGGAGGAAGACGATGACCGTCGGTGACGAATCCACCGCCCCCGCGCCCCGGCAGCGGCGGGACGCCCGGCGCAACCGGGACCTGCTGGTGGAGGCCGCCCACGCGGTCTTCGGCGAGCAGGGGCTCGACGCGCCCCTCGACGTCATCGCGCGCCGGGCGGGAGTGGGCAACGCGACGCTCTACCGGCACTTCCCCACCAGGGCCGCCCTGGTCGACGCGGTCTTCCGCGGCCAGCTGACGGACACCATGACGGCCGGCGAGCGGGCCCGGACCGCCCCCGACGCCTGGGAGGGCCTGAACGACTACCTCCGCGCCGTCTTCACCACCCTTGCGGCCGACCGCGGCACCAACGACCTGATGACCACCCGACTGCCGGACGTCGAGGCGCTCCGGGCCGTGCACGCCCACAACCGCGCGACGGTGGACCTGCTGCTGGACAGGGCCCGCGCGCAGGGCAGCGTGCGCCCCGACGTCACCACCGAGGACCTGCTGTTCGCCCTCGCCGCGCTGGGCCGTGCCGTCCCGCCCCTCACCGCGGCCACCACCCCGGACGCCTGGCGCCGCCCCCTCGCCCTGTTCCTCGACGGTCTGCGCGCCGCCCCGCCGCACAGCCTCCCGGGCAGCCCCCTCACCGGGGCCGAGCTCGGCGACGTCCTCGGCGCCATGGGACCCCACCGCACCCGTCCGGCCCAGGGCCAGGGGGCGGGGGGCGGGGCGTAGCCGTCGTACGGGTGCCTCGGCGGGCGGCCGCAGCACATCTGCCACCGCCGCGACAGCTTTTCCGACGGGGCGACTAGGGTTTCCCCGTGGGGAACCCGTCCCCCGTGGGCGGACCATGACCACCCTGGTCCGCGGAAAGGTGCGCATGCCTTCGGAAGGTCAGCCGTACGCCGACGGCCGGCAGCCGGACCAGGACCGGCCCCCCGTCGCAGACCGGCTGGACGACGACCACTTCCCGGCCTACACCATGGGCAGGGCCGCGGAACTGGTCGGATCCACACCCGCTTTCCTCCGCGCCCTCGGTGAGGCGCGGCTGATCACCCCGACGCGCTCGGGAGGCGGCCACCGCCGCTACTCGCGCCACCAGCTGAGGCTGGCCGCCCGCGCCCGTGAGCTGGTCGACCAGGGGACGCCGGTCGACGCCGCGTGCCGCATCGTCAGCCTCGAGGACCGGCTGGAGCGGGCCGAACGCGCGAACGAGGAACTGCGCCGCGGGGAGGCGGGCACGGTCCGCGGGCACCGGTGAAAATCTCCCCCCGCCGGAGCAGAAATACCGTACCGGTTGAGGAATATCTCTTTCTTCAAACACGCCGTCGGCGTGTTATTCAAGTGATTTTCCTCGCTTGGCGTTGACGCATTCCGTGCTAGGCTGACGTCAGTTGCAGTTGTGGTTGCCAATTTGCTACCGGGTCTCCGGGCAGGTGATCATCGCGACGATGAAGGGATTCGTAAGGTGCGAGTCCCAGCACTGTCTCAGGAGAATTGATATGGCCACCGGTACGGTGAAGTGGTTCAACTCGGAAAAGGGCTTCGGCTTCATCGAGCAGGACGGCGGCGGCGCCGACGTCTTCGCGCACTACTCGAACATCGCCACCTCGGGCTTCCGTGAGCTGCAGGAGGGCCAGAAGGTGAGCTTCGACGTCACGCAGGGCCAGAAGGGCCCGCAGGCGGAGAACATCGTCCCCGCCTGACCTGCACGCAGGTTTTCGGAGCGGGGCCCGCACTTCGGTGCGGGCCCCGCTCTTTGTCGTTCCCCGTTTATTCGCCCGCGTTTCACACGCGATCAACGTGAGCGCCGTGCCTTTTCCCGCAGCGCGTCCACCGCGATCCTCGCGGCCGTCCCGATCACCGCGTCGGCCGCCGGAAGAGTGGCCGCGGTGTGCCCGGTCCGGGTGAACACGGCGACCGCGTAACGGCCGCCGTCCGGATACTCCACGACGCCGACCTCGTTGCGCAGGGTCGGCAGGCTGCCGGTCTTCCCGGCGACATGCACGTCGTCGAACGGGAAACCGGAGGCCAGCCGGTGCGGCCACACCTGGAGCCCCAGGATCCGCCGGACCGCGGCGCCGTGCTCCGGCGGGCACGCCTCGTCCCGCCACACGGCGCCCAGCAGCCGCGTCATGTCACGCGGCGTGCTGCGGTTGGTGCGGGCCGGGTCGAGCGCCCGCAGCCGGGTGATCACCCGCGGGTCGGCGAGCGCCCGGGCGCCCTCGGGGCCCGCGTCCTCCTTCACGGTGGCGAGCATCTCGCCGAAGGAGTGCACGGCGAGGGTCGCCGTGAGGCCGAGCCGGGCCGTCGTCGCGTTGACGGCGTCGAGGCCCACCCGGCGCAGCAGCAGGTCGGCGGCCGCGTTGTCGCTGACCGCCACCATCAGGTACGCCAGGTCGCGCAGCGACATCCGCGCCGCGTCCAGCATGGCGGCGACCCCGGTGGGACCGGCGGTGCGGTCCGCGGGCGGGCTCTCCACCTGCTCGGTGAGGTCCAGCCGGCCCGCCGCCGCCAGCTCGTGCAGCGCGACCAGCAGGCACAGCTTGTGCACGCTGGCCGTGCAGACCGGCTGGTCCGCCCCGGTGCCGAGCTGCGCGCCGGAGTCGATGTCGAGGGCGTGCAGCCGGCCGGTGACCCCGGCGTCGGCGAAGGCCGCGTCGATGCGGGCGAGGGCGTCGGTCATAGCCAGTACTCCGATGCCGGGCGCAGGTGCAGCGGACGGTCCGGTGTGTCGGGGGCCGCCCCGGCGGTGGTGCGCAGCGCGTGCGTGGCCGCCTCGGCGAAGGCCTGGACGGCGGCGTCGCCGCGCCCCCTGGACCACGCGGCGGAGTGCCGCAGCGCCGGCGCCCCGCCGGTGAGCGGACGCCATACGACGTCCGGGTCCCGGTCCCCCGAGTACGCCGGAACGGCGTCGCGCGGGCACAGCGCCGCCGCCCCGGCCGACAGCACCAGGCCGCGTACGAAGCTGGCGCCCTGGCCGTGGCGTACGGCGGCGGGGGTGAAGCCGCCACGGGCGCAGGTGGTCAGCAGGTCGTCGTAGAGGGCCGGGGCGGAGGCGCGCGGGAAGAGGATCAGGTCGTGGCCGGTCAGCGCGGCCAGCGGCACCTCGGCCAGGGCGGCCGCCCCGGCCGAGCGCGGCAGCAGGACGCCGAGCTCGCGCCGCAGCACCGGGCCCAGCTCCAGACCGGAGACGTCGCACGGATGGTGGACGACACCGACGTCCAGTTCGTGGGCGGCGAGCCGGGCGAGCTGCTGCGCCGTGGGCAGTTCGTGCAGCTCCAGTTCCAGGCCGGAGTGGCGGCGTCCGAAGTCCGCGAGCAGGGCGGCGACGGTCTCGCCGGAGAGGTCCGGGGGCAGGGCCGCCCGCAGCAGCCCCGTCTCGCCGTCGCGCACCCGCCGCGCGGTGGCGAGGAACGACTCGGAGCGGGCGAGCAGTTCACGGGCCTCCGCCAGCAGCAGACGCCCCGCCTCGGTGATCGTCACCTGCCGGCTGGTCCGTTCGAACAGTCGTACGCCCAGCTCGCGTTCCAGCCGCTGGATGCGCTGCGACAGCGGTGGCTGGGCCATCCCCAGACGGGCCGCGGCACGACCGAAGTGTGACTCTTCTGCAACAGCCACAAAGCACTCCAGGTGCCGCACCAGGTCCACGACCAGTAATCATATCGAGTGTTGATCAATACGTGATCGATAGCGGACTTGGACGTACCGGCCCCGGCGCTGCTGTCCTCGGGCCATGAACACCCACACCGACTTCCCCGGTACCGGTCCCCGACGCCGTCGTTCGCGCGGGCCGGTCAGGGCCCTCACCGCCGTGGCGGTGGTGGCCGCGGTCGCCGCGGGCGGCGCCTACGCCACCGGCCTCGGCCCCTTCGGGGACGAGAGCGGCCCCGACCCGGAGGCGGTGGCCCAGGCTCGTGCGTTCCTCGCCGACTGGTCCGCCGGACACCTCCCGGCCGCCGCCGCCCGCACCACCAGACCCGACCGCGCCGAAGAGGTGCTGCGCGGCTTCACCGCCGGACTCGACATCGACAAGCCGAAGCTCGCCGCCGGGCAGCCGGAGGAGACCGGTGACGGCACGCTCACCGTGCCCTTCACCGCCCGGATGCCCGTCACCGGCCTCGGCACCTGGACCTACACCGCGAAGCTGCCGCTGCGGGAGCAGGGCGACGGCGCCTGGAAGGTCGACTGGAAGCTGTCGCTGGTCCACCCGCGGCTCAGCGAGACGGAGAAGTTCCGGCTGGAACGCGAGGAGACCGAGCCCGTCGAGGCCACCGACCGGAGCGGCGCCACCCTCTCGGCCGCCACCCACCCGTCCCTCGCCCCCGTGCTCGACCAGCTCGCCGGCGGAGGGAAGGGCGGCGGGCCGCGCGGCGCGGTGGAGCTCGTCGACCGGGCCACCGGGAAGACGGTGCGCACCGAGGCGTCCTTCGGCGGCGAGGACACCGCGGGGGACGACGGGCCCGTCCGCACCACCCTCGACGCCACCTGGCAGTCGGCCGCCGAACGCGCCCTCGCCGAGGCCGACGGCAAGAACGCCTCGCTCGTCGCCCTGCGCGTCGACGACGGCGAGATCCTGGCCGTCGCCAACTCGCCCGCCTCCGGCTTCAACCGCGCCGTCTCCGGCACCTATGCGCCCGGCTCCACCTGGAAGCTCGTCACCAGCAGCGCCCTGCTGCTGAAGGGCGCGGTCGCACCGGACGACGTCGTGGACTGCCCGAAGTACCTCACGGTCGGCAAGCGGTTCCAGAACGTGGAGACCTCCGAGCACCCGGACGCCACCTTCCGCAAGGACTTCACCGAGTCCTGCAACACCGCCTTCATCAGCCTGCGCGGCAAACTGGCCGACGCCGAACTCGGGGAGGTCGCGAAGAAGTACTTCGGCGTCGGCCAGACCTGGCACGTGGGCGTCCCCTCGTACGACGGTTCCGTGCCGGTGCCGCGCGACGCCACGGAGAAGGCCGCGTCGATGATCGGGCAGGGGCGCGTCCAGGCCAACCCGCTGATCATGGCGTCCGTCACCGCGACGGCCGTGTCCGGCACCTTCCACCAGCCCACCCTCGTCGCCGGCACCGAGGACACGACCGCCACGACCCCGCTGCCGCCGAAGGTCGTCGCCCAGCTGCGCGAGCTGATGCGGGCGACCGTCACCGAGGGCACGGCACGTGTCCTGGCCGGCCTGCCCGGCGAGATCGGCGCCAAGACCGGCACGGCGGAGGTCTCCGACGAGCAGGACAACAACGGCTGGCTGGTCGCCCACCGGGGCGACGTGGCCATCGCCTGCGTCGTCGAGGAGGGTGTCACCGGCGGCGGCTCGGCCGGACCGGTGATCCGCTCCCTGCTGTCGGCCGTGCCCGAGTCCTGACCGCACCCGTCCGTGAGGAACCCCCCACCATGACCGCACACCCCTCCCGCCGCGCCTTACTGCTGGCCGCGGCCCTCGCCCCCGTGGCGGGGTGCGCCGCCGGCGACCCGCCGCGCGAGTCCGCCCGGGGCCCCGCCCCGGCACCGGACCGCCGCACCACCGCCCCCGCCCCGGTGCGACCCCGGAGCCTCACCGACCTCGAACGCGAGTACGACGCCCGCCTCGGGGTGTACGCCCTCGCGACCGGGACCGGGGCCACCGTCGTCCACCGCGCCGACGAACGCTTCGCGTTCTGCTCCACCTTCAAGACGCTCGCCGCGTCCGCCGTGCTGGACCGCGACCCGCTCTCCCGACTGGACCGGCGCGTCACCTACACCCGGGCCGACCTCGTCCCCCACTCCCCGGTCGCCGAGAAGCACCTCGCCACCGGCATGACGGTCCGGCAGCTCTGCGACGCCGCCATCCGCTTCAGCGACAACGCCGCCGCCAACCTCCTGCTGCGCGATCTGGGAGGCCCGCGCGCCGTCACCGCCCATCTGCGCCGGCTCGGCGACCGGGTGAGCCGGCTGGACCAGATCGAACCGGAGCTGAACGGCAACCCGCCGGGAGACCCGCGCGACACCACCACGCCCCGCGCGGTGGCCGCCGACTACCGCGCCCTGGTCCTCGGCGACGCCCTGCCGGGCGCGAAGCGTGACCTGCTGGCGGACTGGCTGGTCCGCAACACCACGGGCGGCCGGCGCATCCGGGCGGGCGTCCCGCGTGACTGGAGGGTCGGCGACAAGACCGGCACCGGCGAGTGGGGGCGGGTCAACGACGTCGCCGTGCTCTGGCCGCCGAGCGGCGCCCCGCTGGTGATGGCCGTCCTGACCGACCGGCCCGGCCGCGCGGACACGACCGACGAGGCACTGGTCGCCGAGGCCGCGCGCCGCGTCCTGACGGCCCTCGGCTGAGGGCCGGGGTTCAGCCGAGGCAGATCACCAGCAGGCAGAGCCGGTCGGAGTCCGGGGACGTCGCCGACGGCGCGGAGGGAGTGTTCCCGCCCTGCTCCGTGCCGCTGCCGCTGTCGGCACCGTCGTCCGCGCCGTCGTCCGCGCCGTCGTCGGCCGCCGGGGGCGGTGACGCCGGCCGGGTGGCCGTGTCCGAATCGCCGAATCCGGAGGCGGATCCCGGCGCGGAGCCCGAGACCGACCCCGAGGCGGAGCCCGCACCGGTGTCCACGTCCGCTTCCGCGCGGGCGCCGGTGTCCGTGGCGGCGGCCCGCGGCCGGGACGGCGGCTCCGCCGTCTGCGGGGAGGCGGCACTCTCCGGCTGCGTGCGGGACGGGGTGGCGGGCGTCCGCGCGGTCTCGTCCCGTCGCTCGTGCTCGTCGCCGGCCTTCGGTGACCGCGTCGTACGGTCCAGGGACGGCGCCGGGTCGGCCGGGCCGCCGTACTGGTCCGCGGGCAGCTCCGCGCCGCCCATCCCCCGGAGATCGGGCGCCGAGGCGGCCTGGGCGCGGTCGCCGCCGCTCCGGTCCATCGAGGCGAGGGTCAGCCCGCCGCCGACGAAGGCCACGGCCGTCGCGACCAGCGCGCGCCGCTGCGTCTTCTTCCAGCGGACCTGCTGCCGCCGCCGCGCCGCCCGGCCGGTGCCCGCGTGCCCGGCGGCAGCGGCCGCGGGCGCCTCGGGGGGCAGGTCGTCGGGAAGCGCGGCCGGGTCGCCGGCGGGGTCCGCCGCGGTCGCCGGCGCGGGGACGGTGCTGCCGCCCACGACGCCCGGCGCGATGTCGGGGGCATAGGCGCCGCACCCCGGGCAGACCAGGGCGCCGTTCAGATGCCGGCGACACGTGGAGCAGTAGTCCATCCGCTGTCTTCCTGAGTCGGCGTACCGAAACCGACGCCCGCCGGGCGACCGCTCCGGAGCAATGAGCAGCAACGCTAACCAGGCTCGGAGCCCACTGTGTGCAGCCTGTGTGCCGCTCCTGCGCACATTCTCTGCGCACTCCGCGAGAAGGTCGTGAGCATGCCAGCCGCACCACCGCACAACGGACACAGTCACAGGGGTCGCCACGCCTCACTCGCCCGGAAGGCCCCCACACGTGAACCCCCGAACCCCCCGCCGCGCCCGCACCGCCGTGCGCCGTGCCGCCCTGCTCCTGGCCGCCGGTCTGCCGGTCCTGTCGCTCACCGCCTGCGGTGTCGCGGAGGGCGACGGCAGCGAGTCCGCGGCGCTGGGCAAGAGCTACGACATCACCGTGGGCCTGCTGCTGCCCGACAGGGACACGGCGCGCTTCGAGAAGTTCGACCACCCCCTCATCAAGGAGCGGATCTCCTCCCTCACCAACAAGCAGGGCAAGGTCGTCTACGCCAACGCCGAGGGCAGCCCGAAGAAGCAGAGCGAGCAGTTCGGCAAGCTGGTCGCCGACGGCGTCGACGCGATCCTGGTGAACGCGGTGGACTCCGCGGCCATCGCGCCCGACGTGGAGAAGGCGAAGGAGGCCGGCATACCCGTCATCGCCTACGACCGGCTCGCCGAGGGCCCGATCGACGCCTACGTCTCCCACGACAACGAGCTCGTCGGCCAGGTCCAGGGCCGGGCCCTTGTGAACGCGCTCGGTGAGGACGCCGAGGCCAGCAAGGTCGTGGTGATGCACGGTCCGTCCAGCGACCCGAACACGGCGCTGTTCCGCAAGGGCGCGCTCGGGGAGCTGGACGGCCATGTGGACATCGTCAAGTCGTACGACACCAGGAAGTGGCTGCCCGAGGTCGCCGCGGACAACATGCGCAAGGCGGTGAAGGAGGTCGGCGCGGGCGACATCGCGGCGGTCTACTCGGCCAACGACGGCATGGCCGGGGCCGTCATCGAGGTGCTGGAGGACGCCGGCGTCACCGACCTCCCGCCGGTGACCGGGCAGGACGCGGACCTGGCGGCGGTGCGCCGGGTCGTCGCGGGCAAGCAGTACATGACGGTCTACAAGCCGTTCATGCTGGAGGCGACGGGGGCCGCGGACATGGCGGTGGCCAAGGTGCAGGAGCGTTCGATCCAGTTCGACGCGCTCGCCCGTGACCTGGTCGACAGCCCGACGCGCAAGGACATCCCGGCGATGCTGGTCCCGGTGGTGGCGCTCACACGGGAGAACATCGAGGCCACGGTGATCCAGGACGGCGTCTACACCGCCGAGGAGATCTGCGCGCCGGCCGCCCTCGCGGCGGACTGCGCCGAGATCGGGCTCAAGCCGTAGGGGTGTGACGGGGGCCACACGCGCGGTGCGATGACTCCGCCCTCCGCCGGGGGTCGTACCAGTGACACCACCGGCGCAGGGCGAGACGGGAGCACCCCATGAGTGACGCAGTGAAGGGTCCGGCCAGCTACTTCCCCTCCATCGAGAAGAAGTACGGCCGTCCGGTCGCCGAGTGGAAGGAGCTCATCCGCTCCTCCCCGCTCACCCGGCACATGGAGCTGGTCGCCTGGCTCAAGACCGAGCACGGACTGGGACACGGCCACGCCAACGCGCTGGTCGCCCACACGCTGGCCGAGTCCCGCGGCTGAGTCACACCCGGCCGGGCACGGGGCGCCGGGCCCGGCGCAGGAACGGCGCCTCGACGGCGTAGTACGACAGCAGGGCCATCAGGACGCTCAGCAGGGCGGTGGCCGGGAGCAGCCCGTCCGTCATGCCGAGCGAGGCCAGCAGCCGTACGACGGGGTAGTGCCACAGGTAGATGCCGTAGCTCAGGTTGCGGCCCACCCAGACCAGCGGCGTCAGCGAGAGCAGCCGGGACATCCGTCCCCCGGGGCGCAGCTCCAGCGCCGCGACCAGGGTGGCGGAGAGCACCGCCACGACCAGGAACCCGACGGTGTACCAGGCGGCAGTCAGCAGGCCGGCGTCGGCGGTTACCGGCATCAGCCAGGCCACCAGCGCGAGCGCGCCCAGCGCGGGCCACGCCAGCCGGCCCGCCCAGGTGCGCAGCACCGCCAGCCGGGGATCGTCGGCGCGCAGCCGGGCCAGGACCACCGCGACGAGGGCGCCGGCCAGCAGCTGGTCGGCGCGGGTGTCGGTGCCGTTGTAGATGCGGTGGGCCGCGTCGGGATTCCACAGGGCGCAGCGCCACAGCACCGGCAGCGCGCACAGGGCCGCCGTCCAGAGCAGCACCGCACGGGCGCGGGCGAACCGCAGCAGCACCAGCAGCACGAGCGGCCACAGCAGGTAGAACTGCTCCTCCACACCCAGCGACCAGGTGTGCGCGAGCGGCCCCATGAGGTCGCCGTACGGTCCGGGCTCCATGGCCCGTACGACGTTGACCAGGAACAGCGCCGACAGCCCGGCCGCCCGCAGGGAGCCGTCGAAACCCCACAGCGAGGTGGTCGTCGACAGGATGGCGCAGACCGCGCACAGCGCCAGCAGCGCCGGGACCAGCCGGAGCCAGCGCCGCCGGTAGAAGGGGAGCAGGGCGATGCCGCCGGAGCGGGCGTACTCGGCGAGCAGCAGCCGGGTGATGACGAAGCCGCTGAGGGTGAAGAAGAGGTCCACGGCCACCGAGCCGCCCGGCAGCAGGTCCGGCGTGACGTGGTAGGTGAGCACCAGCGCGACCGCCACCGTCCGCAGCCCGTCCAGGCCGCCGACCCGGCCGCTGCGCGCCACCGCGGACGGGAAGCCCCGTCCGTCGGGCACGGCGGGTCTCGCGCGTCCGCGAGGCTCCGCCGTTCTCGTCTCCACTCCGGGTTCTTCTGCTGTCGCCGGGCCCGCTTCCTGCGCCATGAAGGAGATCGCTCCCCGTTGCCGACTACAAGGGAATAATCAGATCCCGCCTGTCCAGAAACGGCGGGCCCATGCGGTTCCGGGCCCCGGCCACCGGATCGGCGGACGCGGGCGACGGAGTGGACTCCGCCGCTCCGGAGCGGCTCCAGGGGCGGCTCCGGGGCCGTTCCGCGCCCGGCTGCCCGTGCCTCCCGGAGCCGGGCCGGGCTACGATCCGGTCATGGCCCTGACCATCGAGGACGTGGACCGGTTCGAGGCCTCCAGGCCGCGCCTGGAAGCCATCGCCTACCGCCTTCTCGGCTCCGCGAGCGAGGCCGAGGACGCCGTGCAGGAGACGTTCCTGCGCTGGCAGGCCGCCGATGTCGGGCAGATCCGGGTGCCCGAGGCGTGGCTGACGAAGGTGCTCACCAACCTGTGCCTCAACCAGCTGACCTCCGCCCGCGCCCGGCGCGAGACCTACGTCGGCGAATGGCTGCCCGAGCCGCTGCTCGCCGGCGACCCGATGCTCGGCCCCGCCGACACCGCCGAACAGCGCGAGTCGGTCTCGTACGCGGTCCTCGTCCTGCTGGAACGCCTCTCCCCGAACGAGCGCGCGGTGTACGTGCTGCGGGAGGCCTTCGGCTACCCGCACCGGGAGATCGCCGCGATCCTCGACCTCACCGAGGCCGCCAGCCAGCAGCTCCACCACCGCGCCAGGAAGCACGTCGCGGACGGCAAGGCCCGCACCGAGGTCGACGAGGCCGCCGCCCGGCGCATCGTCGACGAGTTCCTCGCGGCCGCCACCAGCGGCCGGACCGAGCCGCTGGTGCGGCTGCTCACCCAGGACGCCGTCGCGGTCGGCGACGGCGGCGGGAAGGTCCCGGCCCGCGCCAAGGCGTTCCGGGGCGCGCTCGCGGTCGCCACGTTCATGCGGGGCCTGTTCAAGCCCGGCAAGGCCAAGCGCGCCCTCATCGGCGGCTCGCCCGGCGTCCACGCCACCACCGCCAACGGCGACCCCGCCCTGGTGGCGGTCCTCGACGGCCGGATCGTCGGCGTCATCTGCTTCGCGGTCACCCCCGAGGGCATCACCGCGATCCGCAGCCAGGTCAACCCCGACAAGCTGGAACGCGCGACCCGCCACTGGGCGGGCACCGACCACGGGGAGCCCCTGCTCCACGCCTTCTGAGCAGGAAGTGACGCACGTCACATTCAGCTGCTGTCAGGAAACGGCGGGCCGCCCGGTTCAGGGGGCGGACCCGCCGGAAAGCCGACGACAGGAGCAGGAAATGCAGCACCGCATCATCGTCCTCGGGGCCGGTTACACCGGAGCCGTCGCCGCCGGCCGCCTGGCCAGGCGACTGCGCCGCGAAGACGTCGCCCTCACCCTCGTCAACGCCGAGCCCGACTTCGTCGAGCGCGTCCGGATGCACCAGCTCGCGGTCGGCCAGGAGCTCAGGCCCCGCCCGTTCCGCGAGATGTTCGCCGGCACCGGAGTGGAACTGAGGCAGGCGACGGTGACCGGCGTGGACGCCGACCGCAGGACCGTCACCGTCACCGACGCCGCCGGGACGACCGGCGAACTGCCCTACGACACCCTCGTGTACGCCCTCGGCAGCCGCTGGGACACCCACGGCGTCCCCGGCGCCGCCGAGCACGCCCACGAGATCGCGAGCCGCCCCGGTGCCCTCCGGCTGCGCGAGCGCCTGGCCGGCCTGGCCGCCGGCGAGCCCGTGGTCGTGGTAGGCGGCGGACTCACCGGCCTGGAGGCCGCGACGGAGATCGCCGAGTCCCGCCCGGACCTCGACGTCTCCCTGGTCGCCCGCGGCGACCTCGGCGACTGGCTCTCCCCCAGGGGCCGCCGGCACCTGCGGAAGGTCTTCGACGGGCTCGGCATCACCGTGCACGAGCGGACGCCCGTCACCGCCGTCGCGGCCGGCCACGTCACCACCGACGGCGGCGGCACCCTCCCGGCCGCGGTCACCCTGTGGACCACCGGCTTCGCCGTCCACCCGATCGCGAAGGCCACCACCCTGGAGTCCACCGGCACCGGGCAGATCGTGGTCGACGGCACCATGCGCTCCGTCTCCCACCCGGAGGTGTACGCCATCGGCGACGCGGCGATGGTGGAGGGCCCCGGCGGCAAGCCGCTGCGGATGTCCTGCGCCTCGGGAGTCCCCACCGCCTGGCAGGCCGCCGACGCCATCGCGGCCCGTCTGACCGGCGGAAAGCTCCCCACGACCGCGCCCCGCTACTTCAACCAGTGCATCTCGCTGGGCCGCAGGGAGGGCCTGATCCAGTACGTCACCGCCGACGACCGCTCCGTCAGGGCGGCCCTGACCGGACGCCTCGCGGCCCGCTACAAGGAACTGGTCTGCAAGGGCGCCGCCTGGGGCGTGGCCAACCCGACCCTCGGCCTCCCCACCCGCCGCCGCCCCGTCCTCCCCGGACCCGCCACGCCGGCCGGCGCCCCGGCCGCCACCCCGGAGGCCACCCCGGACGCCCCGGTCGACACCGCGGCCTGACACCCGCACGGGGCGCCCCGGGGCACGGGGCGCCCCGGCGTGCGGCAGGACGGTCAGTTTTCGAGAAGCGCCCGCCGGACGGGCGACCGTACCGTCGAAGACATGGACTCCCTCGACTCCGTCACCCTGGAAGCGTCCGACCCCAGGGCCGCCGCCGACTTCCACTCCGCCGCCTTCGGACTGGACGCGTCACTGGTACGCGTACGCGCCTCCGAGGCCCCGACGACCGGCTTCCGCGGCTTCACCCTGTCGCTGGTGGTGTCCCAGCCGGGCGACGTCGACGCGCTCTTCCTCACCGCCCGCGACGCCGGCGCCACCGTCCTCAAGCCCGCAGCGAAGTCGCTGTGGGGGTACGGCGGCGTCCTCCGGGCCCCGGACGGCACGATCTGGCAGATCGCGACGTCGGCGAAGAAGGACACCGGCCCGGCCACCCGGGACATCGACGAACTGGTGCTCCTGCTGGGCGTGGAGGACGTGAAGGCGAGCAAGCGGTTCTACGTGGAGCAGGGCCTCACCGTGAACAAGAGCTTCGGCGGCAAGTACGTCGAGTTCGCCGCCGGGCCCGGCACCGTCAAGCTCTCCCTGTACAAGCGCCGAGGCCTCGCCAAGGTCGCCGGCGTCCCCGCCGACGGCACCGGCTCCCACCGTCTCGTCCTGGCCGCCGCCACCCGCCCCTTCACCGACCCCGACGGCTTCACCTGGGAACCGACCGCTCCCCGCACCGTCCCCGCCTGACCCCCCGGGGGCGGTGACGGTGGTTCAGCGCACCGGGAAGCCGAAGGCGTAGCCCTCCGCCTTGAGGGAGGGGAGGACCCGGCGCAGGGCCTCGACGGTCTGGGAGCGGTCGCCGCCCGCGTCGTGGAAGAGCAGCGTCGGCCCGTTGGGGAGCTCCCGCTCGACGGTGGCGACGATGGCGTCGGTGCCGGGCCGCTCGAAGTCCTTGGTGTCGACGTTCCAGCCCAGCGGGCGCATGCCCCGGGAGGCGGCCAGCTCGCGGCTGTACGGGGTGAACGCCCCGCCGGGCGCCCGGTAGTACATCGGCCGCACACCCCCGGACGCCTTGGTGATCATGCGCTCGGCGTCGAGGATCTCCTTCGACTGGTACGCCTCGGGCTTCTTGTCCATGCCGGTGTCGTGCGACACCGAGTGGTCGCACAGCCGGTGCCCGGCCGCGACCACGTCCTTCACGAGGTCCGGGTGCGTCTGCGCCTGGATCCCCGTCATGCAGAACGTGGCCTTCACCCCGTACTCCCGCAGCACGTCCAGCACTTGGGGGGTCCAGCCGGGGTCGGGGCCGTCGTCGATGGTGATGTTCACGCCGCGGGCCCCCGCGTCGGAGGCGTGCACGATGGTCTTCGCGACCGGCTGGACGTCACCGCCCGGCGTCGCGGACGCGGACGCCTGGGGCGTCCCCCCGCCCTCGACACCGGCCTGCGCGGTCCACACCGAGGCGCCGACGGCCAGCACCGTCACGCCGAGGGCCGCACCGACCACCTTGCCGTACCAGCCCCGCCCGCCGCCGTGCCGTGCCATGTCCGCCCCGTTTCCCCGCAGTCACCGGTCGCCCCTCGGCCCCTTCGGGACCACCTGGCAGGACGACGGGAGGACGCCCGCGGCTCCGTCCGTTACCGATCACGGACAATCCCGGGGGAGTTCACGGACAACGTGCCGACCGGCGGCACGTCGGCGGGGATAGCCTCGGCCCATGCCGAGCTTCGAGATCACGCCGATAGGTACGGTCCGGAACGACCGGACGGACGTCCAGCACACGGACGAGTGGGGCGCCGTCCGCAGCACGATCACCGTCGACGAGCGCTTCGGCGAGGCCTGTCTCCAGGGCCTGGAGGGCTTCTCCCACGTGGAGGTCCTCTTCGTCTTCGACCAGCTGCCGGAGCTCGACGACTACCGCGAGCCCCGCCCCTACCGCGGCCGCCCCGACCTCCCGCCGGTCGGCGTCTTCGCCGGCCGCGGCCCCCGCCGGCCGAACCGCATCGGCGTGACGTCCTGCGCCATCGAGTCGGTCCACGGCCGCCAACTGACGGTGACCGGCCTCGACGCGGTCACGGGCACCCCGGTCATCGACCTCAAACCGGCGATGCGCGAGTTCCACCCCAAGGACATCACCCAGCCGGAGTGGGTCAGCGCGATGATGTCGGACTACTTCAAGCCGTGAACGGCGCCGAACGCTGCGCTGGGGCACGACAACTCGGCTTCGTACAGGGGCTGTAGAAGCCTCTCACCTGGCATCATCGTAGGGATCTGAGCAGCCTTGGGAGGGGGAGCTGTGAAGCTGATGGTCTCTCGGATGGTGGACAAGCGCACCCTCTTCTTCGGGGAGGCCGACTCCTACACCGTCGTGACCCACGGAGTCGACACCCACGAACTCCTGACGAAACTGCGCACCTCCGCGTTGCTGTACGACCATGTGATCCTGGCGGCAGCGTATTTCTGGCAGTCTCAGGAACTTCGGTACATCCTTCCTTACGTGACGCAACTGATCGAGACCGGTGAGATCCTTCCGTCGATCCGGTCTCCGCGCGTCACGCGAGATGTCATGGACTATTTCGACAAGCGACTGGAGGACACCTCCGGGCTGATCGGTACTCCGGTCTTCGAGATCCAGGCACTGGCTTCGGAGATTGCCCGTCCGGAACAACGACCGGTGGCCGAACAGCTTGCCCGCCTCGGCACGGTCGTGCACCTCGACACCAGGTCTGTCGAAGACGCCTTCAGGCACATGTGGTTGGCGGATACGGTCAATATCCGTGACCCGTTCTCAGTGCGCAACGCGGTGGTGGAAACGATCGGCGGGCACGACCGTGCCGGTGAGATGCTGAGGGGAATCGGGGGAATAGCGCATCAGGCGTTCTTCTCGCGCAGCGTCGTGGCGCAGGAACTGTACGGCATGAGCCTTCCTCCTTCGTTGACAATCATGCTCGTGGAACGGGCGTCGGAGCTGTACCTCCGGTCGAACGCGTCCGTATGCGGGAGCGAGCAGTTCGTGTCGTCCCGCAGCGCAGGAATGGTTGGCCCATTGGCGTCGGCGAACATCGACCTGTTCACCCGCGTGCTGGGAGTCTGCGGCATCACGCCGAGGCAACTGCACGGACTTGCCGACGGCGAACTTCTGGCCATCAAGTACTCCGAGGAATTCCAGGCATTTCGCGAGACCTACTTCCGTCTCGTGGAGACCGCCACCCTGGAGCACGGAAACTTCACGGACGAAGTATGGCAGCGTTTCGAGAGAGTGCGGTCGCGTGATCGCACGGCGAAGCGGTTCATCCGCGTCCTCAAGTCGATCGAGTTGGCCTCGGGTGCTCTGTTCGCGGCCGCATTGGGTTCGGTTGTTCAGGAAGCGACTCCGTTCGGGCAGACGCTCTTGGCTGCCAGCGGTGCCGGCGTCGGAGCGGGCAGATTCCTCAGCCGCCTCAAACGCCTCAACTCCACGCCGGTCGACGATTTCGTGGAGTTCGCCACGCGCAAGGAATACCGGGCGCGGTTGCGTGCATCCTTTCAATTGAGGAGCTGAACTCTCGATCCGCTCAGAACCGCAGGCTGCCGTCGTCGCGGTCGGTGACGAAGTTGATCACTAGAGGGCATTCGTTTCCGCACCGAGTGCAGCCCATCGCGAAGCGCGTCTGTGCGGACTTCTCGAACAGTCCGCCCTCGACGACGCAGGTGTAGTTCGCGCCACGCCGCTCGGCCACCCGGTTCTCGGCGGGGAAGTCCAGATCGGGAAAGAGCGAGATGTTGGCGGAGTGCGCAGCGATGCGAGCGGCCCGCAGCCCCTCCAGGATCGAATCGAGGGTGGGCACCCGACCTGTGTGTTCCTCACGGGTCACCGAGTTCACCACGTTCGTTCCGCCCTCGACGGCGAGCATCCCGGCGCCCAGCGCGTTCGCGATGTGGTCGTGGCCGACGGCGGCGTCCGTGGGAATGGGGCCGAGCGTCATGACGGGTCCGGGGTAGCGGAGTGTGCCGCGGAGCAACCTGGTGAATGTCGCGATCTGCCCGAGGCGCATGTGGCCGACAGCCTCCAGCATGGTTGGTATCCCGAGCGCCCTGGCCTCGCGGTAGAACAACTGCTGGCGCTCCAGTTCCTGGACGTGCACGGTGTCCAACGCGTCCACGGTGCTGGCCGGACGGAATGTCGTCCCCAGACTGAGAGCGACTCCGTGGCGTTTGAGGATCGCGGCTATGTCCCCGAACCGCTCCGCCAGGACGCTTTCGACGCGGTTGTTGATCAGCATGTCCCGTACGACGATTCCACCGCCGCGCGCCGTGGTGGCGGTCTGGCGCGTGGTCCGGGCCAGTTCGTACATCTCCCGTGTCGGCGACAGGTGGAGCGTCATCCACGCGACACCTGCTTCCGCCTGCCGTTCGATCTCGTCCAACAGCCGAGGGACGTCGAGGCCGCCACGTGGCTTGAAGCAGAGGTAATGCGGCAACGTGCCGACCGGCAGACCGAGTTCCGCACTGGCGGTCCGATAGAGGGGGGCGGGAAGGCGCACGGTACTCAGATCCATCATCAGGTCGGGCTGATAGCCCAGCCGGGCGATCTCGCGGATCTTCTCGACCTCGGCCTCGAGGTCAGCTGCCCGATTGCATCCGATACTGGTGTTCACCTTGACCAGCGAACCCGGACCCACCAGCACGGGATCCCCGCCTGCTCGCAATTCGACCAGGGAGCCCGATGCGATCCGCGCCCGCGCCTCCGTCGCACTCAGTAAGCCCTCGCGTACCTCTTGAACGTCTTCCAACCCGTGCATGAACTCCCGCCAACCGCCCGTCGGGCTCCGAAGGAAGGGTCGTGGACATGCCGACCCGCATCGTCATCCTGACAGCGGTGAGGCGTACGGCACCGTGAATATCCCCGCCGGGGCGGGAGGGGGACGGCTGCACGCGTCGCGGGCCCGGACGTCGTGCGGTGTCCGGGCCCGTTCGGGGCGGGGCGGGTCAGGAGAGGCTCTTGTAGCCCTGCCAGCCGGTGGCGATCCTTGTGCGGCTGCCGAAGGAGCCCTTGCCGTTGCCGTTGTTGCGCCAGACGGCGCCGGAGGAGTCGCGGGAGACGAGGTCGGCCCGGCCGTCGCCGGTGAGGTCGCCCACGCCCACGACCACGTTGTACGAGGCGCCCCAGTCGTTAAAGACCTTCACGCGGCTCTTGAACTTGCCGGCCGAGGTGCCGTCGTAGCGCCACAGCTCGTTCGACTTGTCCTGCGCGAGCAGGTCGCCGTGCCCGTCGCCGTTGAGGTCGCCCACGCCCACGATCTTCTTGTACCCCGTCCACTTGGACGCGATCTTCACACGGGAGGAGAGCTTGCCCGTGCTCGTCGCCTTGTATAGGTAGACGTCGCCGGTCGAGGCGTTGCGGGCGATCAGGTCGGGCCGGCCGTCACCGCTGATGTCCCCGGGCGAGGTCAGCACGTTGTACTGGTTCCAGCCCGTGCCCAGCGAGGTGTACGCCGTGGACGGGGTCACCGCCGCCCCGCACACGGGCCGGTAGGCGCGCAGCGCCCCGCTGCTGAACCGTACGAGCACGTCGTTGCACCGGTCCCCGCTCAGGTCGCCGAAGGGCACCGCCTTCACCGTCGTCGGCCACCCGGAGCCCGTCCGCTTCCCGGTGAACGTTCCCTTACCGGTCCCGTACTGGTACGTCAGCCCGCCGGAGCCGTTCAGGGTCAGCAGGTCGCCGAAGCCGTCCGACCCGACGAAGTCGCGGTGGGCCGCGGCGGCTCCGGTGACCTTGACCGTGCCCGACCTCGTCAGCGCCGCGCCCTGCCCGTCCGCCGGGGTGATGGTCAGCTTCCAGGTGTGGGTGCCGTTGGGCACCAGCCGGCCGGAGCCGTCCTTGCCGTTCCAGGCCGGGCTCACCACACCGCGCGCCGGACCGCCGGTGAGCGTGCGCACGGCGGTGCCGGCCCGGTTGGTGATCACGAGCTTCCAGGAGGCAGCGGGCTTGTTCAGCCACCACTTCGGGCGCCACGGGGCGGCCCCGGCCTTGACGTCGGCGGAGGCGGCGACGGTGGCGTCGCGCTGGACGAGGGCAGAGACGGGCACCTCGCTGGGGGTCAGGCGGATGGTGTTGTCGGAGCGGGCCTGGGCGATCACACCGGTGTACGGGTCGACGTCCCAGGCGTTTCCCTCGAACGCGCCGGCGGTGTGCGCCACGGGCGTCCCGCCGCGCACGTCGATCACCTTGAGCCGCCCGCTCTCGGAGGTCGCGACGAAGCCGTCGCCGAGCTGGGCCTGCTCCCATCCGGAGCCCGACACGAGGGTCTGGTTCCGCTGGCTGACGGTGTCGTAGACACCCAGACCCTCGGAGCCCATCACACAGTTCCACAGCAGCCACCGGCCGACGGCCTGGAAGTCGTTCAGCAGGCAGCCGCGCCCGAACCACACGGGGGAGCCGCGCTGTCCGGTGAGCAGGTCGACGGGGACCACGGTGTCGTTGCCGGACATCACCCACAGGGTGGTGCCCCAGATCGCCCGCACGGTGTCCGTCGTCGTGTGCACCGTGCGCCCGGTGTCGAGGTCGACGATCCGGGTCTCCGCCGCGCCGGAGCTGTCGTACGGCCCGGTCAGCGCGGCGAAGCGGCCGCCGGCTGCGGTGGCGGTCCGGTAGCTGCGGGAGCTGTCGATCCGGGTGCCGGGGAGCGACTGGGAGGGCTCCAGGACATGCGGCTGCTGGGCGGTGCTGGTGCCGTATCCGGAGACGACCGTCCGGCCGTCGCCGGTGTCGAGGAGCCGGGGGCGGCCCTCCGCGTAGTTCTCCGGCGCGATCCGGCCGCGGGTGGTCCGGGCCCCCGCCGTGGGGGAGCCGGTCACGCCGGTGTCACGGGTGTGGAGATACGTCCAGTCGCCCACCGGGTCCTGCTCCACGGTCGTCAGCCGGCCCTGGGTGAGATTCAGCTGGGAGACCTGGTGGGCGCTGCTGCGGGGGTAGGCGTCCGCGACCTTGCGCACGGTGACCCCGCCGTCCGCCGCGGCCCCGATGAGGGAGACGCCCCAGTGGTCGGTGTCGGCGCCGCCCGCCACCAGCAGCCCGCCGTCCGGAGTGGCCACGGCCTGCCGTGACGTCCTGGCCAGCAGCGTCCGGGGCGCGGAGCCGTCGAGGGGGACGGCCTCGACCCGCGAGACCGCGCGGTCGGTGTCGTAGCGGCCCAGGGAGGCGTCGTGGCGTGAGACGACGACGGTGTCGCCGACCAAGCCCAGCACCTGCGCGACGTCGCCGGCCGCCACGGTCCGCACGGCGGCGGCCGGGTCCTGCCGGGAGGCGACGTGCAGGGTGCCGTCGTAGAACCACACCAGGTGGGTGGGGCTGAGCGCGACCAGGCCGTGCCACGACCGCACGGTGTACGGCAGGGCGGTGAAGCGCCCCTGCTCGACGTCGAGCCATCCGGTGACCTCGTCGTCGCCCTTGCGGTACCGCACGACCTGTCCGCGAGCGTCGCCCAGCCCCGCGGCGGACCACAGGTAGGTGCCGGAGGGGACGCCCTCCACGGTGCGGTCGGTGACGGAACCGTCCTCCCGGACGTCCAGCAGATGCCACACGGCGTCGGTGCCCGGGGTTCCCGCGGTCGTGACGACCGTCGACCCGAGCGTGCTGAAGTACGCGTGCCCGGCGGGCAGCGCGACCGTGCTGGTCCGGCCGGACGTCATGTCCCGCAGCGTTACGGTCCTGGCGGCGCCGTCGTGGCGGGCGACGACGTCCGAGCCCGCGCCGGCGCTCGTGACGCCGTAGGCGTCCGTGCCGGAGGCGTCGACGAGCGTGTCGACGCCGTCGTAGGTCGTCCAGAGCTGGCCCCGCCCCTCCTCGTACCGGAGGAACCCCGAGGGCCCCGCGCTCAGCAGCCCCGTCCGGGGAACCAGGGACGTGGTGGCCGGCACGACCACCTCTCCGGCGGCCGTCGCCGCGTACGCGCCGCCGGCGGTCAGCGGGCCGAGCCCGAGGGTGAGGGTGAAGGAAACGGCGGCGGCGGTGGCGCCTCGTACGAGAGCACGTCTGCCCATGCAGGACCTCTCCGGCGGATAGGCGGTGGGTGAGGGCTCGGAGAGACATGCGGCGCCCGCCGTCTGGCCACGGGTCGTGGACCCACGGCTCACGTGACGTTCGGAATACCCCCCCCGGGCAAGTGGCCGGAGCCTAGCATTCTCTCTGCGCACGGCCCCCGGGGCGGGCAGGAGGCGGCGTCCGTGAGGGGCCTTTGGTGCTCCCGCCCGAACGGGCGCCGCCACGGCGTGCGCGAGCGCGTCGAACCGGGGCATAACGGAAACCCTGCGAGAGGCTGCCCTCCATGACCGCCTCATCCTCCGCGGGCCTCCCGCACCGCTACGACGACCTGACCGCCCTCTACGTCAACTGCACCCTCAAGCCGTCCCCGCAGCGCAGCAACACCCAGGGGCTGATCGACAGGAGCCGGGCCGTCATGGAGGGCGCCGGCGTGACCACGGAGCTGATCCGCGCGGTGGACCACGACATCGCGACCGGCGTCTACCCGGACATGACCGAGCACGGCTTCGCCACCGACGCCTGGCCCGGGCTGTACGAGAAGGTGATGGCCGCCGACATCCTGGTGCTCGCGGGCCCCATCTGGCTGGGCGACAACAGCTCCGTCACCAAGAAGGTCGTCGAGCGTCTCTACGCCTGCTCCTCGCTGCTCAACTCGCGAGGCCAGTACGCCTACTACGGCCGCGTCGGCGGCTGTCTGATCACCGGCAACGAGGACGGCGTGAAGCACTGCGCCATGAACCTGCTCTACAGCCTCCAGCACCTGGGCTACACCATCCCCCCGCAGGCGGACGCCGGATGGATCGGCGAGGCGGGCCCGGGCCCCTCCTATCTCGACCCCGGCTCGGGCGGCCCGGAGAACGACTTCACCAACCGCAACACGTCCTTCATGACCTGGAACCTGCTGCACCTGGCCCGGGCCCTGAAGGACCTCGGCGGCATCCCCGCCCACGGAAACCAGCGCACCGCCTGGGACGCCGGCTGCCGCAGCGACTACGAGAACCCCGAGCACAGGTAGGGGAACGGGGAGAAGCGAAACGCCCCGCCCGGGGGCGGGGCGGCACGCCGCGGGGCCCGGCCACCGTGGTGGACGGGCCCCGGGAGGCGTAACGCGGCGTCGTCAGGCGTCACCATCGGTACCAGCGGCCACGTCCGCCGCCGGCCGAGGTGGAACGCATCACGAAGCCGAGCAGCCAGAGCACCAGAACGGCGATGGCGACCCACCAAAGGATCTTCACCGCGAATCCGGCGCCGAAGAGAACCAGGGCGAGCAGCAGGACCAGCAACAGGGGAACCATAGTTATCAACCTCCTGAGCCACCGGTTGCCCCGCGTCGGCGCCCTCAATCGCGGATGAAGCCTTGTTTGTGAAGGAAAGGTGGGGGCACTTGGGCTGCACCGCGTCAGCGGCAAGGACGCCAGAACGCTACGAGGAGGCGTGTTCCATGAGTGCCGGTGAGAAGGCCAAGGCGAAGACCGAGCAGGCCCAGGGCAAGGCGGAGAAGGCCGTGGGGAACGCCGTGGGTAACGAGCGCATGGTCACCGAGGGGCAGGCGAAGAAGAGCACGGGGGACGCCCGCGAGGCCAAGGAGAAGGGCAAGGACGCCTTCAAGGGCTGACGCCGCCCGGGCGTACGGGAGAGGGGCTGCCCCGGCACCGGCCGGGACGGCCCCTTTCCTGCGCTCACGGGAACCCACGTACTACTTGCTGACGGCGAAGCGCATCAGGGCGTGCTCGTCGCCCTGCTTGATCTTCCCCGTCTCGTTGATGACCTCCAGCTTCCAGGTGTCGCCGACCCGCAGGGCCTTGGCCACGGCGCAGCCGTTGTCCTGGCTGAGCATGCTGGGCCATATGTCGGCGACCTGCTGGGTGCTTCCGCCGGTGGCGTCGTACACCTTGAAGCTGATGTTGCGGGCCTTCTGGAAGGAGCTGCCCTTCTTGTAGGCGGCGGCGACGAACACGATCGACGTGATGGGCGCGGGGAGGCGGGCGAACTCGACGGTCACCGTCTCGTCGTCCCCGTCACCGTGACCGGTCTGGTTGTCGCCGCTGTGGAGGAGCGAGCCGTTGCCCATCGGGTCGAGCGAGTCCAGGCCGGCGAGGCGTACCGGGTCCCCGCCCTGCATGGCGACGGCGATCAGGTCGAGGTCGGTGCCGGTCTTGCGGCGCAGCTTGCCGAGCACGCCGCCGCTGCTGCCGGCCGTGGGGTCCCAGGAGACGCCGATGGACAGGTGGGTCACTCCGTCGAGGTCGGCGGGGCCGTCTTCCTTCGTCAACGTGATCATGTTCGAGTCGTCCTCCGTCATGTGGCTACAGCGCAGAGTCTGCCCGGTGTGCCCGGCTTCCGGCAGGGCGGGTCTCCGGGAAGAGGGCGGAGCGGGGCGCGGCGGCCGGGGCCGGCATATCGGCCACCGCGGCCGGGAATGCGTCCTTGCTGGATGGTCGCGTCCGCAAGAGGCCTCTACAGGACTGTAGTTGGCGTCGTGCGGCCGGTGATGCGTCCGTTTCCGGGCGCGCCCGTGGTGGAAGGGAGCGGACCCGGGTGAGCGGGGCCGTCCCCGGGGCGCCGGTTCCGCTCCGGGGAGCGGGACCGGCGGCAGGACCGCGCGGGTTCGTCAGACGTTGACGCCGAAGTCGGCGGCGATGCCGGCCAGCCCGGAGGCGTAGCCCTGTCCGACGGCCCGGAACTTCCACTCGGCGCCGTGCCGGTAGAGCTCGCCGAAGACCATGGCGGTCTCGGTGGAGGCGTCCTCGGAGAGGTCGTAGCGGGCGATCTCCTGGTTGTTCGCCTGGTTGACGACCCGGATGAAGGCGTTGCGGACCTGGCCGAAGCTCTGGCCCCGGTTCTCCGCGTCGTGGATGGAGACCGGGAACACGATCCGCTCCACCTGGGCCGGGACCGCGGCGAGGTTCACCTTGACCGCCTCGTCGTCGCCCTCGCCCTCGCCGGTGAGGTTGTCGCCGGTGTGCTCGACGGAGCCGTCGGGGCTGGTGAGGTTGTTGTAGAAGACGAAGTGGCCGTCCGAGAGGACCTTGCCGGAGGCGTCGAGCAGCAGCGCCGAGGCGTCGAGGTCGTAGTCGGTACCGGTCGTGGTGCGCACGTCCCAGCCCAGACCGACCAGTACGGCGGTCAGGCCCGGTGCCTCCTTGCTCAACGAGACGTTGCCGCCCTTGGACAGGGAAACTCCCATTGCGTACTCCTTCTCGGCAGGTGGGGTGGTGAGGTCCGCGCGGGTGCGGGACACGGTTTGGCGAAGTCGTGGAAGACGTTCCGGGGGCCCTGTCAGTTCCGGGAGTTGCCGAACAGCAGGCGGTAGCCGATCAGCAGCACGAGGGCGCCGACGACGGCGGACCCCCATGTCGCCGCGTCGAAGAACTCCCGCTGCACCGGGCGGTCCAGGACCTCGGCCGACAGCCAGCCGCCCAGGAAGGCGCCGGCGACGCCGATCACCGTAGTACCGACACAACCGCCCGGATCCCGTCCGGGCAGGATCAGTTTGGCGATCGCTCCGGCGAGGAGTCCCAGAACCAGCCAGGCGATGATGCTCATCTCCGACGCTCCTTTCCACTGCGCTGTCCGTGAGGGGGGCGGACCCGGACAGCCTATCTTCTACATGACTGTAGAGGATGTGGTGAGCGGCGGCTTGACCCTCTCCTTACGTCAGGCCCGAGGCTGTGAGCCGACGAAAGGGCGGGTGGATGAGCTACTCCGTGGGACAGGTCTCGGCCTTCGCCGGGGTGACGGTGCGGACGCTGCACCACTACGACAAGGCGGGACTGCTCTCGCCCGGCGACCGCAGCCAGGCCGGCTACCGGCTCTACGACGACGCCGACCTGGTCCGTCTCCAGCAGATCCTCTTCTACCGCGAGCTCGGCTTCTCACTCGACGAGATCGCCGCGATCCTGAAGGACCCGCAGGCCAACGCCGTGGAGCAGCTGCGCGCCCGGCAGCGGCAGCTGAGCGAGGAGATCGCCAGACTGCAGCGGCTGGCCGAGGTGGCGGAACGCGCGATAGAGGTCCAGCAGACCGGGGTGCCCCTGACACCCCAGGAGCGCTTCGAGGTCTTCGGCGAGATCACCTTCGACCTGAGCTACGCCACCGAGGCGGAGCTGAAATGGGCGCGGTCGGACGGACAGCGCGAGGCGATGACGCGCGCGGCCGCCCACACCAAGGACGACTGGCGGCGGCTCATGGGGGAGGCGGCCGCCTGGCGCGCGGAGCTGCTCGCCGCCTTCGACGAGGGCGAGCGTCACGACGGCGAGCGGGCCATGGACCTCGCCGAGGAGCACCGCCTGCACGTCTCGCGCTGGTTCACCTCCTGCCCGCCCGACATGCACCGGCGCATCGCGGACGACTTCGTCGCCGACCCGCGCGCCTTCGCCCTGGTCGTACCGCCGTCGCAGCAGCGCCCGGGCCTGGCCGCCTACCTGTGCAGGGCGGTCCACGCCAACGCGGCCCGCCACGCGGCCGGCCGGGCCGACTCCGAGGAGGGGAACCGATGAGGATCCTGATCGCCGCGGCCGGATCGCGCGGCGACGTCGCGCCCTACACCGGCCTGGGCGCGGCACTGCGGCACGCCGGACACCATGTGGCCGTCGCCACCACGGAGCCCTTCGCGCCCCTCGTGCGCGACGCCGGGCTGGACTTCCGCGGCCTCCCCGCCGACCCACGGGGACACGGCGGCGCGACGGACAGGCGGGAACTGATGCGCACCGCCGCCGCGTTCATCACCGAACTGGGCCAGGGGTTCGCCGACGCGGCGGCCGACGCCCCCGATCTGCTCCTGCTGTCCACCACCACGGCCCCGCTGGGCTGGCACGTCGCCGAGGCCACCGGCACACCGAGCATCGGCGTGTACCTCCAGCCCACCGCCCCCACCGGCGACTTCCCGCCCGTCGTCACCGGCTCACGCTCGCTGGGCCGTCCCGCCAACCGGCTGGCCGGACGCTTCGCCCTGCGCATGACCGACCGGGTCTACGAGCAGGCGGTGGCGAAGCTGCGCCGGCGCCTCCAACTGCCGCCGGAGTCCGCCGCCGCGACGCGCAGACAGCGGGAACGGGCGAACTGGCCGGTCCTGCACGGCTTCAGCACGGCCCTGGTGCCCCGCCCCGCCGACTGGCGCCCCGGCCTGGAGGTGGTGGGCAACTGGTGGCCCCACCACGATCCGTCCGGCCGGCTGCCCGCCGGCCTGGAGGACTTCCTCACCGCCGGACCCCGGCCCGTCCTCATCGGCTTCGGGAGCATGGCGGCCGGCGACGGGGAGCGGCTGAGCGAGATCGCCGTGCGAGCACTGCGCCGCGCCGGGCTGCGCGGCATCCTCCAGTCCGGCAGTGCCGGGCTCGCCGCCGACGGCGACGACGTGCTCACCGTCGGGGACGTCCCGCACGCCCTGCTGTTCCCCCGGCTGGCCGCCGTGGTCCACCACGCGGGGGCCGGCACGTCGGCCGCCGCGCTGCGCGCCGGGGTGCCCGCCGTCCCCGTGCCGGTCGGCGCCGACCAGCCCTTCTGGGCGGGACGGCTCGCCGCCCTCGGCGCCGCCACCGACCCGGTCCCCTTCCGGTCCCTGACCGCCGAACGGCTCGCCGACGCGCTCGACCGCGTCGTGAGGCGGCAGGGCCACACCCTCGCCGCGGCGCGGGCCGCGCAGCACATGGCGACCGAGGACGGTGCGGCCCGGACCCTCGAGACCGTCGCGGGCGGCTGAGGGGACCCACGGGCCGCCGGCCCCCGTGGGTGTGCCGTGCCGGCCTGGGGTCCTTCGTTCGGATCGGGCCGGATCAGGGCGCGGTGCCGGGGCACGCGAGCCCGGCGTGATCCAGACGAGAGGCCCTAGTTCCGGCGTCCCCGGTTGCGGGGATGGTTGCGGGCCGTGCGCTCGTTGCCGAACTTGTACGAGCCGGTCCAGCGCGCCATCACCTCCTGCGCGTCGCCGGCCTCCACTTCCTCGGTGAAGCGGACGGCGCGCGGGCCGCGCAGCGTGGTGGCCGTGCGGCCCCGGTGGGTGATGACGACGGTGCCGTCGGCACGCGTCTCGTAGCTGAATCCGAAAGGTGCGGGCATGGCCGGTTCCACCTCGTGTCTGTGGTGTCGTACGGGTGCGGTGTCGGTGCGCGGACTCCAGTGCCTCTCGTTCGGATCACGCCGGGCTCGCGGGGTCCGGCCCGAGCCGAACGAGAGACCCTAGCCGGTGTGGCGGACCGCGCCTGCCCGGACGGCCGGTGCCGGCGCGTGGGGCACCGGGAGGGGGAGCGGGACCGTTCCCTCCTCCTCGGCGAGGCGGGCGCGGGCGAAGAGGCGCACCAGCGGATGCAGCCGGTACCCGTACCCGCCGCGCCACCGGACCACCTCGCACCAGTGGGCCTCGGCGAGTCCCGCGAGCAGTTCCTCCGCCCGGTCGGGATCGGTTCCGAGCGCCCCCGCGGCGGCGTGCGGCAGCAGCGGGTGCGGGCCGAGCGCCGAATGGAACCGCAGCGCGCGCCGGCTCCGCGGGTCGAGCCCGCGGTACGCCGTCCACAGCCGGTCGGTCAACGACAGGTCGGCCAGGGTGAGTTCGGCGAGGGTGCGGTCGGGTTCGGCCAGCCGGTCCGCGAGCCTGGCCAGCGGCCAGTGCGGCCGGGCCGCGGCCCGGCCCCCGGCGACGCGCAGGGCGAGCGGAAGCCCGGCGCAGGCCCGGACGACGCCGGCCGCGGCGCCCGGCTCGGCCGAGACGCGGGAGCGTCCCGCCAGCTTCTCGAAGAGGGCGCGCGCGTCCGCCGCGGACATCGGCCCGAGCGGGGTGCGCCCCGGCCCGTCCAGTGCGTGCAGGCCCGCACGGCTGGTGACCAGGGCCGCGCTGCCGCCGGTCGCGGGCAGCAGCGGACGGACCTGCCGCTCCCCGGCCGCGTCGTCGAGGACGAGCAGCAGGCGCCGGCCGGCGATCCGGGTCCGGTAGGCGCGGACCCGTTCGTCGAGCGTGCCGGGTGTCCGTCCTTCCGGGACGCCGAGCAGGCGCAGCAGTGTGCCGAGCGCGTCCGCCGGGTGCAGCGGGTCGGGTCCCGAGCCGCGCAGATCGAGATGGATCTGCCCGTCCGGGTAGTGGTCCGCGACGCGGTGCGCGGTCACCAGGGCGAGTGCCGTCTTGCCGACGCCGGGCATGCCGGTCACGGTGTGGACGGCGGGGCCCGGAAGCTCCCCGGTGAGTGCCTCGGTCAGCCGTGCCACCTGCTGCTCGCGCCCGGTGAAGTCGGCCGGCGCGGGCGGCAGTTCGGCGGGTGGCGGCGGCCCGGACCGGCCCGTGGTCGCGCCGGTGGCCGGCGTGGCCGTGGTGCGCGGCAGCAGCGACGGGTGCCCGGTGAGCAGGGCCTGGTGCAGCCGCTGGAGTTCCGCGCAGGGTTCCAGGCCCAGCTCCTCGGCGAGCGTGGCGCGCGCGGCCCGGTAGGCGGCGAGCGCGTCGGCCTGCCGCCCGGAGCGGTACAGGGCGGTCATCAGCTGGCCGCGCAGCCCCTCGCGCAGCGGGTGGGCCGCGATCAGCGCCATGAGCTCGGGAATGACCTCGGAGTGCCGCCCGAGTTCCAGGTCGGCGCTCAGGCGCTGCTCCAGCGTGGTGAGCCGTTCCTCCTCGAGTCGGTCGCGTTCCAGGTCGGCGAGCGGGTCGCAAACCCCGCCGAGGGCCGTGCCGCGCCAGACGCCGAGCGCCTGGCGCAGCACCCGGGCGGCGGTGCCGGGAGTGCCGCCGGTGAGCGCCGCGGCGCCGCGCGCCGCGTACTGGCGGAACGTCAGGAGGTCGATCCCGACGCCCTGGTCCGGCAGCCGGAGCAGATAACCGGGGCGCCGGCGCTCCACCGTGACGGCGGGGCCGAGCAGCCGGCGTACCCGGGAGGCGTAGGTGTGGATCTGGGCCGAGCAGGTGACGGGTGGCGACTCGCCCCACAGCAGTGCGGTGAGTTCGGTGTCCGGTACGACCCGGCTCCGGGCGAGCAGCAGGGCCGCCAGTACGGTGCGGGGCTTGGCCCCGCCCAGGTCGACCGGTTTCCCGCCGCGGTGGGCCTCGATCGGCCCCAGCAGGTTCAGGGTCAGGCTGTCCTCCGCGGCCACGGCGCTCACGGGCCCCAGATGTTGACCGGCTTGGGCTTGGCGGACGCGCCGTGCGGAGCGCCGACCACGGACACGTGCCGGTCGGACGCCGGCCCCCCGGTGGCGCCCGCGACGGTGAGGGCCGCGGCGAACACGGCGGTGACGGCGACGGTGGACGCGGTGAGCAAGCGGAACGAGAGTTTCATCGGTACCCCCTGTGGACAAAACGGTCGTCTGGCTCCGGCCGGTCGTGCAGGCGTGTGCGCCGGTGGCCGGATCCGTCCGGGGCGGTCCGTGTGAGCGGTGCCCGTTTCGGTGGCACCACTGTGATCGTCGCCGGCGGCCGGGGACAGGGGTTACGCGTGTCAGGGAGCTGCAATGGCAGGACCCTGACAGGACGGACTCCCGGGGGTGGGCGGACGCGCCGGGAACCGCGGCGGGCCGTGTTTCTCAGCGCTCGCCCTGCCCCCCGAGCAGCTCGACGAAGAGGGGCAGCGGCACGGAGGAGTGCCTGCTGAACCGGGGTCCGTCCGCCGCGCAGCGGTCGAGGACCGTGTCACAGCAGCGCTCCGCCTCGGCCAGGGTGGGCCGTTCCACGAAGAGCACCGCTTCCACGGACCGGCCGCACGGCTGCGCGTAGATGTGCTCCACGCCGTCCCCCGGGCGGACGGCCGCCCACAGCAGGGCGCGGGTTTCCGGGAGCGAGGGCGAGAGGCCGCCGTCGACGACGGCAAGCCGGACGTTCACCAGATACACAACGTTCGCCCCACAAAGATTTTCCTGGTGTCACTGAAAACAGCACAGATTTCCGGCCATCGCATAGAGTGTGGCTCCACAGCGGCACTCTGGCCTGAAAAGACCGGAGCCGTCGGCGGTCGCCCGGGCCGCCACCCTTGGGGGAGGGAAGCATGCTTGGGGAACTGGGCCTCGGTCCTGACGAGGAGGCCGTGTACCGGACCATGCTCGCGGAGGGGGCGGGCGGCGTGGCCGGTCTCTGCGAGGCGCTGGGCTGGAGCGAGGAGCGCACCTGTGCGGCGCTCGACCGGCTGGCCGCCCTCTCGCTGGTGCGGCCGTCGCCGGACGGCGGTCCCGGCCGGGCCGTCGACCCGGAGGTCGGCCTGACCTCGCTGCTCATCGACCAAGAGGCCGAAGTCCTGGAGCGCCAGCGGCAGATCAGGGCGAGCCGCCTCGCGGTGACCCGGATGGTCGCCGACATCCGCGCCTCCAGCGGCGGGGCCGCCGAGGTGCACAAGCTCCGGAGCATGGACCAGATCCAGTCGAGGATCGAGCACCTCGCCGACACCTGCACCACCGAGATCGCGGCGTTCGTCCCCGGCGGCGGGCAGAGCGAACGGCACCTGGAGGCCGCCCGGCCGCTGGACCGGGCCGTCACCGGCCGGGGCGTGCGGCTGCGGTACGTCTTCCTGGACAGTGCCCGCAACTGCCAGGGCACCCGGGCGTACGCGGAATGGCTCACCGAACGCGGCGGCCAGGTGCGCACCGCGCCCCGGCTGCCGTCGCGGATGCTGGTGTACGACCGTGTCACGGCGATCCTGCCGATGGATCCGGCCGCCGCCGACCAGGGCGCCCTGGTGCTGCACGGCACCGGTGCGGTCACCGCCCTGATGACCCTCTTCGACCAGACCTGGCAGCAGTCGTGCCCGCTGGGCGAGACCGTCCCGACGCGGACCGGCGACGACCGGCCGTCGCCGCCGGAGCAGGCCGTGCTCGGACTGCTCGGGGAGGGGATGACGGACGACGCGATGGCCCGCCAGCTGGGCGTGTCGGTGCGCACCGTCCGGCGCATCACCGCCGACCTGATGACCCGTCTGGGCGCGCGCAGCCGGTTCGAGGCGGGTGTGCTCGCGCACAGCAAGGGCTGGGTGGAGCGCTGACCTACCCTCCGGCATGTCCGGTCACCGTCCCGTCCTCCTCGTGCGGTCGCGCGCCCATGGTGTCAGCAGGTCCTACTTTTCCTCTGCACCGGCCATCTGCAGGGTCTCCCGGTCGGCCGCGTCCCGCCCGCGGAACCAGTCGATTGTCCGGATCAGACCGCGCTCGGTGCTGAACTCCGGTGCCCAGCCCAGCTCTTCACGTGCTCGCGTGGTGTCGGGCCGCCGGACGGAGGGGTCGTCGACCGGCCGGGGCACATGGACGATGCCGGAGGGGGAGGCCGTCAGCTCGCGGATCCACTCGGCGAGCCTCAGGACCGTGACCTCCTCCTGGTCGCCGAGGTTGACCGGCCCCGCGAGCCGCGCCTTGGTCATCCGCACCAGCCCGTCGACCAGGTCGGACACGTAGCAGAGCGAGCGGGTCTGCGAGCCGTCGCCGGCCACGGTGATCGGCTGGTGGGCGAGCGCCTGCCGGATGAAGGTGGGAACGGCGCGGCCGTCGTGGGCGCGCATCCGGGGGCCGTAGGTGTTGAAGATCCGCACGATGCCGGTGTCGACGCCGAAGCTCCTGCGGTACGCCATGGTGATGGCCTCGGCGTACCGTTTCGCCTCGTCGTACACCGAGCGCGGGCCGACCGGGTTGACGTTGCCCCAGTAGCTCTCCGGCTGGGGGTGCACCAGGGGGTCGCCGTACGTCTCCGAGGTGGAGGCGAGCACGAATCTGGCGCCCTTGGCACGGGCGAGGTCCAGCAGGTGCCGGGTGCCCTCGGATCCCACCCGCAGGGTCTCCAGGGGGAGCGCGAGGTAGTCGACCGGCGAGGCGGGCGACGCCAGGTTGAGGACGGCGTCGACGCCCCCCGCGACCGGCGGCGCCCCCTCGCAGACGTCGGCCTCGATCAGCCGGAACCGGCTCTCACCGGCGAGATGGGCCACGTTCCCGGCGCTCCCGGTGACGAAGTTGTCGACGCAGACGACCCGCCAGCCGTCCGTGAGCAGCCGCTCGCACAGATGCGAGCCGACGAAGCCGGCACCTCCGGCCACCACCGCAGTCCTGGTCATTCCCGTCCCTCCCTGGATCCCTGCGGAATTTCCGTGTGCAGGGGATGCCCGTGATATCTGCGGGGGAATTCGGTGAAGGCCCCCGGGCGTCCCGGTATTTGACCGCACAGGGAATTCTGGCGCAACGCTGCGTTCTTCACGGACGGCGGCGGCATGAGTTCCTCATGTCGGGTGTGAAGAACTCATGTCGGGTTCCGGGTGATGTCCTCATGCGAAATCGGTGACGCAGGCACTACCGGACGCGCCGGCCCGCGCCGCAGAATCGGTGCACCGAAAGCGGCAAAAGAATCCGGGTCACCGGTCCGACGTATGGGGATCCGGCCGCACGCCACATGAGGAGCAGCCCGCATGACGCAGAACGCGATCACCGCAGCGAACGTCGAAGAGCTCATCGCCAAGAACATCACGGAGCGGTTCGACAACGACCACGAGGTCCTGAAGCTCTCCCAGCACTTCCGCCGCGAGGGCTACGTCAAGCTGCCCGGCCTGGTCTCCGAGGAGGTCTTCGAGGCGGTCGCCGCCGAGACCCACCAGCTGATCGACACGCACCAGAAGCGCATCGACATCCGTCTCAAGGAGACCGGCGACTCGCCGCGCTTCATGTCCACCGTCGGCCAGAAGGCGATCGCCACCGACGGCTCGCTGATCCCGGCCGTCTACGCGTCGCCGGCGCTCAAGGGCTTCCTCTCCCGCCTCGCCAAGGAGGAGGTCATGGAGTGCCCTTGGGACGAGGAGAAGTACATCATCACCCGCCAGCACCAGAAGGGCGACACCCACGGCTGGCACTGGGGCGACTTCAGCTTCACGGTCATCTGGCTGATCGAGGCGCCCTCCCTGGAGTACGGCGGCATGCTCCAGTGCATCCCGCACACCGACTGGAACAAGGACGACCCGCGCGTCGAGGAGTACCTGCAGCAGCACCCGATCCGCTCGTACGGCCACGCCCGGGGCGAGCTGTACTTCCTGCGCTCGGACACCACCCTGCACCGCACGGTCCCGCTGAACGCCGACAAGACCCGCATCATCCTCAACACCTGCTGGGCGAGCCGCACGGACAGCCAGAAGGCGACCACCCACGAGACGATGAACGCGATGTTCGACTGATTCGGGAAGGACGGAGGACGAGCGGGGAGAAGCAGAGTGACCGGGATGCCCGCCATGCTTTCCATCACCGCGATGGTGCCCTGTTACAACGAGGAGGAATGCATCGAGCGGGCATATCTGGAAATCAGCAGGGAGATATACAGGTACGAGGACTCGGAAATCCTCTTCGTCGACGACGGAAGCACCGACGGTACGCTCGACATCATCAAGCGGATCGCCCGCGAGGATCCACGCGTCCGATATCTCTCCTTCGCCCGTAACTTCGGCCTCGAATCCGCCTTCACCGCGGGCTTCGCCTACGCGTCGAAGGAATGGACCGTCCAGCTCGACGCCGACCTGCAGTCCCCGCCCGCCGAACTCCACAAGCTGGCGCGGCGGGCCGTGGAGGGCGGCTACGACGCGGTCTTCGCGGTCCGCGCCGGCCGGCAGGACCCCTGGTACCGCCGTCTCGGGACCATCGGCCACCAGGCCGTCGCCACCCGCATCCTGGGCATCGAACTGCCCGTGCGCGCCTCGGTGTTCCGGGTGGTGCGCACCGTGGTGGCCCACAAGGTCGCCGACTGCGAGGTCAGCACGCCGTACTTCCTCGCCACCCTGCCGCTGATCGGCGCCCGCTACACGACGGTGGAGACCGCGCACGCGGCCCGGGTGGCCGGGCGGGCCAAGTGGTCGCTCGGCAAGCTGTTCCGGCACGCCGCCGATCTCTTCGTCGGCTTCTCCTACCGGCCGCTCGCCCTCGTCTACCTCGCCGCGGCCGTCGCCGCCGTGGCGGCCGGGGCGCTGACGCTGCTGCGGGCCGACGTCCGGCTGCTCGCCACGGCGTCCGTGCTGCTGCACGCCTTCGGCCTGGGCGCGCTCGCGCTGCTCGCCCGCTACCTGGTGCGCATCATGCGCGGCGGCGAGGGACTCCCCCGCTACCAGATCCGGGAGGCCAACGTGCCCGTGCGGCCGCGGGACGACCTCTACGCGCACCGCCACGCATCCACCGGCCGGGCCGCGCCCGCGCCACTGCCGCAGACAGGGAACCTGCCATGACCAAGCCCCACATCCTCGTCCTCGGCGGGGGCGAGGACCAGCTCCCCGCCTACCACGAGGCCCGCCGCCTCGGTTACGGGGTCATCGGCGTCGACCAGCGGCCGGACGCGCTGGGCGCGGCGGCCGCCGACCTCTTCCTGTGCATGACCACCCGGGCCCCCGGGGAGATCGCCGCCCGGATCGGCCACCTCGACGTCGCCGCGGTGATCTCACCGGCCAGCGACGCCGCGCAGGAGTCGGTGGCCGAACTCAGCCGGATCCTCGGCACCCCGTACCAGCCGGCCCCGGACGCGGTGCGGGCCTCCGTGGACAAGGGCTACTTCCACGCCGTCCTGGAACGCGTCGGGCTCCCCGGCTACGGCCATCTGCGGTCCGCGGACCCCGTCGAACTGCGTCTGGCCGCGGCCACGCTGTCGCTGCCCCTCATCGTGAAGCCCAACGACTCCTCCGGCAGCAAGGGCGTCCAGGTCGTCGCCGACCCGGCGGCACTGCCCGCCGCGCTGGCCGAGGCGCGGGCGTACTCCTTCTCCGGCGAAGTGATCGTCGAGGAGATGCTGCTGGGCCGGCACCTGTCCGCGGAAGCGTTCCTGCGCGACGGGAAGCTGGCCACCACGGCGGTCACCGAGCGCGCCACCACCGGCGCACCGCACATGATCACCACCACCCACACGGTGCCCGCCGAGCTCACGCCCGCCACCGAGATCCGGCTGCGCTCCATGATCATGGACATCTGCGTCGCGCTCGGCCACACCGACGGCCCGGTCAACTTCGACTTCGTGGTCGACCGCACCGAGGAGATCCGCTTCATCGAGATGGGCGCCCGGCTCGGCGGCAACGGCATGCCGCTGCTCGTCCAGCACGCCTACGGCATCAACACCTACGAGGCGGCCCTGCGCCTCGCGCTGGGCCAGGACTTCGACCTGGCTCCCCGCCACGTGAAGAAGACCGCCCTGCACATCCTGACCACCGACACCGACGGCGTCCTGCGCACCGTCGACGGCGAGGACGCGGTCCGGGCGCTGCCCCAGACCGCCGAGCTGAGGCTCTTCGCGGGCCCCGGCAGCCAGGTCCGCCGCTACACCCAGGCCGGCCACAAACTCGGCTACCTCCTGCTCGTCGCGGACAGCTACGCCGAGCTCCGGGCGGCACAGGCGAAGGCACAGTCCCTGCTGCGCTTCGGCGTGGAACCGGCCGCGCCCGCCCCGGCCCGCCACCCTGAACCCCTTACGGAGAAAGTTCGTTGAACACCGCACGGCGCAACGCGCCCTTCCTGGTCCTCGCCGCGCTCGCGGCGGTCTTCGCGGGCATCGTCTGGTTCGCCATGCCTCATGACCGTGAGGTCAAGAGCCTGGGCATCCTGCTGTTCAAGCTGGTGCCCTTCGTGCTCGCCACCGAGGCGATCGCCCAGCTCGACCCGGTCTGGGCCCAGCGGATCCGCCTCCACCTCGTGGTCCCGGTCTGCTTCCTCGTGTACTTCTGCTACTTCGTGCCGAAGATCTTCTTCGTCGCCGAGAACCACCCCGAGCTGTACTACTACATCCTCACGCTGACCCCGTTCGTCATCCTCAGCCTCGTCCTCGCCTTCCGCATCGGCGGCGGCGCCGCCCACCTGGTGCGCCGGCTCTCCTACGCGATGATCCTGCTGATGCTGTCCGGTCTCGAGGACCTGGCCTTCCTCACCGTGAACGAACACACCGACCCGGCGTGGCAGACCATCCCCGAGGTGTGGACCTGGGCCTCGCACATCACGGTCTTCCTCGGCCACCCGGCGAGCAAGTACGAGGCGTACGCCTTCATC